>NZ_JAVRPS010000098.1:0-51366 GCF_032162105.1 Mycobacterium sp. | reverse complement strand
TGAGCATTCCTCGGGTGGCGGCGGAGGCGGAGCGCCCGCGCCCGTCCAGACCGAGACGGTAGCGCCGGGCACGGTCACCAACACCGAGACGGACATTCAGACGACGGTTGCGACCTCGGTCGAAACCACCGTTGCGACGTCAGTCGAGACCTCGACGGTGACCGTCATGCCGACGCATCAGCAGAATCGGGATTTCGGCCCTGGTACGACCGGGCAACACGGGTGACGAACTGGTAGACGCCGTCCTCGTCGGGTGCCAGCGGGCCTGGCCTGGCGTGCGGTGAGCTCAGTCCGCGCTGCACGGACTCGCACGCCGCCCAGTCCTGCTTGTTCGTCAGATCCCAGAAGTCCACGGCGTAGGAGGGATCGAAATCTGGTTGGGCGGCAACGTCTTTCGGGAATGCCCAGCCGCATTCCACGTGTGTCCGGTCGACCGCCAGCGGCGTCATGAGATGGGTCATCACGTAGTCGGGGTGCAGGCTGACGAGCAGGTTGGGATAGCCGACCAGGTACATCACGCTGCGCAGCTCGTGCTCGGAGAGGCCCTTGATGGCCACGCCGCCGCTCTTGCCCGTCAGTGACATGGTCTCGGCGCTGTCGATGATCGACATCCAGCCGCCCATCCAGGAACCGGCGAGCTCGAGGTTCTCCCCGCTGGTCGGCGGGCTGATCCGGGACAGTTCGGGGTGAATCGTCGAGCAGTGATAGCACTCCTGGTAGTTCTCGGCGATCACCTTCCAGTTGGTGGCGAGCTCGTAGGAGTGCCTGGCGACGATCGTCAGGTCCTCGGGACGGTAGGGGCCCACCACCTCTTCGAGTCCGGCGACGTGGTCGGTGAAGTCGGCGTCCTCTCCGCTCGGGTCGGCGAACAGCCAGCCGTGCCAGTTGACCAGCCGCAGTTCGGCCAGCCCGAACTCATCCGGCTCGAACCCGTCGACGTCGGAGAAGCCGGGGGCGTTGCGCACCCGACCGTCGAGGCGGTACGACCAGGAGTGGTAGGGGCAGACGATGGTGCGGCGCTTGGCCGTGGCGCCACACCCCAGCAGCTCGTGGCCGCGGTGTCGGCAGGTGTTCGCGAATGCCCGGATCACGCCGTCGTCGCCGTGCACCAACAGCACCCCGTCGGCGCCGTTGCCCACAGCGCGCTGCATGCCGACGCCGTCGAGATCGCCCGCGTGTCCGACGCAGATCCAGCCCGAGAAGATGTTGCGCCGTTCCCATTCGAACACCGCGGGGTCGACGTAGGCTGCCCGCGGCAGCATGCGTGACCGGCCGAACGGCGCGAGCGCAGCGGCGAGGTCGTCGGCGGGAACCGGCGCCGGACCGTGCTGTTTGAACATACAGTCAGGCTACTGCGCCGAGTCGGATTGGTCTACAGGGGGAGCGTGACGACATGACCACCTTCTTGCTGGTACCCGGTGGGGGTTCCGATCCGTCGTACTGGCGGTTCCTGGTGGCCGAGTTGGCCGACCGCGGACACCGGGGTATCGCTGTTGACCTGCCCTGCGACGACGATTCGGCCGACCTGGATGCCTACGCCGATGCCGTCGCCACGCAGCATCGCGACGACGGCGAGCGGCCGATCGTGGTTGCCCATTCCTTCGGTGGTTTCACCGGACCGCTCGCCTGCACGCGGGTCGATGCGTCCGCACTGATCTACGTCTCGGCGATGATCCCCCGCCCGGGCGAACGGCCGGGCGACTGGTGGAGTGCCACCGGGTGCGGTGCTGCACAGCGCACCGCGGCAGCGGCGGGCGGATACGACCCCGACGACATGGACGCACTGTTCTACAACGGAGTCGACGCGGCGGTGATCGGTGAGGAAGTCGAACGCGCTCAGTCGGATACGCCGTCGGAGAAGCCGTGGCCCGCGGCCGCCCTCCCCGTGCTCCCTACCCGATTCGTGCTCTTCCGTGACGACCGCTTCTTCCCTGAGGAGTTCATGCGCGGGGTCGTCGCCGACCGACTCGGGATCGAACCCGAGGTCACCCCCGGCGGGCACATGGCCATGCTGTCGCATCCGGCCGAGCTTGCCGACCGACTCGTCGCCGCGGCCGCACCTGGCTGAGGCCCCATCGCTAGGAAGGTTGTTCATGGACAGGCAAGCGATTCGACACGTTCTCGACCGGTACTACGCGGCGTTGAACGGCCACGACCGAGACCGTCTAGCGGGAGTCGTCGCCGGGGATGTGGTGTTCGACGACGACATGGTGCCGGACATCGTCTTTCACGGTGCCGACGAGTTTCTCGGTGTGTTCGACGGGATGTGGTACGCGTTCCCCGATCTGCGACTCGAGGTCCTGCGTGGTCCGTTCTTCGTCGTCGTCGTCGACGACGACGACGACGACGGCGCCGCGCAATGCGCCGTCCATGGGCGACTGACGGGCACGCTCGCCAACGCGGTGCCCGACTGGGGCTTCACCCGCGTCGGCGCAACGCTGAACCAGGAGTACATGGCCGTGTATGAGGTTGCCGGCGACCGCATGTCGTACATCCGGGCCTGTCTGAACCCCGCGATCCTGGCAAGCCAGGTCGGGTCAGCGAACTAGGCCTCCCCGGCGAAGGCGGCGATGCCGCGGCTGGTCGCTTCGTCGTTTCGGGTCATCCGGCGGAACACGAGATAGCCGATGACCACTGCGGCGAACGCGGCCAGCAGCAGCAGGGTGGCCAGTGCGTTGAGTGCCGGGGTGGGTGCGGCGCGCGCGGTGTTGTAGATCTTCACCGATACCGGTTCCGTCGCGGACCCGTTGGAGAGATAGCGGACCAACACGAAGTCATCGATCACGTCGGCGAAGACCAGCACGGTGCTGGCGAAGATCGCTGGCATCAGCATCGGGAGCGTGATCCGCCGCAGCGCGCCAAGCTGTGAGGCGCCGAGATCCATTGCCGCCTCTTCGTATTGCGGTCCGATGGTGGCCAGCCGCGCGCGCACCAGCACCGCCGGGTAGGCCACCTGATACGTCACCAGACCGACTACCTGTGCGGAGGTGCCCAGCCCGAAGGGCAGCGCCAGCGATGTCACGACGAACAGCAACGCGACGGCGAGCAGCACCTCCGGGATGACGAACGAGATCAGCATCAGCACGTTCGCACCCGAGGGCAGGCGACCCCGCCACCGGTCGATCCCGATCGCGAACAACACTCCGAGGGGGACGGCGATCAGGGTGGCGATCAGTCCGAGCTTGAGCGTCTGCAGGAGCGCGGTGTGCAGCGAGGCGTCGTGCCAGACCGACTTCGTCTGATCGCCCCAGTACCAGCGAAACGAGAAGCCCTGCCAATTGGTTCGGGAGCGGCCGTCGTTGAAGGAGAACATGATTGCGATGAGCACCGGCAGCAGTGACCACACCAGGTAGGCGATCGTGATGCCGGCCAGCACTCGGGGTCGTCGCCATGGATCGCGGTACCAACCGATCGGGCCGCGCACGGCAGCCATTCCGGAGGGCAGGAGCGTAGCGACCCGGGGATTGGTTTCGGCCGTCATGTTCGAACCTCGTCGCCGCGCAGCGTGACCCGGACGTAGTAGACCATCGGCAGCACCGTGGCGATCAGCACCAACATGACGAACGCCCCCGCCTGCCCGGTCTGGCCGGGGGCCTGCACGCTGTCGTTGATGAGGTTTCCGACCATCGCCGTCTTGGGCGATGCGGACAGCAGATCGTTGGTGAAGTAGTCGCCGAGCATCGGCAGGCAGGTAAGCAGGACGGCGGCGAGAATGGTCGGCCTGCACATCGGCAGCGTCACCCGAAGGAACGACGACACCCGGTTGGCGCCGAGGTCTCTGGAGGCCTCCAGCATCGATTGGGAGAGCCGGTCCAGCCCTGCGTACAACGGCAGGATCATGTAAGGGACGTAGCCGTAAGCCAGACCCAGGACCACGACGACCGGCTGACCGGTCAGCCAGTCCACGTTGACGTCGAACAGGCCGCCGAATCGCAGGATCCGGTTGAGCAGGCCGTCGTTCTGAAGAAGGTTGACCCAGGCCAGCATTCGCATCATGTAGCTGATCCAGAACGGTGCGATCAACAGCGCGATGAGCAGGCCCTTGTGCCTACCGGCCAGCCGGGATACGTAGTAGGCCACCGGGAACGCGATGCACAGGCACAGAATGCTCGCCGCCGCGACGTAGACGACCGTGCGTACCAGCGCCGGGAAGTAGACGCCATCGGGGCCGATGCGCGTGAGCACGTAGGTGAACTGGGTGGGGTCCCACTGCAACGGATTCCACACCGGAACCGCGGTACGGAACACCGGGTCCCGCTGACCGAACACGATCGCCAGCACCACGTAGAGCGGCGCGAGGAAGAACAGCGCCAGCCAGCCGATACCCGGTGCGGCCAGTACGGTCCACAGTCGGTTGGTGGGTTGGCGCGACCGCAACACCGTGGTCAGGACCCGCCGGCGTTGAACGCGTTCCAGACGTTGTGCCAGGCGGCGTCGTTGTCCGCGTCGAGTTCCAGTGTCCGGTAGCCTGCGTCGAAGTACTCCGGTTTGACGATCGCGGACCGCAGGTTCTCGGGGATGAACTCCTCGGCCACCAGCGAATCCGCGGTGATGGAGTTCTGCGGCGGCTGGTATCCGATCGCCGAGAAGTTCTCCTTGGCGACCGCGGGGTCGAGCATGTGGTTGAGGAACAGGTGGGCCAGCACCGGGTTCTTCCCGCCCTTGAGCGTGACCAGCATGTCGTTGTCCACCAGGCCCTTGCCGTCCTCGGGGAACCAGTACCGCAGGATCTCGGTCCCGACACCCTCGGGAAGGTAGTTCTGCGCGTTGATGATGTCGCCCGACCACATCTGGGACAGCCCGATCTGCCCGGCGGGCATGTCGCTGTACATCGTGATGGTGACCTTGGGCGACGTTGCCTTCACCAGAGCGGAGAGCTGGTCGCCGACCATCTTCAGGTCGGCCTCCGACGACGTATTGACATCGGTGATGCCCTGCTTCAGCAGCACCATCGCCATCGCGGTGTGGAAGTCGTCGATGATCGCGGTCTTGTCCTTGTAGGCCGGATCCCACAGCGTGGCATAGGGATTGCTCAGTTTACCGATGTCGGCCGGCACTTGGTCGGTGCGCCAACCCATTCCCGTGGTGTAGATGGTGTACGGCACGGTGTACTGCCAGCCCTGGTCGTACCAGGGGTCGGTGAAGGTCGGCCACACGTTGGAGATGTTGGGGATGTAGCTGTGGTTGAGCGGGCGCACCAGGTCACCGGTCACCAGCCGGCTGATCTCGGTGTAGTTGGCGTTGTAGATGTCGAAGTCGACCCCGCTGCGCAGCTTGGTGATCGCCTCGTCGCCGTCGTTGAACGTCGACACCTCGACCTTGATGCCGTGCTTGTCCTCGAAGGCCTTGATGGCCTGCGGGCTGAGGTAGTCGGCGTAGTTGTAGATCTTGAGCGTCGCGCCCTTCTCGGGCGGGAGGTTGTCGCCGATGGGTTTGTTGTCGTCCGCGATCGGCCACTTGACCGGACTGTCCGGCTTCGCGATCGTCAGGCTGGGACCCGACGATGTCGGTCCGGGCTTCGAGCAAGCCGCCAGGAAGGCCCCGAGCGTGGGTGCGGCGGCGGCGAGAATCGCGGCGCGCTGAAGGAACTCTCGACGGTTCGGGCCGGGTCTGTTGGGCACTGGCATCTGGGCCTCCCCGGAAGGTTCGCGTCTTGTCGGTGTTAGGACTATCACATAGACTGAATGCTCAGTCAACCGCTGACGAACGCTTGCGCGAGGAAAATTCAACCGCTGGAGAGTGGAGGTTTCACCGTGTCCTCAACGGTGATCGAGAGTCCCGTGTCCGACGCGGTCGGCCAGTTGATCGCCGACGAGGAGCAGGTGTTCCTTCGGCGTCAGCCCCGCAGTACCGAACTGATCGCGCTTGCCCGCGAGCACCTCGCAGGAGGCGCGACCTCCAACTGGCAGATCGCCGAGCCGCAGGCCGTCTGGATGAGTCACGGCGCAGGCTCCAAGGTGTACGACGTCGACGGTACGGAGTACGTCGACATGCACGGCGGCTACGGCGCTTCCATTGCGGGACATGCCCATCCGGCGATCGTGGCCGCCGTCAGCGACCGGGTCCGGCGTGGCACCCACTTCGCCCAGCCCACGGAGGACGCCATCTGGATCGCCGCTGAGCTGTCCCGCCGGTTCGACCTGCCGCTGTGGCGGTTCGCCAACTCCGGCACCGAGGCCACCATGGACGCCGTCCATCTGGCCCGCGCGCTGACCGGGCGCGACCTCATCATCAAGGTCGAGGGCTGCTACCACGGACACCACGACTCGGTGCAGGTGTCGGTACTGCCGGACGTCGACGAGATCGGGCCCCGCGACCATCCCATCGGCGTGCCGGGTAACTCTGGCATTCCCGCCGCGATCCGCGACCTGGTGGTCGTCGTGCCGTTCAACGACGTCGACGCCGTGGCCCGTGCGCTCGCCGAACACCGCGGTCAGGTGGCCGCGATGATCCTCGAGCCCGTGATGATGAACGCCGGCATCATCCTGCCCGACGGCGGCTATCTGGCCGCCATCCGCGACCTCGTCCACCGGGTCGGCGCCCTGCTGATCTTCGACGAAGTGAAGACGGGCTTCACCACCGGGCCCGGTGGTGTCACCGCATCGTCGGGCGTGGCGCCCGACATGGTATGTCTGGCAAAGGCTTTGGGTGGCGGCATCTCGGTCGCCGCGATCGGCGGCACGACGGACGTGATGTCGGCGATCTCCGACGGCCGCTACGAGCAGGTCGGCACGTTCAACGGCAACCCGCTGGCGATGGCGGCCACCCGAGCCACCCTGGCCGAGGTGCTCACCCCCGAGTCCTACCGTCGACTCGACGCCAACGGCGCCCGCCTTCGCTCCGCGCTGGAGGGCGTCATCGCCGAACACGGGTACGAGTGGCACGTCGTCTCGATCGGCGCCAAGGGCTGCGTGACGTTCAGGCGGGACAGGGTGCGTGAGTTCCGCGACTTCCTTCAGATCGACGCCAGGTTGGGCCACCTGCACTGGCTCGTGCAGCACAACGGTGGGGTATTCCTCCCGCCATGGGGGAAGGTGGAGCAATGGCTGTTGTCCGTACAGCACGACCGCGACGACGTCGACCGGTTCGCGGCCAACTTCGCCCGCTTCGCGGCCGCGGTGGCGAACTGAACGGCCGCCCGTGACCGGCGGGGAGATCCGGCTGGTCGAGCTGGTCAAGTCCTTCGACGGGGTGCCCGCGGTGACGGGCATCGACCTCGACATCCCCGCTGGGCAGTTCTACTCGCTGCTTGGCGCATCGGGATGCGGGAAGACGACCACGCTGCGCATGATTGCCGGGTTCGAGAAGCCGGACTCCGGACGCATCGAACTCGACGGCCGTGACGTCGCGGGCGATCCGCCGCACCGCCGCCCGGTGAACACCGTCTTCCAGACCTATGCGCTGTTTCCGTTCATGACGGTCTGGGACAACGTCGCGTTCGGACTGAGGTATCAGAAGACGTCGCGGGACGAGACCAAGCGCCGGGTTGGTGAGGCACTCGACCTGATGCAGATGGGCAAGTTCGCCAAGCGCCGCCCGGCTCAGCTGTCGGGCGGCCAGCAGCAGCGAGTCGCGCTGGCCAGGGCCCTGGTATTGCGGCCGCGCGTGTTGCTGCTCGACGAACCGCTCGGTGCGTTGGATGCCAAGCTGCGCAAGCAGTTACAGCTCGAACTGCGCGCCGTCCAACGCGAGGTGGGCATCACGTTCGTCTACGTGACCCACGATCAAGAGGAAGCGCTCACCATGAGCGACCGGATCGCCGTGCTCGCCGAGGGCCGCGTCGAACAGGTCGGCCCTCCGCAGGAGATATACTCGGCGCCTGCCACCACGTTCGTGGCCGGTTTCCTGGGGGCGGCCAACATCTTCGACGCCGACGTGCTCGAACTGTCCGGATCGTCGGCGGTGTGTTCGGCGATGGACACCCGCCTCGGCGCGGCGGTCGACGAGTCAGCGCGCACGGGTCCCGCGGCCATCGTGATCAGGCCGGAGCGGATCACGTTGCAGGACGCGGGTACACCGGTGAGCAACGGGCACAACGCGATCGGTGGCACGGTGTCCGCAGTGGTCTACCTCGGCTCATACACCCAGGTACACGTCGACGTCGGCGCTCCGTCCGCGTTGATCGTCGAGGTGCCCAACACGTGGGGGCCGGGCTCGGTGGCCCATCAGCCGGGTGCGGCCGTCACTTGTGTCTGCACACACGACGCGGTGCGAGTGCTGCACCGCAGCAGTGCGCAGCCGGTCACCGACCCCGTGGTCGAGAACGCGCTCGTCGTTTCGTCGTCGACGGAAGGTTGAGTTCGCGTTCGGCGAACCGCATCGCGATCTTGTAGGCCACGTCGGAGTCGACTTCGGGATCGGCCAGCGCCACCTGTATCGACAGGCCGTCGAGCAGCGCGCTGAACTCCAGCGCGAACAACCGGGCGTCGACCTCGACGTCGAGTTCGTCCGACGCCTCCGCCGACTTGATGGCGTCCACGATCATGCGGCGCCAGCGGGCGTCCAGTTCGACCCTGCCCGCCTTCACCTCGTCATGCCGGAAGGCTTGGGCCCACAGGTCGAACCATAATCCCCACGCGCCGGGAATCTCGTTGTCCGTCTGGGGAACACACGTCCACTTGATCAGCAGCGACAGTCGCTCGCGCAGCGAGGTGACCTCGGCGAGCATCTTCTCGGCGGCCTCGTAGAACGACTCCTCCGAGTGGCGCAGCGCGTCGACCAGCAGCCGGTCCCTGGTGCCGAAGTAGTAGATGACCAGAGCCGAGCTCACTCCCGCACGCTTCGCCACGTCGGCGATGCGCGTCTCGCCGAAGCCGCGCTCGCAGATCAGCTCGGCTGCGGCGCGCAGCATCTCGGTACGGCGGGCCTCGTTGTTCTCGGTCGCGGGCGCGGGGTCGGCCATGTCGTCTGCGTTTCTCCCTCGTGCTGGCAGCGGTGCTACTTGTCTATAGCCTAACACTTGATTAGATTGAACAGTCAGTCAGGATGGGCGAGAAGCCCGGGTGAGAGAGGTCCCTCCATGTCGAATTCGTATGACGCGATCGTGATCGGCGGCGGCCACAATGGATTGGTCTCGGCGGCGTATCTGGCCCGGTCGGGCGCCAAGACCCTGGTGCTGGAGTCGCGGGGCAGCCTCGGCGGCGCGGCCACCACCGAGTCCCCGTGGGAGGACGCGCCCCATCTTCGCGTGACCCGGCTGTCCTATGTGATGAGCCTGATGCCGGCCACCATCGTCCGCGAGCTCGGCCTGGAGCGACACGGCTACAAGGTGCACCCGATGGGCCCGTCCTACCAGGCCTTTCCGGAGGGCGGCTCGCTGATCATCTACGAGGACGACCCGGCGCGCACCCACGAGCAGCTCGCCAAGTTCTCGAAGAAGGACGCGGACGCGTTGCCCGAGTACTACGCCTGGATCGAGGGAATCGCCGAGGTGATGGGCCCGCTGCTCACCCAGGTGCCTCCGAACATCGGCTCGAAGCGGCCGTCGGACCTGCTCGACCTTGCCAAGCTGGCCTGGCCGCTGCGCAGCAGCATCACTCCACGCCTGACCGCGGACATCACGCGGCTGCTGACCATGAGCATCGCCGATCTGCTCGACGACTGGTTCGAATCACCGCAAGTCAAAGGTCTGATGGCGGTCAACGGCATCATCGGCACCTGGGCCGGACCGTGCGAACCCGGCACTGCATACGTGATGGCCCACCACTCGATCGGTGACGTCGGAGACGGCCAGCTCGGCAGCTGGGGGTATCCGGAGGGTGGCATGGGTGGCGTGTCGGAGGCCATCGCGAAGTCCGCGCGCAGCTTCGGCGCCGAGATCCGCACCAACGCCAAGGTTTCCCGTGTGCTGACGCGTGGTGGTCAGGTCCGCGGGGTCGTCCTCGAGAATGGCGAAGAGATCACGGCCCCATCGGTGGTCACCACGTTGCACCCGAAGATCGCGTTCCTCGACCACCTTTCGCATGATGAACTCCCCGAGGATTTCGTTGGCGACATCGAGCACTGGAAGACGCGCAGCGGTGTGGTGAAAATCAACGTCGCACTGTCCGAGCTGCCCAGTTTCACCGCCAACCCGAGTTCCGGAATGGCCGAACACCTCACCGGCTCGATTGAGATGGCGCCGACGATGGAGTACCTCGAGGCAGCCTTCCAGGAGGCCCGAGTCGGCAAGCCCGCTACGCTGCCGTTCAGCGACGGGGTCATCCCAACGACCTTGGACAAGACGCTGAATCCCGATGGCACGCACATCATGTCGCTGTTCACCCAGTGGTGCCCCGCAGATTGGGCGAACGCGCCGCACACCGAGGAGCTCGACGCCTACGCCGACCGGGTCATCGACACCTACGACCAGGTGGCGCCCGGCTTCAAGGCGTCGATCACGCACCGCGACGTCGTCGGACCGCAAAAGATGGAGCAGGAGTACGGGCTGATCGGCGGCAACATCTTCCACGGGGAGCTCTCGCTGGAGCAGCTCTTCCACATGCGGCCTGCGCCGGGCTTCGCCGACTACCGCACCCCGATCGCCGGCCTCTACAACGGCAGCTCGGCCACCCACGCAGGCGGCGGCGTGTGCGGCATCCCCGGCTGGCAGGCCGCCAAGGCGGCACTGGCCGACAAGAAGAAGGCCGGTCGCCGCGGCCTCCGCGCGCTGGGCCGTCGGTCCTAGCCGATGGACGCCGCACGCCGGGCGGCGGTCGCCGCCATGCTCGGCGCACGTTCGGTGGCGGTGGTCGGCGCCAGCGCGAAGTCGAACAGCTTCGGTGAGCGGATGGTCATCGAAGCGCAACGCAGCTCGGCGCGAATGCATCTGGTGAATCCGCGTTACGACCGGATCGGCGAACTGCCCTGCGCGCCATCCCTGGCCGATCTGGACGAACCCATCGACCTGGTGCTGCTCGGCGTGCCCGACAGCGCGCTGATCGGCCAGCTGGAGGCGGCCGCCGACGCCGGGGTGCGGTCCGCCGTGCTCTTCGGTGCGGCGCACGGACTTCGCGACAAGGTCGCCGCCGTCGCGTCGGCAGGCGGTATGGCGGTGTGCGGCGCGGGCTGCATGGGGTTCGTCAACAACGTTCTCGGCGTGCGTGCATTGGGCTACCTGGAACCCGATCCGCTGCCGTCCGGCGGAGTCAGCCTCGTCACCCATTCCGGATCGGCCTTCTCGACGCTGCTGCGCTCCCGGCGCGGGTTCGGGTACCGGCTCGCGGTGTCGTCGGGCCAGGAACTCGTCACCGACACTGCCGATTACGTCGACTACGCGCTCGACGACCCGGGTACCAGGCTGGTGGCGCTCTTGATGGAGACTCCACGGGCAGCGCCCCGGCTGCGACGGGTGCTGCTTCGTGCCACCGAACGCAATGTGCCCGTGGTGATCCTGCCCGTCGGCGGGTCACCGACCGGTCGCGCCATGGTCGAAGCGCACTCCGGTGCGCTGGCCGGTGCGGACGCCGGCTGGCATGCGTTCTGCGACGCGGTCGGCGCCATCCGGGTGCGCGACCTTGCCGAGTTCGCCGACACGATCGAGCTGTTCTCGACCGGACGGCGCGCGAAGCGCGGGACGAAGGGTATCGCGACGGTTCACGACTCGGGTGCCGAACGCGCGCTCACCGCCGACCTGGCCCATGCGCTTGGCGTGGACTTCGCGGCACTGTCCGACCCCACGGTGCAGGCCGTCGAGGGATTGCTCGACGATGGCCTGTTCGCCACCAACCCGCTGGATGTCTGGGGTACCGGCGCTGATCCCCGTGGGCTGTTCCGAGCCTGCTTGCGGGTGATCGCCGACGACCCCTCGGTGGCCGTCACCGCGCTGGCGGTCGACCTGGTCACCGAGTTCGACGGTGACACCGCCTACGCGGATGCGGCACTGGACGTCGCGACCGATACGAACGCTCCGCTCGCCGTGCTGACCTCGATCCCGTCAGCCATCGACCGGGCCACCGCGGAGCGGTTGCGCGACAACGGCATTGCGGTGCTCGAGGGCGTGAGCAGTGGGCTGGCGGCGCTCGGCCACCTGGCCGCGTGGCCGCTGCCCACCGACCATTCCGACCCCGCTGCCGATCAGGCTCGACGCGACCGCTGGCTGCGCCGACTGGCCGATGGGGATCCGAGCGCGGCCTTCGATCTGCTGGCCGACTACGGCGTCCCGGTGGCGCGGTCGCGTGCCGCGGGGTCGCTGGAGGAGGCGGTGGCGGCCGGTCGCGAGATCGGCTATCCCGTCGCGATGAAGACGCTGGGCGCCGAGCACAAGAGCGACGTGGGGGGCGTCGCGCTCGGGATCGCCGATGAAGATTCGCTGCGCGCGGAGTACACGGAGATGACGCAGCGGCTGGGACCCGCCGTCACCGTGCAACCGATGATCGCCGAAGGGGTCGAGATCTCCGTCGGCGTGGTGCGAGACCCGGCCTTTGGTCCGCTGCTGGTGGTCGCGGCGGGCGGCACGTTGGTCGAACTGCTGGACGACCGGGCGGTGGCCCTTCCACCGCTGTCGCGAGCGGGCGCGATGCGACTACTCGACGGGATGCGCATCCGGGCGCTGTTGGCCGGGTGGCGCGGCGGCGCGCCGGCCGATCTGACCGCGTTGGCCGACGTGATCGTCGCGTTCTCCACCATGGCAACCGAACTCGGCGACGGCATCGACGCTCTCGAGGCGAATCCGGTGATCGCGTCAGCCGACGGCGTGGTCGCCGTCGATGCGCTGCTGGTAGTGCGCGGCAGGGTCGGCGAGTAAGGGCGCGAACGCCAACTCGGCGGCGCCGATCATCAGCGTCTCTGATCCCAGGCTGGCCGGCACGACTCGCACCAGATCGTGGGGTGCGCGCAGACTGTGCCGCCTGACCGCGTCGTTGAGCGCGTCGCCTGCCAGCGAGGGAAAGACCCGGAGAAATCCGCCGAGCACGATCAGATTGGGATTCAGCATGTTGACCGCGTTGCCGAGCGCGATGCCGAGATACTGTGCTTGGCGGTCAAGGGTTTTCGCAACCACACTGAATTCGTTGTCGTAGGTCTGGGCCTGGCTGACCTGCGTCTCGAGGCAGCCGATCAACCCGCAGTGACAGGTGTCCATGCCACCCACGTAGGTATGGCCGAGTTCACCGGCGTAACCGGCCGCACCGTCGAGGAGTTCACCGGCGACCACCACCCCGGCACCGATGCCGCCCGCGCCGCCGTTGACGTAGATCATGTGCTCGGCGTTCGCATGGCGACCGAAGATGTGCTCGGCGACCGCGCCGAGGTTGGCGTCGTTGGCCGCGAACGTCGGTAGTTGGGTTGCTGCGCTGAGCATTTGACCGATCTCGGCGTTCTGCCAATCCAGGTGGGTCGCCAGCCGGACCATGGAACCGGCCGCGTGCACCAGACCGGGAACGGCGACGCCGATCGCGACGACGCCACGGTCGGGCGGGAGCTGCCGCCGCATCTGCTGAATCGTCTCGGCCGCAAGGTTTACGGTCTGCTCCACGGTCGGGACGCCGGTGGTGGTGCGCCTGGTCACCTCGAGAACCGACCCGCCCAGGCTCACCAAACCGATTGTTACGGAATCGATGTCGGGGTTCACCGCGACGGCCAGCCTACGGCCCAGTGGTCGCACCACCAGACTCGGGCGGCCGACCTGGGTGGATGCCGTGGGTTGCGCCTCCTCGACCAGACCGTGTTCGACCAACTCTTCGACGAGGGCCTTGACCGTCGATCGCGACAGCCCCGTTCGGCGGGTCAGCTCCGCGCGGCTCATGGCGCGCTGGCGGTGGACGAGGGTGAGCACACCGGACAGGTTGCGCCGGCGGACGTCGTCCGTGCTGGTTCCGATCCTCGCGGTGCGATCCACGCCTCTCCTCCCTTGACAGTGGCGTGGGGCACATCATATGTTCGGCTCCTGAACAAATCTACCCTTCAGGGAGGCGGAGATGTCCGTTCTCGAGTCCGGCATTCCGGCCGCTGACGACTTGGTCCCGCCCGCCATTTCGACTACAAGCCCAGCCGCACCGAGGACGTTGCGGGCGTGTGGGTCTCGGCCGCGGCGTTTCGCGCCGATCCCGAGGTTGCCGACGCCATGGCGGCCACACGGGTCGACGAGCTGCGGCGTCCGACCCTCGACCCGGGTGAGACCTACCGGGACCTGCTGGCCGATCGGTCCGCGTACGAGGATTTCAATGCCGAATCCTCTTTCGGTGCAAAGGGATTCGGTTTCGTGCGGCTGAACCAGCTGGCTCTCGAGCATCTCTTGGGCGCTCGCTGACCCCTATTCATGGCCTAGACGTGATGTGCGTCACGCTATATGTTGTCCGAAACAACAAATCGGGAAGGTTGGGAGCGATCTCCATGAAGCGACTGGGATCTCTTGTGTTCGCCGTGATCATCGGAGCGGGGCTGGCCCTGTCCGGGTGTAGCAGCGACAAAGGCAGCGGTGGCGGGGGCGGGGGTAACCAGCCGCAGGGCAAGATCGGGGTGATCCTGCCCGACACGAAGTCGTCGGTCCGATGGGAGTCCAAGGACCGGCCTGCGCTCGAGGAGGCCTTCAAGGCCGCGGGCGTGCAGTACACGATCCAGAACGCCGAGGGTTCGGCGGACACCATGGCGACCATCGCCGACGGCATGATCGCCGACGGGGTGACCGTGCTGGCCATCGTGAACCTCGACTCCGACAGCGGCGCCGCCATTCAGCAGAAGGCGGCCAGCCAGGGCGTCAAGACCATCGACTACGACCGGCTCACCCTCGGTGGTGGGGCCGATGTCTACATCTCGTTCGACAACACCAAGGTCGGCGAACTCCAGGGCCAGGGCCTGGTCGACTGCCTGGCCGGGAAACCCGCGAACGTGGTGTTCCTCAACGGTTCTCCTACCGACAACAACGCCACCCTGTTCACCAGCGGTGCACACTCGGCGATCGACAAGACCCCGAGCATCAAGGTCGTCGGTGAGCAGGCGGTGCCGGATTGGGACAACGACAAGGCGGTCACCATCTTCGAGCAGATGTACACCGCGGCCGACGGGAAGATCGACGGCGTCTACGCCGCGAACGACGGGCTTGCCGGATCGGTCATCTCGATCCTGGAGAAGAACAAGCGCGCCGGGCAGGTGCCGGTCACGGGTCAGGATGCCACCGTCGAGGGTCTGCAGAACGTCCTTGCCGGAACGCAGTGCGTGACCGTCTACAAGTCCGCGAAGGAGGAAGCCGGCGCGCTCGCCAAGGCGGCAATCGCGCTAGTGAAGGGCGAGTCCGTGAGCACCGACGCCACCTCGCGCGACGACAAGGGCAACCGGGACGTTCCGTCGGTGCTCCTGATCCCGAAGTCGATCACGAAGGACAACGTCGACGTCGTCTTCAAGGACGGCGGTCAGGCCAAGGACGAGGTGTGCACCGGCCAGTTCGCGGCGATGTGCACCGCAGCGGGGCTCTGACCGGCCGATGACCGCAGAGGTGGTCCCCGAGATCGCGCCCATCCTCGAACTCCAGGGAGTCAACAAGAGCTTCGGCGTCGTGCACGTTCTGCACGACGTGGACTTCCAGGTCTATCCCGGCGAGGTGACCGCGTTGGTGGGCGACAACGGCGCCGGCAAGTCGACGTTGGTGAAGGCGATCGCGGGGATCCATCCGATCGACAGCGGTACCTACCTGTTCGAGGGCAAGCCGGTCTCGGTGCACGGGCCCAACGACGTTGCCGCCCTTGGTGTCGAGGTCGTCTACCAGGACCTCGCGTTGTGCGACAACCTCGACATCGTCTCCAACATGTTCCTCGGCCGTGAGCTCAAACACCGCGGTGTGCTCGATGAGGCCCGGATGGAGACGATGGCCAGGGAGGCCCTGGCGTCGCTGTCGGTACGGACGGTGAAGTCCGTGCGCCAAGCCGTCTCCAGCCTGTCCGGCGGCCAGCGCCAGACCGTCGCGATCGCCAAGTGTGTGCTGTGGAACTCCAGGGTGGTCCTGCTCGACGAGCCAACGGCCGCACTGGGAGTGGCGCAGACCCGGCAGGTGATCGATCTGGTGCGCCGGCTGGCCGATCAGGGTCTTGGCGTGGTGCTGATCTCGCACAACATGGTCGATGTGTTCGAGGTGGCCGACCGGATCTGCGCGTTGTACCTCGGCCGGGTGGCGGCCGAGGTGAAGGCGTCCGAGGTCACCCACGGTCAGGTGGTCGAGCTGATCACCGCCGGTCGCTCCGGCAGCCTCGGCCTTGCGCCGGCCGAAGCCGCCCAATCGATGTGAAGGACCGCGAAATGGCCCCCGTCAAAACCGAACTCGCCGATTCGGACTTTGCGGCCGATACCCACTCCGACGAGACGTTCCGCGATGCCGCGCGCGGCTACCTCCAGCGGGTGCGCGGCGGTGACATGGGGTCGCTGCCCGCGGTTCTCGGTCTCGTCGTGCTCTTCGTCGTGTTCGGGCTGGCGAACGAGCGGTTCATGTCGGCGCTCAACCTGGCCAACCTGGTGACGCAGGCCGGCTCGATCTGCGTGCTCGCGATGGGGCTGGTCTTCGTTCTGTTGCTCGGCGACATCGACCTGTCCGCCGGCGTCGCCGGCGGCGTCTCGGCTTGCGCGATGGCACTCGCCATCACCAGTCACGGTTGGCCGTGGTGGGCTGCGGTGCTGGCCGGGGTGGTCTGCGGAGCGCTGATCGGGCTGGCGATCGGACTGCTGAGGGCGAAGCTGGGCATCCCGTCATTCGTGGTGACTCTTGCGTTCTTCCTTGGGTTGCAAGGGGTTACGCTCAAGCTCATCGGTGAGGGCGGGTCGGTCCGGGTGGATGATCCGGTGATCCGGGGCATCACCATCGACAACCTCCCCGTGACGGCGGGCTGGGCCTGCGCGCTTTTGGTCGTCGTCGGATACGCCGGTCTGGAGCTGTACCGGCACCGCAGCAAGGTCGCGGCAGGGCTGCACCATGCACCGTTCGGGGTGGTGGTCGCCCGCATCGTCGGCGTCGCCGCGGTGACCCTCGGGGTCACCTACCTGCTGAGCCTGAACCGCAGCGTCAACCCGAACATCGAGATCCGCGGCATCCCCTACGTTCTGCCGATGGTCGGGGTGCTGCTCATCGTGTTGACGTTCGTGCTGACTCGCACCTCATATGGCAGGCACATCTACGCCGTTGGTGGCAACGCGGAGGCAGCACGGCGCGCGGGCGTCAACGTCGACCGAATCCGGATGTCGGTCTTCGTGGTGTGTTCGTCGCTGGCCGCACTGAGCGGGATCATCGCAGCGTCATACGGCGGCAAGGTGTCCGCGTCCTCGGGCGCGGGCAACGTCCTGCTGTATGCGGTCGGCGCCGCGGTGATCGGCGGCACCAGCCTGTTCGGCGGCAAGGGCCGAGCGCTCGACGCGGTGATCGGTGGCGTAGTGGTCGCGACCATCGCCAACGGCCTCGGTCTGCTGAATCAGTCGTCCTACATCAACTTCCTGGTCACCGGTGGCGTTCTGCTTCTCGCCGCCAGCGTGGACGCGATTTCTCGACGACGGCGGTCTGCCACCGGATTGAGCTAGAAGATCGAGTAGGCCTTCCGCACGGTTTCGTGCAGCTCCCAGGTGCCGGTCCAGCCCTTCGGGAACACCGCCATGTCGCCGACCCCGATCTGCGCCGGTTCACCGCCATCGGGCGTCACGGTCATTCGGCCTGCGACGAGGTAGATGACCTCGTTGGTCTCCAGCGTCCACCGTGACGGACCGGGAGCGCACTGCCAGATGCCCGCCGAGGACCCGCCGTCCACCCACAGCTCGACCCCGTGGGTGGCCATCTCCTCGCCGGTCGCTTCGTCCAGCGGGCCCCAGTCCTCCAGCTCGGCGTCGGCGGCCTTGGCGATGATCGGGGTGAGTACCGCATGGGTCACGAGTTGATCCTCTCGTTGGTGACGCTCTCCGGGAAGGGGAGCGAGATCGGTTCGGGTGCAACGCGACTGTTGCCGTCGGCGTCGAAGCGGTCCAGGCCGAGGTCGGTCAGGTCCAGCCAGGCGCACGCACCCGTCGTGGTCAGGTCGGCGGCCACCTGGGCCACCGCCGGGCCCCACATCATGCCGTGTCCGGCGGCGCTGGCCACCACCGTGCCCTCGACCGGTCCGTCGTCGGTGAGCAACGGCCCCAGGATCGGCAGGTGATCGGGGGTGTAGTCGATCGTCGCGGCCCAGGACCGTCGCAGTCCGAGGCCCGCGACGGCGGGGAACAGGTGCTCGATCCGGTCCCGCGCCTTGAGGTAGTACTCGTCGTCGAAGTCGACGGCTACCCCCGGCGGCTCGTCGGGGTTGCTCATGCCCCACAGCACACCGCCGGATTCGCCTGGCCGCCAATAGATTCCGGAGGTCACATCGAACACCATCGGCAGTTCGTAGATGTCGAGGTCGGGCGGGGCGGCGGTCACCACGACCTGGTGGCGGGTGCCGCCGGCCGGGATGCGGGCGCCGGCGCGGTTGCCCACGTCGGCGAGTTGCGGCCCCCCGGTGAGCACCACCCGGTCGGCGTCGATCGGGCCCGCCGACGTGTCGACGCCGACCACGCGGCCGCCCCGGGTGCGCAGGCCGGTGAAGGCACAACGCTCCCGAACGTCGATGCCGTGTGCGGTGAGGGCAGCGGTGTAGGCCAACACGTTTCGCGGGGCGTCGATGTAGCCGTCGCCCGCAGCGAACGAGGCGCCCATCGTGACGCCCTGCGCCAGGCCGGTGTGCCGTGCGTCGAGGTCGTCGCCACTGAGCCACTCGACGTCGAGGCCGAGCTCGCGCTGCAGGGCGATGCGGTCGTGGGCCTGTTGCACTTCGGCCGGGGTGAAGCACGGCATCAGATATCCCTGCGCTCTGAAGCCGCAGTCGAGCGGGAAGCGCTCACCGCTGGCGGCGTAGAACTCCTGGGAACGCAGGCCCAATCGGATGGCGGTCTCGGTGCCGCCCTGTGCGCGCACCATGCCCGCGGCGCGGCTGCTGGCCCCGTCGCCGAGCGTGCTCGCTTCGAGCAGGACGACGTTGCGCACGCCGCCTTCGGCGAGCAGAACGGCCGTCCAGGCACCGACCGTGCCCCCGCCGACCACCACCACGTCGGCCTTGGTGGAACTGGTCATAGTACGAGACCGTGACATAGACTGAACGCTCAGTCAAGAGGTCGGCGAGGATCGAGGTGCCCGGATGTACGGACTGACGGCGGACGATCGGCGTATCCAGGAGGCGGCGCGCGGATTCGTCGACTCGGTGATCCCGCTCGAGGTCGAGGTCGAGATGGCAGGCGGCGTGTTGACCAAGGAGGTTGCCGCCGAACACCACGCCAGGGCAATCGAATTGGGCCTCTACGCCACCAACATGCCGACCTCGGTCGGGGGTCCGGGGTGCACGGCGTTGCAGCAGGTCCTGGTGCAGGAGCAGTGCGGCAGGGCGACCAACGGGCTGGCCTGGGCGATGCACACGCCGCCGCAGTGGTGGGCCGACGTGGCGACCGACTATCAGCGCGAGCGGTGGCTGCTGCCCGCCGTACGCGGCGAGAAGCACGAGGCGTACGCCATCACCGAGGAGTTCGCCGGATCCGACGTCTCGGCGCTGCAGGCGACCGCCCGCCGGGACGGCGACGAATACGTGATCGACGGCGTCAAGTGGCACGTCACGTCGTACAACCTTGCCGACTACCTGTTCGTCCAGGCCAGATTGGTGGGTGGCGAGTACGACGGCGAGCACGTCCTGCTCGTCGTGGACCTGCCCTGGCCCGGTATGGAAGTCGTTCGCACGCCGCACTATTCGCATCACATTGCCGACGAGCACCCGATCGTGGCGTTCAACGGCGTGCGGGTTCCTGTGCAGAACCTGGTGGGCGCCGAGGGCGAGGGCATGACCTTCACCCAGGACTGGTTCCGGTTCGAGCGGTTGATGGTGGCGGCGCGCTGCGTCGGTGCCGCCCAACGCCTGATCGGCGAGGTCACCTCGTTCGCCAGGGAGCGGGTGGTCGACGGCAGGCCGCTCGGCGAGCATCAGTTGGTGGCGGGCATGCTCGCCGACAGCGCCACCGAACTGTTCGCCGCCCGCACGATGCTCTACGAGGTGGCGCGCTCGATCGACGCGGGCACCGACCGCAAGACCCTGCACGCGCAGGCGTCGATGGCCAAGCTGTACTGCTCCGAGATGGCCGGCCGGGTCGCCGACCGCGCCGTGCAGATCTTCGGCGGCCGCGGCTACATGAGGGAGAACGTGGCCGAGCGGATGTATCGCGAGCTCCGCGTCGAACGGATCTGGGAGGGCGCCAGCGAGATCCAGCGAATCATCGTGGCCCGCCAGTTGATGAACCGCGGTCCGGCGGCGGTGCTGGAGGGCGCCTAGATCTGTCGGCCGCCTCCAGCACGGCCGAACGTACGGTGCGCTGGTCCGGCAACCGGGTGCGATTCACCCACCCGTTGTTGGCCAGGGGCGTCTACGCCGACGCGGCCCTGGCGCGGCGCCGCGCAATGCATCGGCGATTGGCCGAGGTCGTCGAGGAACCCGAGCCTGCGGCCAGGCACCTGGCCCTGGCCGCGACCGTCGGTGACCACGCCACGCTGCATTCGCTCGATGAGGCCGCCGAGATGGCCCGCATGCGAGAAGCGCCCGCCGCCGCGGCCGAACTGGTCGAGCTGGCAGTGGGCCTGGGCGGTGACACCCCGCAGCGCCGGATCCGCTCGGCAAGCCATCATCTCGACGCCGGGGATCTCGGGCAGGCCCACGACGAGATTGCTGTCAGGCTTGATGTTTGGGTTGCCTCGGACGCGTCGGACGAGCAACGGGGTGCCTCGACCAGAGCTGCCATGTGCCAGCGGCCGCCGATTGAGCGATTTCCTGGACGCGCCGCTCCGACTTGACCCAGCCGCGCACCTCCTCAGTGCCCATCGCGGTTCCGGCGCGGTTGATCACTATCACCCACGGCAACCCGAGCCAATGCGCAATCAGCCAGAAAGGCCATACGGCAAATAGAATCAACCCAAGGTCGCTGGTGCCATCCATCCAAGAAGGCAGCCCAAAAAACCATTAACGACTCACCGACCACTGCACGCCATCCGGGTCAGTAACCTTTGCCATGCTGCCCTCGCCTACATCGATTTTCTACCGCAAGATGCGGTGGTCGCATGAAGCTTGCGCCGGACGCCTTGAAGGATTCTTGGTAAGCCGGAACAACGGTGCGGAGCGGCCACCCCTGGCGCCGCGGTCATCCACCGGCGACGGGGTTGGTGCGTCGGTCGGGAGGTGGTTGCTTCAAGCCGGAAGACCGCATGAGGACCGGCAACACGATGGCCACGAGAAGCAGCGCCGGGACGTCTCCCCGGAGGTGTCCCATGTGATGGTGGCCGCCGCCGAAGGATTGCACCGCCATTATTGCTGCGTGCACGACGCTCGAGCAGACGGCGAACCAGATCAGGCTGATGTTGGCCTCAGGACGTCGCGCCGCGTTCCAGAGGAAGAGGCCCAACGTCACGTACAGGCCAACGATCATCATGAAGTAGTCGGACTGGTAAGGAGCGCCGGGATGCCAAGCCCACCCAGACGGCCACACCACGGCGAGCGGATAGAGAAGGATCATCACCGCGCCGAACACGACGAGCGCGATCTGGAGAAGTCTGTAGCTGTGTGATGATGCCATTGCGCGCTCCAATAGGTACGGGCTCCGCGGGTCCACTTCTAGGAGCTCCGAGGCGATTCGTGCAACGAAAGTACGCGGTGCTGCCCCGACTCGGGCGCAATTCAACGTTCAACGGCGTTCGGGTTTCGGTACGTGCCAGTGGCGCCCTCCCGCCCTTGACGTGGAGTCTCCCAGCCGGTCCATTGGTTCGGCCAACACAGTCCTTGTAGCGGTGGTCAACGTCCCCGACGAACGAACACATCGACTACCTGGACACATTCACCGCCGATCACGACGCGATCGCACCACCGCTCTGAATCCCGCATTGGGAATACGTCTGCGGGGTAACGTCTTTGGCTAGCGCCGGGACTCCAGCACTCGCGCGCTCTCACGTGCGGCGGCCTCATTGCGGACGCCGACGCGCGAGCCGGCCAGCTTGGCTCGTACGTGCTCGTCCACGGTGACCGGGGCGTACAGCGCCGGGCGGTCGCCGTCGATGCACGATTCGAGCGGGCCAATCACCGCGTCGGCGTTGGCGTCGTGGAAGAACGCCGCAGACCGGCGGCGCTGGATGGTGCCGTCGACGACCGGCGGCTTGACCCGGTGCAGCGTCGACATCCAGCGCTCGTTGGTCAGACGTGCGGTGAGATCCCCCAGGTTGATCAGCAGCGCACCGTCTTCGGGGCTGACGTCGTGCCAGATCCCGCCGCTGCCAAGGACCTGAAGGCCACGCACCTGGTCGGCCCACAGGACGGTGACGACGCCGTAGTCGGTGTGCTCGCCCATTCCGGTCAAGTCGCCGTCGAGGCGGACGTGGGTGCCTTCGGGCAGCGCGTAGTTGTTCATCCGCAGCACGTTGATCGAGTGGTCGGTCAGGTCGCTGAAGAAATCGCTCGGGAGCCTGAGCGCGTCGGCGAAGATCGTCGTCATGGTGATCGCGACGCGTTCCGCCTCGGCGAAGTAGGCGCTCACCTCGTCCTCGAAACCGTCGATGGCTGGCCAGGTGTTCGGCGCATAGTGGTGCGCGACGTCGGCGGGCACGTCGGGGTAGTCGTGGACGGACCGGCCGACGTTGTAGGCCTCGAAGAAGTCGTTCATCCGGCTGGCCGATTCGACGCCGAGGCTCAGGCTCAGCGACTCCGAGTTCGGTGGCGTGTAACCGCGGTTCTCCGATGCCGGCCGGCGCCACGACTTCTTGTCATCCATCGGCAGGGCGAAGAACGCATCCATCGCCTCGGCCAGACCCGAGCTGACGGTCGGATCGATGCCGTGGCCGTGGATCTGGATGAAACCCACTTCTCGGCACGCGATGTCGATGGCTGCGGCCACAGCAGCCAGTTCGTCAGGGGTGCCGCCGGTGACATACGGACTGATGTCGACGGCGGGTACGCAAAACTCGCTCATGGGCATTCCTCTCGGGCGAAAACGGAGCACTCCTGTCCCGGAGGTGTCCGTTTCCCTGCCTGAGCGGCCTGACGTGTCATGTTGAACTCGGGTAGCCCGATGTTAACAAGCACGTCGAGGAGTCGCAGAGTCTGTTCGGAAGGTATTGCGGCGTAACCTGATTCAGTTAGCAGGGGTCGCCGGGAGGTGTGTAGTACGGCACGCCCTCTACCGTGTAGCACGGTATCTCGCCGGGAATGTACGGGTCGGTGGCCGCCGCGATGGCCACGCCGGTCGCGACGTCACCGACGACGTTGGTGCAGCCACCCACCCCGACATGTCGTCCGTGTGCGCCCGCGCAAATGTCGGCGTTCGCCGCCGGTATGACGACGAACGGCGCAACCGCCATCATCGTCATCAACAGCGCTGCTGTCAGCTTCTTCATCACGCACTTCCTCTTGCTAGGCCGGCCCGCCGTCATTGTCGCCCCCGGTGGTGCTCCCGGTGGGTGAATCGGCGTTTGTCTTCGTCGACTCGCCAGTTGGCTGCGCCTCCGCCGTTCTGGCGCGCCAGCCCAGCAGCCGCATGCCGTGGTAGACGAGCAGTGCGGCGATCGAGCCCAGCGCGATCCCGGTGAACGTCAATGACCCTGCCTGCCAGGTGAAGTCGGCGATGCCGATGATCAGGGCGATGGCCGCGGTCATCTGGTTGATGGGCAGGCTGAAGTCGACGTGATTGGTCAGCCAGATGCGCACGCCGAGCACGCCCACCAGGCCGTACAACACGATCGTGGCGCCGCCGAGGACGCCCGGTGGGATCGCGGAGATCGTCGCCCCGACCTTTGGGCACAGCGACAACCCGATGGCCACCGCCGCGGCGACCCAGTACGCGGCGGTGGAGTACACCCGAGTGGCAGCCATGACGCCGATGTTCTCGGCATAGGTGGTGGTGGCCGAACCGCCGCCGAACCCAGCCAGTGTCGTCGCCACCCCATCGGCGGCCAGCGCGCGGCCTATGAGCGGATCGGTGTCGGTGCCGGTCATCTGGCCGACCGACTTGACGTGCCCGATGTTCTCGGCGATCAGCGCAATGACGGCAGGCAGGAACAACGGCAGCACCGACCACGTGACCGTCGGCGCCTGGAACTCCGGCAGGCCGATCCAGGGTGCCGCCCCGATCGCCGAGGTGTCGACGTCACCGAGGACCAGCGCCAACAGATAACCGAGGACGACGGCCACGAAGATCGCCAGCCGCCCGATGATGCCGCGGAAGTACGCCAGGGCCGCGACGAGCAGAACGAGGGTGACGACGCCGACCAGCGGGCCCTTCTCGAAGTTGGTCTTCGCGGCGGGCGCCAGGTTGAAGCCGATCAGCGCGACGATGGCTCCGGTCACGATGGGCGGAAGGATCACGTCCAGCCAATGCGTGCCGACCAGGTGCACGACGGCCCCGATGATGATCAGCAGCACGCCGACGGCCACCAAACCGCCCAGCGCGCTTCCGGCTCCGTTCGACGCCACCGCCGCCGTCACCGGAGCGATGACCGAGAAGCTCGACCCGAGGTAGCTCGGCAGCCGGTTGCCGGTGATGATCAGGAACAGCACCGTGCCGATGCCCGAGAACAGCAGCGTCGTGGTGGGCGGGAACCCGGTCAGCACCGGCACCAGGAACGTGGCGCCGAACATGGCGACGACGTGCTGGGCGCCGATGCCGATGGTGCGTGGCCAGCTCAGCCGTTCATCCGGTGCGACCACCGCAGCGTCGGACGGGACGGGCTTCCAGGTCAGTGAGATCACAGAATCGAACTGAACACCATGTGCGGCTAACCCGCCAGCCGTGGGCGATGAAGCGCGTACGCGGCGGCGCCGATCACCACGACAGCGGCACCGGCCAGCACCGACGAGACCGGCAACGAGAACGCCAACACGACGCAGCCCACCAGGCCGGCCACCGGAATCGCCTTGCCGCGCAGGGTCATCGCCGAGGCGTTGGCGATGGCGTAGTACACCAGCACCGCGAACGACGAGAAGCCGATGGCGCCGCGCACGTCGACCACCGCGGCGAGCACGGCCACCACGACGCCGACCGCGAGCTCGGCGCGGTGCGGACTGTTGAACCGGGGATGCACCGCCGCGAGTCGATGGGGGAGGTACCGATCGCGCGCCATCGCCAGCGTGGTGCGAGACACGCCGAGGATGAGCGCCAGCAGTGAACCGAGCGCGGCCACGGCGGCGCCGACCCGGACGACCGGTTCGAACCCGGGGTACCCGGCCGCGGACACCGCCTCGGCCAGTGGTGCGGTTGCCGCAGCCAGCGTCGTGCTACCCAGTTCGGCCAGCACGGTGACCGCGACCGCCGAGTACACCAACAGGGCCAGGCCCAGCGAGAGGCGGATGGCGCGGGGAATGGTGCGGGCGGGGTCGCGCACCTCCTCGCCGAGGGTGGCGATGCGTGCGTAACCGGCGAACGCGAAGAACAACAGTCCGGCAGCCTGCAGCACGCCACCGGGGCTGACGTCGGCGCCGAACGCCAGGTGGGAGGGGTCCAGGTCGCCGCCGCCGAGAACGACGACCACGACCGCGGCCAGGACGGCAAGCACCACGGCCACGATGACGCGGGTGAGAAGCGCTGACTTCTGCACGCCGACGACGTTGACCGCCGTCAGCGCCACCACGGCCCCGACCGCGACGGCGTGCGCGTACTCGGGCCAGGCATAGACCCCGACGGTCAGCGCCATCGCCGCGCACGATGCGGTCTTGCCCACCACGAAGCTCCAGCCTGCGGTATAGCCCCAGAACGGCCCGAGCCGTTCCCGTCCGTACACGTACGTGCCGCCGGACTGCGGGTAGAGCGCCGCCAGCCGTGCCGACGACGTGGCATTGCAGTAGGCGACGATCGCCGCGACGGCCAGCCCGGCGAGCAGGCCGGTCCCTGCCGCTGCGGCCGCCGGGCCCAGTGCGACGAAGATGCCCGCACCCACCATCGAGCCCAGCCCGATGGTGACGGCGTCCACCGTGCCGAGCCTGCGTTCCAGCGCTGGCATGGTCTCTCCGGTCAGGTCGGATACGGCGACGTCAGTCGGGTCACCTCGGGTTTGACGAAGACGTCGCCGAGGGTGACGGTGCGCAGGTTGCGTGCGTGGATGAGGTCGATCATCTGGTGGTAGACGTTCGTGACGGGCGGGTGGTTGAGGTGGCCGATCACGATGGACTGTGGGAGGCAGTACTTCTCGGCATTGGCGATGATATCGCTAGGGGTGAGGATCGCGTCGTCCCCGAGAGTGCCGTTCCACAGCGTGGCCACGGTGTACCCGAGATCGGCGGCAACGGACGTGACGGCGTCGTTGTAGGCGCCGTACGGCGGCCGGTAGTACGGCGTCGCATCGACGCCGAAGGTGTCCTTGAGGAATTGGTCGGTGTGCCGCAGTTCGTCGGCCACCGCCGCGCCCGTCATCTTGGTCAGGTCGTGGTGCAGCCAGGTGTGATTGCCCAGCTGGATCTGGCCGGACTCAACCAATGGCAGGAGCAGGTCCCGGTTCTCGGTCCACGACTGAAAGACCCCGGTCACGAACATGGTGAGGCGAATTCCGCTGTCCTTGGCGAGCTGGGCGTACGCACGCACCACCTCGGTGTCGACACCGTCGTCGAGCGTGATGGCCAGTAGATCGCCGTCACCCGGCAGGGAGCTGAGCACCCCGCCGCCGGGAAGGAGCACCCGCGCGGCGGGCGGTGGTGGCGGCGCGAGGGCAGGCCAGGCCGGCGCGGCGGGCGGTGGCGGCGGTGCAACAGCGGGCTGTGCTGCCTGGCTCGCGCCTCCGATGCCGCATCGTGCCGCTCCGATCACCGTCGCCGAGGCGACGAGGCCGAGCAGGACGCGTCGACGAGACAACGATCTAGCCTCATGAGTAACTCTGGCCACACCTGACACGTGATGCAGATTAGCTGGCGAACGTCCCGAAATCGGGGACGTGCGCGCACGCTGGTGGTCCGTCTGCGTATTGACGTGTCGGCTGCCGCCCGCGCTTCGCCTGCACTCACGGTCGTGAATTGCCCGATTCCACAGCCCCCAGCGCAGTCGTAGTCCAGCCCGCATCGATCACCACACCGCGGCGACCCACTGCCGGATCAATTCGCAGACAGGCCACTGTGCGCGCGCTACCGGTTGCGAACGGCGTTGCCGGCCAGATAGGCGCCGTAGCCGATCAGGCCGAGGGCGGTTTCGATGCCGCCGTTGGTGTAGACGTGCCTGCGGGTGTCACGCGGGAAGACTTATCAGGCAATCTGATAGTCGCTCAGGGGAAATTCGGAAGCTTCCCTGATGGCGGTCTCGGTCGACGTCGGCCGCAGCAGGGTGGGCTCGCCCGCGGGGTTGAAGTAGTAGGACCGCGCGCTCGCGCAATTGCCGATCGTGAACAGCGAGTCGCCGAGCAGTTCGGTCATCCGGTCCAGGTAGCGGGTGTTGGCGTCCTCGGTCACCTCGAACGTCGTGGCGCCGCGCCGCTTCACTTCGGTGAGGAGTCGGTCCATCAGCCGCATCTGGTATTCCATGGTGTTGAAGAAGTTCAGACCGAGGAACGCGTACGGGCTGGCAAGGCTCAGGTAGTTCGGGAAGTACGGCATCGAGACACCCTGGTAGGCCTGGAAACGCGTGTCGCGCCACCACTTTCCGAGATTGCGCCCGTCCCGCCCGACGACCTCGATCGCGGGGAAGTTGGCTTCCCACAGGTCGAAGCCGGTGGCCAGGACCAAGGTGTCGATGACGTTCTTGGTGCCGTCGGAGGCGACGATCCCGTCCGCCTCGATGCGTTCGATGCCGCTGTCCTGCAGGTGCACGTGCGGTTTGGTGAACGCACGGTAGTAGCCGTTGGAGAAGGTGGGCCGCTTGCAGCCGAAGTCATAGTCCGGCGTCAGCCTGCGACGCAGCTCCTTGTCCCGGATCGACGCGAACCGGTGCATCTTGGACAGGTCCGACGCGGCGACGTTGAGCCGGTGGAAGTGCCGGTGGTGGATCACCGCGGTGTTGATCATGACTTCGTAGATCGAGTCGGTCAGCCAGCGGATGGCGCGCTGGGTCAAAGGAACCCGGGCGAACAGCCGCTTGGCGCGTTCGCCGAAGTGCAGGTCGATCTTGGGCACCACCCAGATCGGGGTGCGCTGGTAGACGGTGAGGTCGGCGACCTTCTTGGCGAGCTGCGGGATGAGCTGCACGGCGGTGGCACCGGTGCCGATGACGGCCACCCGGCGGCCCTCGAGCGGGTAGTCGTCCTCCCAGTCGGTGGTGTGGATGACCTTGCCCGCGAAGCTCTCGATGCCCGGGATCTCGGGCACCTTCGGCTGGGACAGGAAGCCCGTTGCCGTGATCAGGTAGCGCGCGGTGAGCGTCTCACCACCGGCCAGGGCGACCCGCCAGACGTCGGCCTCTTCGTCCCAACGGGCGCCCTCGACGACGGTGCTGAACCGCATGTGCCTGCGCACGTCGTACTTGTCGGCGACGTCGTCGGCGTACTGCTTGATCTCCGGGCCTGGCGTGAACAGCCGCGACCAGTTCGGGTTCGGCTCGAAGAAGTAGGAGTAGGTGGTGGTGGGCACGTCGACGGCGAGCCCCGGATAGTGGTTGACGTACCAGGTACCGCCGAGGTCGTCTTCGCGTTCCAGGATGACGAAGTCGTCGAAGCCCAGCCGCTTGAGCTGAATGGCCGCGCCGATCCCTGCAAACCCGGCCCCCACGATGACCGCGTCGAATCGCTCCGAAGTCATGAGTAGACGGTACCAGGGGTATCGGGTAGGTGCCGCTTAGCCCTTCAGCGAGCCTGCCCGCTTGGGCTCCAGGGTCGCGATGCACGTGACCGCGCGGTCGCCCTGATCCCAGGTCTCCTGCGTCGGGTACAGCACGAATACTCCCACCGAGTCGTCCGCCATTGCCTCCGGCGAGAACGACTGGAGCTCCTCGGGGCACTTGTTCTGCCACTCGTCGATGGCAGACGCGCCCGGATAGTCGCCGTCGGGCATCGTCAGCACCGTGTACACCTCGCCGCCGTGCGGCTGGTTGCAGTCGACGGTGGGAACCGTCAGCACCCGGGTGCTGGTCGGCACCTCGGTGATGCAGTCGCCGGCCTTCAGATCGGTGGCGATGACGTTGTCCTTGGCCATGATCGCAATCGCCACGACCGCCGCGGCGACTCCCGCGAACAGGAAGACACCGACGACGACCAGCGTGATGATCAAGCCCTTGCGTGACTTCTTCGGGGGCGCCGCGTAGGGCTGCGCGTACGGGTCGCCGTAGGGCGCCTGCTGGTACGGCATCGGCGGGGGTGGTGGCGGCCCCGGCTGCTGATAGGGCTGCTGGTAAGGCTGTTGATGGGGCTGCTGGTAGGGCTGCCCCTGGGGCTGGTTCGGATCTCCGGGCGGCCAGGTCACCACCGGAAGATAGCAGGACTGAGCGCCGCGTCGACGGCCAGCGAAGGAACGTCCAACTTCTTCGAGCCCAGATCGTGGCGGGCGCCCGTGACCTCCACGATCGCGGTGGGGGCGGGGATCAGCGCGGCGGCAGGCCGCAACTCGTCGAGAGTGCCGAACGGGTCGGCGGTGCCGTGCGTGAACACCGTCGGCGCCGAGATGCGCGGCAGGTGCTCGGTTCGGGCGCGCTCGGGCTTGCCGGGCGGGTGCAGCGGGTAGGAGAACAGCGTCAGCACGTCGACGGTGACGCCGTCGTCGGCGACCGCCATCGAGGTCTGCCGTCCGCCGTAGGAGTGGCCGCCGGCGAGCACCGGGCCGTCGGTCAAGCTGCGGACGAGTTCCACCGCCTCGGCGATGCCCGCGCGATCGCCTGCCGCCGAACCCGACGGCGGCCCCTTCGGCCTGCGCCGCCGGTACGGCAGGTCGTAGCGCACCGCGAGGAACCCGCGGCGGGCCCACTCGTCGCACAGCCGGATCAGCAGCGGGGATTCCCGGTTGCCGCCCGCGCCGTGGGTAAGCACGACGGCGCCGACCGGATGGCCGTCGGGTTCGTGCGCGATCCCCGCGATGGCGTCAAGATCCATCCGACTCGGCCAACCGGAAGAGCGCGGAGACGGGGCCGTGACCATGGCCCAACGGGTAAGCGGCGCGCAGACATTCGGTGACCCACTGCTTGGCGAACTGCACCGCATCTGGCACCGAATACCCGTGCGCCAGCGCGCACGCCGTCGCGGCGGCCAACGTGTCACCCGCGCCGTGATCGTCACCGGTGTCGATGCGCTCGGCGTCGAACTCGTAGAAGTCGGTGCCGTCGAATAAGAGGTCGGCGCTGTGCGACGACGACCGCAGGTGGCCGCCCTTGACCAGCGCCCACCGCGGCCCCAGCGCGTGCAGGGCCATGGCCGCGTCGCGCTGGCTGGCGGCATCGATGACCTCCATTCCCGTGATCAGCCGCACCTCGTCCAGGTTCGGCGTCACCAGGGTGGCGATCGGAAACAGTTCGGTCCGAAGGGCATTCAGCGCCGACGGGTGCAACAGCGGGTCACCGTGCATCGAGGCGCACACCGGGTCGACCACCAGCGGCGCGTCGGTATTCAGGCCGCGCCAGGTCTCGGCGACGGCGGTGATGATCTCCGACGAGGCGAGCATCCCGGTCTTGGCGGCCTGGATGCCGATGTCTTCGACCACCGCCTCGATCTGACCGGTGATGACGTCCAGCGGGATCTCGTGAAAGCCCTTGACCCCGACAGAGTTCTGCACGGTCACCGCGGCGACCGCGACGCAGCCGTGCACGCCGAGCATCGCGAACGTGCGCAGGTCGGCCTGGATGCCTGCGCCGCCTCCGGAGTCGGTGCCCGCGATCGTCATCACGCGGGTCGGGGTCTGGCCAGGTGGGGTCAGCGGAAGGTACTTCACGAACTCAAGGGTAGATATACGCGGTTGCCGTGATCGGCGAACTCCCGGGATTTCTCGGCCATGCCCTGTGCGATCTCATCGGAGTAGGTGTCTCGGATGTCCTGGCTGATGCGCATCGAGCAGAACTTCGGGCCGCACATCGAGCAGAAGTGCGCCGTCTTGGCCGGCGTCGCGGGCAACGTCTCGTCGTGGAACTCACGGGCGGTGTCGGGGTCCAACGACAGCGCGAACTGGTCGAGCCAGCGAAACTCGAAGCGCGCCTTCGACAATGCGTCGTCACGCCGCTGGGCGTGCGGGTGGCCCTTGGCCAGGTCCGCGGAGTGGGCGGCGATCTTGTAGGCGATCACCCCGACCTTGACGTCGTTGCGGTCCGGCAGGCCGAGGTGCTCCTTGGGCGTGACGTAGCACAGCATCGCGGTGCCGGCCTGCGCGATGATGGCCGCGCCGATCGCCGAGGTGACGTGGTCGTAGGCCGGCGCGATGTCGGTGGCCAGCGGCCCGAGGGTGTAGAACGGCGCCTCCTCGCAGAGCTCCTCCTCGAGGCGAACGTTCTCGACGATCTTGTGCATGGGCACGTGGCCAGGACCCTCGATCATCACCTGCACGCCATGGGATTTCGCGATCTTGGTCAGCTCGCCCAGCGTGCGCAGCTCGGCGAACTGCGCCTCGTCGTTGGCGTCGGCGATCGACCCTGGCCGCAGGCCGTCGCCCAGTGAGAACGTCACGTCGTAGCGGGCCAGGATCTCGCATAGCTCGGCGAAGTGGGTGTAGAGGAACGACTCGGTGTGGTGGGCCAGGCACCACGCCGCCATGATCGAGCCGCCGCGGCTGACGATGCCGGTGACCCGGTTGACCGTCAGCGGGATGTAGCGCAGCAGCACCCCTGCGTGCACCGTCATGTAGTCCACGCCCTGCTCACACTGCTCGATCACGGTGTCGCGGTAGACCTCCCAGGTCAGCGCGGTTGGGTCACCGTTGACCTTCTCCAATGCCTGATACATCGGCACCGTGCCGACCGGGACGGGCGAGTTGCGCAGGATCCACTCCCGGGTCAGGTGGATGTCGCGGCCGGTGGACAAATCCATGATGGTGTCGGCACCCCATCGGGTGGCCCACACCATCTTGTCCACCTCCTCGGCGACCGACGAGGTGACGGCCGAGTTGCCGATGTTGGCGTTGACCTTCACCGCGAAGGCCTTGCCGATCACCATGGGCTCGCACTCGGGATGGTTGTGGTTGGCCGGGATCACCGCCCGGCCGCGGGCCACCTCGTCGCGCACCAGCTCGCCGGGCACCCCCTCGCGTTCGGCGATGAATGCCATCTCGGCGGTGACTTCGCCGGTGCGGGCACGCTGTAGCTGGGTGCCGCGGTCGCGCCGGACGCCGGGACGCGGTGGTAGGCCTGCGGTGAGATCGATCACGGCCGCCTGGTCGGTGTACGGGCCCGAGGTGTCGTACAGATCGAGGTGCTCGCCGTTGGTCTGGTGGACCCTGCGGAACGGCACGCGCCCCCCACCTGCCTCGGGTGCGAGCTCGCGGTAGACCTTCACACTGCCCGTGATCGGGCCCGTTGTAACGGAAGGGCTGATCGCGGGGGCTTCGGAACGGTCGCTGAACATAGCCATCTAGACATCTCCCTACGCCGGCATTACCCGGTCAGGTTCATACGGTCGACGGCCGCAGCCGTCCTCTCAGCGCACTCGGTGTGCGCTCCCGCGCGGACGCCTCACAACGTACCGCACTGGGTTCTGAGGAGCAGCTGCAGGAATCCGAATTGCCTCGCGATGTTTTGTATAGCTAACATATGTGTTTTGGGCGCAGGCGCGCGATTCAATTATTTCGATACGTAGAACGAAGCTGATGACGACTGAGATTGAGAAGACCGCACCCGGGGATGCGGCCGCCGACGAGACCGCAAGCCGCCGCAAACGGATGGACCGCGACCACCCTCATTACAAGTGGGTGGTGCTGTCCAACACGACGCTGGGCACGCTTCTGGCGACCATCAACGCGTCGATCGTGCTCATCTCGCTGCCCGCCATCTTCCGTGGCATCGGCCTGAATCCCCTGGCGCCCGGCAATGTGAGCTATCTGCTGTGGATGCTGATGGGCTACCTCGTCGTGACCGCCGTGCTGGTCGTCCCGTTCGGCCGCCTCGGCGACATGTTCGGCCGGGTGAAGATCTACAACCTCGGTTTCGTGGTGTTCACCCTCGCCGCCGTCGCGCTGTCATTCGACCCGTTCCACCTCGGCGGCGGTGCCCTGTGGCTGATCGGCTGGCGCGTGATCCAGGGTGTCGGCGGCGCGATGCTGATGGCCTCGTCGTCGGCGATCTTGACCGACGCGTTCCCCGCCAACCAGCGCGGCATGGCGCTTGGCGTCAACATGGTGTCCGCCGTCGCTGGGTCGTTCCTTGGCCTGCTGATCGGTGGGGTTCTTTCGGAGATCCACTGGCAGGCGATCTTCTGGGTTGGAGTGCCCATCGGCATCCTCGGCACCATCTGGAGCATCCGGTCGCTGAAGGAACTCGGCGTCCGCACGCCCGGCCGGCTCGACTGGCCGGGCACCCTGACCTTCGGTCTCGGACTGACGGTGCTGCTCGCCGGCATCACCTACGGCATTCAGCCGTACGGTGACTCCACCACCGGGTGGACAAGCCCGTATGTCCTCGGCGCAATCCTCTTCGGCCTGCTGTCGCTGGTGGCGTTCTGCTTCATCGAACTGCACGTCGACTCGCCGATGGTCGACATCAGGCTGTTCCGATCCGCCTCGTTCGGCATGGGCAACCTGGCTGGGCTGATGTCCTCGATGGGTCGCGGCGGCCTGCAGTTCATGCTGATCATCTGGTTGCAGGGCATCTGGCTTCCGTTGCACGGGTACAGCTTCGAGTCCACGCCCCTGTGGGCGGGCATCTACCTGCTGCCGATCACGTTCGGCTTCCTGGTGGCCGGACCCCTCGCGGGTTCATTGTCCGACCGCTTCGGCGCGCGGCCGTTCACGGTCGGCGGCATGTTGCTGATGGCGGCGACCTTCGTTGCGCTGGTGATGATCCCGGTGAACTTCAACTACTGGGTATTCGCCATCCTGGTCTTCCTCAACGGCCTCGGCGGCGGCATCTTCACCGCACCCAACACCGCGGCGATCATGTCCAGCGTGCCCGCCGCCCAGCGCGGCGCGGCTTCGGGTGTGCGGGCGACGTTCTTCAACGCCGGCTCATCGCTGTCGATCGGGGTCTTCTTCTCGCTGATGATCATCGGGCTGGCCAACACCCTGCCGTCGGCGATGAGCAGTGGCCTGCAGGCGCAGGGCGTGTCGGAGTCGGTTGCGCACGACGTCGCCAACCTGCCTCCGGTCGGCAGCCTGTTCGCTGCGTTCCTCGGCTACAACCCGATCGCCGAATTGCTGGCCCCGTCCGGTGCATTGCAGGATCCCGGGGTGAACGCCGACGTGCTGACCGGAAAGACGTTCTTCCCGCAGCTGATCACCGAGCCGTTCCATTCCGGCCTGACCGTGGTGTTCATCGCAGCAGCGGTGATGATGCTGCTCGGCGCGGTGGCGTCCCTGTTCAACCCGGGCAAATACGGCACCGAGGTGGGCGCGGACAACGCAGCCTGATCGAGGTTGCGGTGGACCGGATGGGCATTGGCTGAGAGCATGCAGTGATGGCAGCGCGGGTGGTGAGCCGCCCCGCGGAGCAGCTGGCGGTCGGCGAGTTCCTTGCGACTGCCGCTCTCGAGCCCGCCGCGCTGGTGCTCGAGGGCGAGGCGGGCATCGGCAAGACCACCGTCTGGCTGGACGGCTTGGAGCGGGCGCGCGAGCTGGGCTTTCGCGTGCTGTCGACCAGAGTCGCGGAGGCGGAGTCCGTATTCGCCTACGCCGGCCTGGCTGCGCTGCTGGACGACGTGGAGTCGGACGCCTTCGATGCGTTGCCGACCCCGCAACGGCTCGCCATGGACCGTGTGCTGCTGCGGATCACCGACGACGGACCGATGACCGACCAGCGCGCCGTCGGCGCCAGCGTGGTGTCCGTCCTCGAACACCTCGCGCGCCGGTCCCCGGTTCTGGTGGCGATCGATGACGTGCAGTGGCTTGACCAACCCAGCATGCAGATCGTGTCCTCGGTGGCGCGACGCCTGCGCGGCCCGATCGGGGTGTTGGCCGCGGTGCGCACCGGTCCGGACAGTGTGAAGCTGGGGTCGTGGCTCGAGCTGCCACGACCGGATCGGCTGTCCCGGGTGTCGTTGCGCCCGCTGAGCCTCGGCGCCTTGCACATCGTGGTGTCGGAGCGCGTTGGGCGATCCTTCTCGCGGCCGAAGATGCTCCGGATCCACCAGGTGTCGGGCGGGAATCCGTTCTATGCCGTGGAGCTCGCCAGGGCCATCGACGACGGCTCGTGGGACGACCGAGGGTCGCTACCGGGCAGCCTCGCCGAACTCGTCCGCGCCCGGATCGGCGGCCTGGCCGTCGCAGCCCAGGCAGCGCTCCTGGCCGCAGCGTGTCTGGCCGATCCCACGGTGGAAGTCGTCGCGCGGGCGGTCGGGAGCGACACCGACGAGATCATCACGGCGCTCGAGGAAGCCGAGGAGAAGGGCATCGTCGGAATCGACGGGCACCGACTGCATTTCACCCATCCACTGCTGGGCAGGGGCGTGTACAGCGAGAGCACTCCGGCCGACCGCCGCCGAATGCACCGGCGACTCGCCGAGATCCTCGACGAACCCGAGCTCCGGGCCCGACATCTCGCCTTGGCCGCGGCCAGTGGGGACCCGCTGACGTTGAGATCGCTGGATTCGGCCGCCCACATGGCTCGCCTACGGGGCTCGCCTGCTGCCGCCGCCGAACTCCTCGAACTCGCCATCGGCCTCGGCGGTGACACGCCCGAGCGCCACATCCTTTCTGCGGCAAACTATTTCGAGGCCGGCGACCCGGAACAGGCCCGTAGTCATCTGCAAGGCGCCATCGATCGGCTCGACCCAGGCGCGCTGCGCGGGGAGGCGGTGAAGCTACTCGCGACCGTGCGGCTTTACGACGACAGCTTCCTGGAGGCCGCCGGGCTCCTCGAGCGCGCGATCAACGAGTGCGGCGATGATGAGGCCTCCTGCGTACAGATGGTCGTGATGCTGGGCTACGCCCTCCTCAACGGTGGCCGCACCGAGGATGCGGTGCGGCACTGTGACGATGCGGTGGCCAGCGCGACCCGGCTCGGGCGGGGAGACCTGGTCAGCCAGGCGCTGGGGATGCGGACCATGATGCGCTTCATCATCGGCGACGGGTTCGACGAGGAGAGCATGGCGCGCGCACGTCGGTTCGACGATCAGGCGGAGGGTCTTCCCCTCGCCACGCGCCCCCGGGTTCAGCACGCCCTGCTGTGCGCGTGGACGGAACAATTCGACGAGGCAAGTCGGGAGTTGGCCGCGATCCAACAGCGCTGCGCCGAACGTGGCGAGGAAAGCGAACTCGTCTTCCTAAGCTTCCACACCGCACTCGTAAACGTCTGGCTGGGCGACTTCCCCGGCGTCGCGTTGGTGTCGGAGGACCTGATGGACCGGGCAGTGCAGCTCGATGGGGACCTGCCCATGTTCATCGCGTTCACGGTCCGGGCGCTGTGCAACGCATACGCCGGACGTGTCGACGAGGTCCGTCGAGACACCGAGGACGCGCTCGCTGCCGCCCAGCGCTGCAGCTCACATCGACTCTCGGAGTGGACGGTCGCCAGTCTCGCCTTCCTCGAGACCTCATTGGGCAATTACGGGCAGGCGCTGACCACCATGGAGCCGCTGCTGGCCAACCTCGCGGCGGCACCGCACTCGACCGAGATCATCTCCGCATCCTTCGCCCCGGATGCCGTCGAGGCGATGGTCGCCGTCGGCCGACTCGACGCTGCCGAAGAGATCACCGCAATCCTCGAAGCCAACGGCGCACGGCTGGAACGAGTCTGGATGAAGGCAGTCGGCGCCCGCTGTCGAGGCATGCTGCTCGCTGCTCGCGGTGACGTCGAGGGCGCCGCCGCGGCGGTGACTCGGGCGATGGACGAGCACAGTCGGCTTGGGATGCCGTTCGAGCAGGCGCGCACCCAATTGCTGCTCGGGCAGATCCAGCGACGGCAACGGCGCCGGGATGCGTCGACGGCCACGCTGGGCTCGGCGCTGGCCGCGTTCGAGAAGATGGGCACGCCGTTGTGGGCCGATCGCGCTCGCGCCGAGCTTTCCCGGTCCGATACGGGCAGGCGCAGCAACGTCGGGCTGACCGCATCAGAACAACGCATCGCCGAACTCGCTGCGTCGGGGGTCACCAACCGGGACATGGCGGCGACCCTGTTCGTCAGTCCAAAAACGGTGGAGGCGAACCTGACTCGGATCTACCGCAAGCTCAACATTCACTCCCGCGCTGAACTCGGGCGAATCATGGGCCGGGGCGACTCATAGGGAAACACCCGATTCGGCGGAGCGGCGACACCCACGTCCACTCCGCGCTGAGGGCTTGCGCCACTCGCACCTTCGCGCCCTGGCCGCAGAGCGGATGGCTCAGTCCAGGTCGACCAGCACCGGTGCGTGGTCGCTCGGCGCCGGGGTGCCCTTCTTGCCGGGCTTGCGCTCGTCGCGCGCGATCTCGGCGTGGGTGACCCGGTCGGCCAGCGCGGGCGAGCCGAGGATGAAGTCGATGCGCATGCCCTGGCGCTTGGGGAACCGCAGCTGGGTGTAGTCCCAGTAGGTGAACGTGCCGGGACCCGGCGTGAACGGGCGGACCACGTCGGTGAACTGCTCCTCGATCGCCTGGAACGCCGCGCGCTCCGGTTCGGTGACGTGCGTGCTGCCGCGGAAGAACTCGACGTCCCATACGTCCTCGTCGGTGGGGGCGATGTTCCAGTCGCCGACGAGCGCGATGGGCATGGCCGGGTCCTCGGCCAGCCAACCGGCGGCAGTCCCTCGCAGTGCGGCAAGCCATTCCAGCTTGTAGGCGTAGTGCGGCGAGTCGACGGTGCGGCCGTTGGGAACGTAGAGGCTCCACACCCGCACCCCGTCGCACGTCGCGCCGAGTGCCCTGGCCTCGGACGCGTCGTCCCAGACGGGTTGGCCGTCGAAGCCGACTGCGACGTCGTCGATGCCGACGCGGGAGGCGATCGCCACGCCGTTCCACTGGCTGACCCCGCTGTGCACGACGTCATAGCCCAGCGCCGCGAACGGCATAGTCGGGAACTGGTCGTCGGAGCACTTGGTCTCCTGCATCGCCAGCACGTCGACGTCGGCGCGCTGCAACCAGTCGGTGACCCGGTCGACGCGGGCACGGATCGAATTCACGTTCCAGGTGGCCAGCCGCACGCGCTAGAGCGTACGGGCGTCGACGTAGCGGACGCGGTGCTGGGTGGTGAAGCCCATCGACTCGTACAACGCGATGGCAGGGGCATTGTCGGCGAGGACCTGCGCGTAGCCGCGGGTGGCGCCGCGGCCGGCCGCCCACGCCAGCAACTCCTCGCACAGAACGCGGGCGTGACCCGCGCGGCGCTGCGCCTCGACGACGTGCACCGCGGCCAGCCCGGCCCACCGGGTGCCGTCGGGTGCCGAGGTCACCGCCGCCCGGCCGACGGCGGCGTCGCCGCGGCTCGCGAACGTCACCTCGCCGTCGACGACCGCGGTCAACACGTCGAGGGGAACGTCGCGTTCGTAGGTCCGCAGCCACCGCTCGTCGGGGCGCGGCGCCATCGTCACCGTCGACGCGGTGGCAGGCGCCACCGCTATCAATTCCGTCGTCAACTCCGTTGTCATGACCACGTTCTCGCCGTCGACCGGCACACCCGGCGGCACCCGAAACAACCGATCCGGCGCCACCAGTAGCGGTGTCGCCGAGCGGGCGGCGTACCAGTCGACGATCGCAGGCAGGGCGCTCAAGTCGCCTCGGACCTCGAGCGGGACAGCTGAATTCGCCCGCCGGGTGCTGCCGTGGCCGTACCGCAGCAGCCAGCCGTCGATCCACTGCTGCTCGACGCCGGGCCAGGCCAGCGCCGCAGCGTACTCGAGGTTGCGGATGTCACCGGTCCGCACCGGCGCGGCGGTCAGGGCCTTGATCGAGACCACGTCCGCGGCGGTGACCTCCACCACGTCACCGCGTTTGGTGCGGACCAGGAGCGCCGGACCGGCCTCGAGCAGATGGCCGACGACGTCGGTCAGGGGCGGCACCGAACCGGCGGGCAGCCGGTAGCGCAGGCTGACCCTGGTGCCGACCGGCGGGAGGTCAAGCACTAGTGCCCGAAGGGATCGGGATCCTCGCCGGGCATCCAGGTCAACCCGGGCACGCCCCAGCCCTGTGCCTTGACGGCGCGCTTGGCGGCCCGCGCATGCCTGCCGATCAAGCCGTCGACGTAGAGGAACCCGTCGAGGTGGCCGGTCTCGTGCTGCAACATGCGCGCGAACAGCCCGCTGCCCTCCAGCGTGATCGGAGTGCCGTCGGCGTCCAGGCCGGTGACCCGCGCCCAGTCGGCCCGGCCCCTCGGGAAGGACTCACCGGGCACGGACAGGCAGCCCTCGTCGTCGTCGTCGGGATCGGGCATGGTCTCCGGAATGTCGGACGTCTCCAGCACTGGATTGACCACGACGCCGCGGCGGCGGCTGGTGCGGCCGCGTTCGTCGGCGCAGTCGTAGACGAACACCCGCTGCGATACGCCGATCTGGTTGGCGGCCAAGCCGACTCCGTGGGCGGCATCCATCGTGTCGTAGAGATCCTTGATGAGGTCGGACAGATCCGCCGGCAGCGAACCGTCCTCGCCGACGGGCACGGGACTGGTCACGGTGTGCAGGATGGGATCTCCCACGATGCGGATGGGTACGACGGCCACGGTGGGCAATCTTAAGTCAGCCGACTCGCGGGCAACGATCACGGCTCAACTCCCGCTGCCGTGATTGAATGTGCCCGAACCATCGGAATGTCTTGTGCATTGTCGGAGAGGGCCCAGGGAGCGAAATGGACGGCGCCATGGCGCGGACTGAGCGATCCGGGGACGATTCCGAGCTCGCCGACGGGTTGACCCGTCGCGAACACGACATCCTCTCCTTCGAACGACAATGGTGGAAGTACTCGGGTTCCAAGGAGGACGCCATCAAGGAGCTGTTCTCGATGTCGGCGACCCGGTACTACCAGGTACTCAATGCGCTGGTAGACCGGCCGGAGGCCCTGGCGGCCGACCCGATGCTGGTCAAGCGGTTGCGCCGAGTGCGCGCCAGCAGGCAGAAGGCGCGCGCCGCGCGCAGGCTGGGGTTCGAGGTCACCTGACCTTCCCGGCCCACGATCGCGTCTGGATACAGTGGTGCCGATGAATCAGCGAGAATCCTCCGGGTTGCCATTGCGCGCCATGGTCATGGTGTTGCTCTTCCTCGGGATCGTGTTCCTGCTGGTCGGGTTCCAGGCCATGGGGTCGGGCAACGACGAGGACGGCGGCTCGACGGCCGTCACCACGGTCACCGCTACCTCGACCCCCACCGCGTCGGCGACCGGTGAACCCGCAGCTGCCAAAGCCGACGTGCGGGTGTACAACATCTCCGAAGTGCCAGGTGCCGCGGAAAGCACCGCGACCCGGCTGCGCGACGCACAGTGGAATGTCACCGAGACCGGCAACCTCGTCTTGGAGGGCGTCACCGCAACGACGGTGTACTTCGGCGAGGCCCCCGGTGAGCACGAAGCCGCCGACGAAGTGGGCAAGCTCCTGGAGGCCCCGGTCGAGCCGCGGACACCGGAGCTCGCCGGGCAACCGCCAGGCGTGATCGTGGCGGTCACCGGCTAGGCTTTCGGGCATGCCGATCTCCGCCCCGCTTCGTCTACTCGCCGCCGCGGCGCTCGTCGTTCCGGTCGCGAGCGCGTGCAGTCCCAATGAGCCGGTCGCGACCCAGCCCGGTACCACGCCGCCCGTCTGGACCGGCTCCCCGCCGCCGTCGGGCACCCCCGGTGGAGGCGAGACCCAAGCGGGTCCCGCCGGCGAGAAGCTGACCGCCGACATCAAGTCGCCCGATGGCACCACCGTCGCCACGGCCGACTTCGCGTTCAGCGGTGGCTTCGCCACGATCACCGTGAAGACCACCGCACCCGGGCAGCTGGCCCCCGGCTTCCACGGCCTGCACATCCATGCCGCGGGCAAGTGTGAAGCCAACTCGGTGGCCCCGAGCGGCGGTGCGCCTGGTGACTTCAACTCGGCGGGCCCGCACTTCCAAGTGGCCGGTCACACCAGTCATCCCGCCAGTGGCGACCTGACTTCACTGCAGGTGCGTGGCGACGGCACGGCGATGCTGGTGACGACCACCGACGCGTTCACCGCAGCGGATCTCCTCGCCGGCGCCAAGACGGCGATCATCATCCACGAGAAGGCGGACAACTTCGCCAACATCCCGCCCGAGCGCTACCAGCAGATCAACGGCACCCCGCCGCCGGACGAGACCACCATGGCCACCGGCGATGCCGGCAAGCGGGTGGCGTGCGGTGTCATATCCGGCCCGTAGGGCACCGGCCGGACTGCGGCCGGATCACATCGCCTTCAACCGATCGCAGCGGCCGACCGTAGGCGTCGAGTGGGAGTTCGCGCTCGTCGACCCCGTCACGCGTGACCTCGCCAACGAGGCCGCGGGAGTGATCGCCGAGATCGGCGAAACCCCGCACGTGCACAAGGAATTGCTGCGCAACACCGTCGAAGTGGTGACCGGTATCTGCGACAACGCGGGTGCCGCGATCGACGACCTGCGTGGCACGCTCGGCATCGTCCGGCCCATCGTGCGCGAACGCGGGATGGAGTTGTTCTGCGCGGGCACTCACCCGTTCGCGGAGTGGGAGGCGGCCGAGCTCAGCGACGGGGCGCGCTACGCCGAGCTCATCAAGCGCACCCAGTGGTGGGGCCGCCAGATGTTGATCTGGGGTGTGCACGTCCACGTCGGGATCTCGTCGGCGAACAAGGTGATGCCCATCATCACCTCGCTGCTCAATCAGTATCCGCACCTGCTGGCGCTGTCGGCGTCGTCGCCGTTCTGGGACGGCGCGGACACCGGGTACGCCAGCAACCGCGCGCTGCTGTTCCAGCAGCTGCCGACCGCGGGGCTGCCGTTCCACTTCCAACGCTGGTCGCACTTCGAGCGCTTCGTGCATGACCAGAAGAAGACCGGCATCATCGACCACATGAACGAAATTCGTTGGGACATAAGGCCTTCCCCTCACCTGGGTACCATCGAGGTGCGGATCTTCGACGGGGTGTCCAATTTGGCCGAGCTCGGGTCGCTCGTCGCGTTGACCCACTGCCTGATCGTCGACCTGGATCGCCGGCTCGACGCGGGCGAGCAATTGCCCACCATGCCGCCGTGGCACGTGCAGGAGAACAAGTGGCGTGCAGCGCGCTACGGCCTGGACGCCGAGATCATCCTCGACGCCGACAGCAATGAGCGGCTGGTCACCGACGACCTGGACGAGCTGTTGAACCGGCTGGCACCGGTCGCCGATTCGCTGGGTTGCTCCGACGAACTGGCCGGGGTGTCGTCGATCTACCGTACCGGCGCGTCGTATCAGCGTCAGCGCCGCGTCGCCGAGGAACACGACGGCGACCTGCGTGCCGTCGTCGACGCGCTGATCGCCGAGCTGGTTCTGTAGATCCCGAAGGGGGCACCGTGACGACCAGGCCGATGTTCCCGCTGGAGTCGGTGCGGCTGCCCGGCGAGGGATTGCCGCTGCGCATCTTCGAGCCGCGCTACGGCGCGCTGGTCCGCGACTGCCTCAGCGGCGCACGGGAATTCGGGGTCGTGCTGATCGCCTCGGGCCGTGAGGTCGGCGGCGGCGACGCGCGGCTCGACGTCGGTTCGATGGCCCACATCGTGGAGTGCCAGGACCTCGGTAGCGGACGGTACCGCCTCGAATGCGAGATGCGCGAACGGATCCGGGTGATGTCGTGGCTCGACGACGACCCGTACCCGAAGGCGACCGTCGAGCCGTGGCCAGACGAGCCGGGGGCAACCGTCACCGGCGACGACATCGGCGTCGTCGAGGACCGGCTGATGGAGGTGTTCGAGCGGATCGCATCGTCGCAGGGTGCGCACCTGCCGCCGCGACACGAGCTGCTCGGCGAGCCGGAGCCCGGCGACGATGCGGGAAAGCGGCTGTACGCGTTGGCAGCTCGGGCGCCGATGGGTCAGGCGGACCGGTACTCGGTGCTCGCCGCCCCGACCGCCGCTGCGCGGCTGGACGTGTTGCGCGACGCCGTCGAGACGGTGGCCGCCATGGTCGAGTTCCAGCTCGCCGAGGGCGGTTCGGCGGACTAGCCGCCGGCCAGCCGTCGACCCTCGACGAACGCCGTGCGCATCGCGGCGTCCCCGCTGTCGCGGCCATAGCGATCCATCAAGGCACGCGCCGAGATCGAGGACACCTCCCATCCGCGGCGTGCCAGCCAGTCCGCGACGTCGGTGCGGTCCTCGATGAACCAGAGGTCGGCGACGTCGGGGGTGTCTTCGTCGGCCTCCCCGGCCTCGATCTTCAACCGGCGGATCTGCTCACGTCGTTGCGCGAGGTACCCGGGATCGAAGAAGTCGGAGCCGAATGCCTCGATCGCGAAGCGACTGTGCGGTGCGCTGAGCTGGTCGACCCGCGCGAACAGCTCATCCTGAGCAGTGTTGGGAAGATAGGGCAGCAGTCCCTCCGCCGACCACGCCGTCGGCGCGTCCGCGTCGAAACCCGCCTCCCGCAGCGCCTTCGGCCAGTCCTGACGTAGGTCGACGGGGACGGCGACGTAGCGGCTGGCCGGCCGCGCGTCGTTGACCCGTAGTGTCTCGGCCTTGAATGCCAGCACCTGCGGCTGGTCGATCTCGAAGACGGTGCTACCCGATGCCCACGGCAGCCGCCAGGCCCTGGCGTCCAACCCGGCAGCCAAGATGACCGCCTGCCCGATCCCGTCGGCGCCCGCCGTGGTGAAGAAGTCGTCGAACCACTTGGTGCGCGACGCGGCATAGGGCGAGATGTACCTGATGCGTTCGGCCGCCGCACCGCTTGGCGGTTGCCAGCCCGCGGCGATGGCGGCGTCCACGAACAACTGCGCGTACGGGTCGCTGAACAATGGACGGGCACTAATACTCTCGCTGGCCCTGGCGTAGGCCACACCCAGCGCCGTCGCCCCGACACTCTCGGTGATGTCCCAGGTGTCGTCGTCAGTTCTCGTCATGCTCCGCCATTTCGTCGCGTGTCAGCAGGTCGTCGTGGAAGCTCTGTTCCCGGTAGGCGAGTTGGCCAACCCGGTTCGCCACCACCGGTGCGGTGATCACGGTGAACAGGCCGGCCAGGATCACCATGCCCACGTCGGCGTTTCCGCGCAGCCGGATCGCCGCGCCGGCCAGCACCAGCAGCAGACCGAGCACCTGCGGCTTGGTGGCGGCGTGCATTCGCGACAACGTGTCGGGGAACCGGACCACGCCGATCGCCGCGGTCAGGGCCAGTGCCGATCCGCCGAGCACCAGCACGGCGGCCAGCACGTCGAGGACACCGCTGAAAGTCATTGGGGCGTCCCGTCGTCGCGGTCGGTGTCGCGGACCCTGAACCGGGCCACGCTGACGGAGCCGACGAAGCTGATGAGTGCCAGCGCGGTCAGGCTGTACGTCACCGTGGTGTCCAGGCTGTAGGCGGCCCAGGTGCCGATGGCGCACATCGTCACCGCGACGAAGGTGTCCAACGCCACCAACCGGTCCAGCGTGCCGGGGCCGGCGAGCAGCCGGAACATCGTGATGGCGGCGGCCGCAGTGAGGAGTACCGCGGCGACGATCCAGACGGTTGTCACGCGTCCTCCCTCTCCGGCGACGGCTGCCAGTCGGCCCGTCGCTCGAACGACGCGATCATCAGCCGCTCCACCTCGGCGACCTGGTGGTAGAACTGGCTGACCGAACGGTCGGAACCCGCGTCGATGACGTGGACGTAGATCATCCGGCGGGTTTGGTCGATCTCCAGCACGATCGAGCCGGGGATCAGGTTGATGACGTTGACCGCCAACGCCAGCACCAGATCCGACTTGAGCGCGAGGTGGGCCCGCAGCACCGCCGTGCGCGGTGGCGGCCCCGGCTTGATCGCCAGCCAGGCCACCTGCACCGACGACAGCACCAGGTAGTAGGCCACCTGGACGACCAGCCGCAGCAGGGACAGCGGATGCAGGCGGCCCTCGATGGGCACTGGGGGCAGGGGCAGCAGCAGGGTGATCACCAGCGCGATGACCAGGCCGCTCAGTGCGTTCGCCGCGGAGACGGTGCCCCACAACAACATCCACACCAGGATGAGCCAACACAGCACCCAGGCCCGTAATATCCACCGCCTCATCGGGTTTCCCCCAGTACTGCAGCGATGTACTGCCCGCGGTCGAGGACTTCGTCGGCGGCGCGCTCGGTGTAGGCGAAGATCGGGCCGGCCAGCACAGTCAGGGTCAGGCCCACTGCAATCAGCGCGCCGGTCGGCACCAGCATGCCCACCGGCATCCGGCCGACATCATCGCGATCGGCGTAGGCGATGTCTTCGGTGTCGTCGAGCAGCGCCGACGGCGAGGCAGCCGACAGATTGCCCTCTGGCGCGTCGGCGCGTGCGCGCCAGAACGCCTTCGTCCACACCCGGGCCATCACGTACAACGTCAGCAGGCTCGTCACCACGCTGGCCCCGACCAGGATCCAGGCCAGCACCGAGCCGTTCCGACTGCCCGCCTCCAACAGCGCCACCTTGCCGATGAACCCCGAGAAGGGCGGAATCCCACCGAGATTGAGCGCAGGCACGAAGAACACCAGCGCCAACAGCGGACTGGCGGCGGCCAGCCCGCCAAGCCGCTGCAGCGTCGACGCACCGGCCTGCCGTTCGATCAGGCCGACCACCAGGAACAGCGTCGTCTGCACCACGATGTGATGGGCCACGTAGTAGATGGCGCCAGCCATGCCGAGCGCGCTCGACAAGGAGATGCCGAACACCATGTAGCCGATGTGGCTTACCAGGGTGAACGACAGCAGCCGCTTGATGTCGCTCTGCGCGATGGCGCCGAGGATCCCGACGAGCATCGTCAGGAGCGCCGCCACCAGCAGGACCCGGTCCATCGCGCCACCAGGGAACAGCAGCGAATGCGCCCGGATGATCGCGTACACACCGACTTTGGTCAGCAGGCCGGCGAACACGGCGGTGACCGGTGCCGGCGCGGTGGGGTAGGAGTCGGGCAGCCACGTCGACAGCGGGAACACCGCGGCCTTGATGCCGAACGCGACGATCAGCACCGCGAACAGCGCGGCGCGGGTCCCGGCAGGAACGCCGCCGAGCCGCACCGACAGTTCCGCCATGTTCAGGGTGCCGGTCGCCGCGTAGATCAAGGCGATGCCGATCAGGAAGATCAGCGACGAGACCATCGACACCATGACGTAGGCGATCCCGGCGCGCACCCGTTCCGTGCTCGCGCCGATGGTCAGCAGCACGAAGCTCGCTGCGAGCAGCACCTCGAAACCGACGAAGAGGTTGAACAGGTCGCCCGCCAGGAATGCCGTGCAGACGCCCGCCGACAGCACCAGGTACGTGGGCAGGAAGATGGACACGGGTTGGTTGTCGTCGCCGTCCCGGATGCCCTGCCCGATGGCGTAGAAGACCACCGCCAGCAGCACGATCGCGGATACGAGCAGCATCATCGCGGACAGCCGATCCACCACCAGGGTGATGCCGAGCGGCCCCATGCCCGGCACGCTCTGGCCCCATCCGCCGACCTGCACCGCGATGGTGCCGTCGCGGTCGGCGAGATACAGCAGCGCCGCGCACACCGCCACCACGGCCGCCAGCGCCAGCAACGCGATGGTGCGCTGCAGCCGTGGCCTGCGGCCCGCGAACAACGTCGCCGCCGCGGCGAGGGTCGGGATCAGCACCGGCAGCGGGGTCAGCACCGCGCCCGTCATCGGGACCCCTCGTGGCCGGGCAGCGCGTCGAGTTCGTCGGGTGCGTCGGTGTCCCGGCGCACATCGGGTTCTGGGCGGTCCTCGTCGAGTGCGGTGGCCGACCGTTGAGAGACGCGGGTGTCCTCGGCGTCGTTACCGACCTCCTCGGCTCTCGACAGGCGGTACGACCGGTAGGTCAGCGCCAGCACGAACGCGGCGATGCCCATCGAGATGACGATCGCGGTCAGGATCATGCCCTGCGCAAGGGGATCGGCGGTGACCGTCTCACCGTCGCTGGTCCGCCCGCGGATCGGCGGATTGCCCGAAGGACCGCCGACGGTCAGGATCAGCAGATTGACGCCGTTGCCGACCAGCAACAGCCCCAACAACATTCGGGTGAGATTGCGGTCGAGCAGCAGGTACACCCCGGCACTGATGAGACCGCCGATCAGGAACAGGGGCGCGAGGTAGGTCGTCATCGGGCCACCGATGTAAGTTGAGCCATCTCGACGTCGACGTGAGCGCCGAGGCTGCGCAGCACGTCGAGTACCAGGCCCACCACGATGAGGTAGACGCCGAGGTCGAAGAACAGCGCGGTGACGAGCTTGACCGACCCTAGCACCGGAATGTCGAACTCCAGCACGGCCGATGACAGCACGGGGGCGCCGAGCAGCAGGGACGTCACGGCGGTGCCTGCCGACAGGGCCAGGCCCGCGCCGAGCACCTTGCCCGCGTCCAGCGGCAGCGCCTCGCCGAGTTCGTAGCGGCCGCCTGCCAGATAGCGCAGGACAAGGGCGAGCCCGGCGGTCAGACCCCCGGCGAAGCCTCCGCCGGGGGTGTTGTGGCCCGCGAAGAAGAAGTACGCCGACAGCACCATGATGACCGGGAAGATGAGCCGGGTCGCCACCTCGAGCACCAGCGACCGGTACCGGGGATCACGGTGCTCGCTGCCGCGCAGCCAGGTGATGTCGCCGACGGCGGGGCTCGTCGCTAGCACGGGAATCCGGCCGATGTCGGGCTGCCCGGCGTCGGCGACGCGGGGGGCCGAGCCAAAACGCCTGTGCCGGAACACCATCGAGGCCACACCCGTTGCAGCCACCAGAAGTACCGAGATCTCTCCCATGGTGTCCCAGGCGCGGATGTCGACGAGCAGCACGTTGACCGTGTTCGAGCCGTGCCCGCGGTAGTAGGCCGCATCGGGGAGCAGCTCGGCGATCGGCGTCGTGGTGCGTGCGGCCATCGCGAACGCTGCAAGCGCGGTGACGCTGGCGCCGACGGCCACCGCCAGCAGCGCGCGCGGCATCCGGTTTCGCCGCATGTTGGCCGCGTCCGCTTCGGCGGGAAGGGTGCGCAGCACCAGCACGAAGATGACCAAAGTCAGTGTCTCCACCAGGAACTGGGTGAGCGCCAGGTCGGGTGCGCCGTGGAACACGAAGATGACGCCGCAGCCGTAGCCGGTGACGCCGACCAACAGCACCGCGGCCAGCCGGTTGCGCAGCATGGTCGCGCTGAGCGCCGCGGCCAGGATGATCGTTCCGATCACGACCTGCAGCGGCGAGTCCCACAGGCGCAACTCCGGACGGTCGCGCGCCCCGAGCACCAGCATCGCGACGGGCACCAGAACGAGCGTCGACACGATGACGGACTGGGTAGCGGGTATCGAGCCGCGCTGTGTCAGCGCGGTGAGGCGCACCGCGAAGACGTCGGCACCGCGGATCACGGCGTCGTAGATGCGGTCGGCATTGCCCAGAGGCAGATACCCGACGCGGGCGCGGCGCAGCCGGTTGCGCGCGAAGAACGCGGCGGTGCCCGCGGCGAGCACCAGGATCGACAGCAGCAGGGGCAGGTTCACGCCGTGCCACAGCGCCAGGTGGTAGTCCGCGCCACCCGGCACGGTGTCGGCGTAGCCGTCGAGCACCTGATCGAGACCGGCAGGCCACACCCCGACCAGTAGGCCGGCGGCGGCCAGGATGGCCGGGGCGAGCAGGAATGTGATTGGCGGCCGGTGTATTTCGGTGACCCGCTGACTCGGTGCGGGCCGTCCCTTGCGGGCGAAGGCGCCGTAGAGGAAGCGCAGGCTGTAGATCGTGGTGAACACCGAGCCGAACACCACGCCGCCCAGCACGAACGGCGCGGCGGCACCGAGGGATGCGCTGTGGGCCAGTGTCTCGAAGTCGGCCTCCTTCGCCACGAACCCGAGGAACGGCGGCAGCGCGGCCATGCTGGCGGTCGCGGCGAGGGCGACGATGAACAACGGTTTGTAGCGCTCGCCCAGCCACGCCAACCGGCGAATGTCGCGGGTGCCGGTCGCGTGGTCGACGATGCCGACGACCATGAACAGTGCGGCCTTGAACATGGCGTGCGCACACAGCATCGCCAACCCGGCCAGCATCAGGTCGCCGCCCCCGGCGCCGACCATCAGGGTGATCAGACCGAGTTGGCTGACGGTGCCGAACGCCAGGATCAGCTTGAGGTCGTACTCGCGCACCGCCCGCCAGCCGGCCAGCAGCATGGTCACCAGGCCGAGGGTCACCACCATCGGGCGCCACGCGGGCGAGTCGGCGAACCCGGGCGTCATGCGGGCCACCAGGTACACCCCGGCCTTCACCATGGCCGCCGCGTGCAGGTACGCGCTGACCGGGGTCGGTGCGGCCATCGCGCCGGGCAGCCAGAAGTGCAGCGGGACGATCGCCGACTTGCTCAATGCGCCGATCAGCACCAGCGCCACACCGATCGACACGGCCAGGCCGGTCGGCGGATCGGCGACCAGTTCGGACAGCAGATACGTACCGCTCGTGGTGCCGAGGATGACGATGCCGACCAGCATTGCCAGCCCGCCGGCGGTGGTGACCAGCAGCGCCTGGGTGGCCGCCCGCCGGCTGGTGGCGCGCTCGGCGTAGTGGCCGACCAGCAGGAACGACAACACCGTTGTCAGTTCCCAGAACAGGTAGAGCACCAGCATGTTGTCGCTGACCACCAGGCCGAACATCGCGCCGGAGAAGGCGACGAGTTCGGCGGCGAAGCTGGGCAGGCGCTTCTCGGTGTGACCATCACGATGGTGGAAGTACTCGGCGCAGTAGAACAGCACCAGCGCGCCTATGCCGAGGACCAGCACGCTCATGATCGCGGCCAGCGCGTCGAACCGGAGCGCGATGTTCATCGACAGCTCCGGCACCCAGTCGAGGTGGACCGTCGCGTCGCCGCGGCCCGGCCAGTTCAGCGCTACCCAGACCAGCGAGCCGAGCGGCACCAGTGACAGTGGATAGAAGGCCTGCCGTCCCCAACGGTGCACGAGCACCGGCGCGAGCGCCGCTGCCGCGGCATGCGCAAGAAGAATGGCGAGCATGGCACTCCGAACCTCGGGGTGTCAGCCGTCGAGTTGTGGCTGGCTTTGTCTCAGGCCAGCTTACGGTCCGACGACAACGCGTCGTCGTCCAGTGACAGGCGGACGAGTTCGAGCCGCGACGAGAAGCCCAGCCTCGAAATGACCTTGCGCAAGTGGTAGTCGACCGTGCGCGGGCTGAGGAACAGCTGCGACGCGATGGTCTTGTTAGTCGAGCTTGCGGCGACCAGACGAGCGATTTGCAGCTCCTGCGGTGTCAGCTGGGTGAGCGTGCTGGCGTCGCGTTTGCGCGCCGTTTCGCCGGTGGCCAGCAGCTCCGCCCTGGCCTGCTCAGCCCATGGCGTCGCGCCGAGCCGTTTGAACATCTCCAGCGCGGTGCGCAGGTGCTTGCGCGCATCGGCCCGACGGCGTCGACGGCACAGCCGCGCACCGAACATCAGTGCCGTGCGGGCGGTGTCGAACGGTCGCCCACCTCGGGCGTGGAGCTACACCCAGGTCGTACTTGGCGGTGGGCTGACGGATCCACCGCGGCGCCAACAGTCCGGGTCCTCCTAGCACCGGCCGACCACGAACACCGCGGCACTCGGCCAGGGTCAGCTTGCCCCGCAGCGCGAAGACCCGGGCATTGGAGAGATGGACGCGGGAGTCCTCGTGCAGCTTCCCGGCGCCGCAGACCGTCCCCCCCAATGGTTCTAGGGCAGGTGTTCGGGGATGGACCCTGTTATCGCCAACTCGGAATGACGTAGCGACGCCCAGTCGTGGGCGATGCCCATCTTCTGCAGGATGAACTCGGTGATCTCGTCGCCGAAGTTACGCACCCGCGGCCCCCGCAGGTCTTCTGCTGCATCCGCGGACCGGGGCCAATCAGGCTCCGGTCGCCACCAATGACACTTCATCCACGTCCTGTCTCGCGCCACCCCTCACCTATTGGTGCCGGTGGGGTGGCCGCAGACAGGGAAGACGAGCGCATTCGCTGGCGTGTCGGCCGTGCGGCTGGCTGTTAGTCGGCCTGTGTACGGCCTATGCCATGGGCTTGGGGATGACCTGGGTCCTAGCGCGCAGTACCTCGGGGTCGAAGCCATCCGACAGGACGGTGTGCTGCACTCAGCCGAGCTAATTTGTTTGCAGCACAACATATTTCATGATCAGCGGGTTGACATGCCCTCGGGTTGCGCGCAAGGTAGGCGGATCCTATTGCAACGAAGCAACAGGGCAAGGAGCGTGAAATGACACAAGCAACAGGTCAGAAGAGCGGCGAGCGCGAGGACACCGGTCGAGATCAGGGCCGGGATCAGGACACTCGTGCGCTGAGGGAGTTGTCTGCCCGAGAGCACATCAGCCAGGAGGT
>NZ_JAVRPS010000097.1:0-9430 GCF_032162105.1 Mycobacterium sp. | reverse complement strand
GAGGGCGTGCAGCAGGCGCTGCTCAAGATCCTGGAGGGCACCCAGGCGTCGGTGCCGCCGCAGGGCGGGCGCAAGCATCCGCACCAGGAGTTCATCCAGATCGACACCACCAACGTGCTGTTCATCGTGGCAGGCGCGTTCGCGGGGCTCGAGAGGATCGTGGCCGACCGCGTCGGAAAGCGCGGGCTTGGCTTCGGCGCCGAGGTGCGCTCCAAGGCCGAGATCGACACCCAGGACCACTTCGCCGAGGTCATGCCCGAGGACCTGATCAAGTTCGGCTTGATCCCGGAGTTCATCGGTCGCCTGCCGGTTGTCGCCTCGGTGACCAACCTGGACAAGGAATCGCTGGTCAAGATCCTGTCCGAGCCCAAGAACGCGCTGGTCAAGCAGTACAACCGGCTGTTCGAGATGGACGGCGTCGAGCTGGAGTTCACCGAGGAGGCGCTGGAAGCGATCGCCGATCAGGCCATCCACCGCGGCACCGGTGCCCGTGGTCTGCGCGCGATCATGGAAGAAGTCCTGCTGCCGGTGATGTACGACATCCCGAGCCGCGACGACGTCGCCAAGGTCGTCGTGACCAAGGAGACCGTCGAGGACAACGTGTTGCCGACGATCGTGCCGCGCAAGCCGTCGCGCACCGAGCGCCGCGACAAGAGCGCCTAGCCTTTTGAATGCACTGAGGGCTGTGAATCGGCGCGATTCACGACCCTGAGTGCAGTCAACGCCGCCGTCACTGGGGAGTCCGGCGCGCCGACGGGCTGCGGCGGGCGGCAGAACGGATCCGAGCAGCTCATCGCTTGACCGCGGGACGTCGTTCCTGAACCACCTCGTCGACGAGCGCGGCGATCTCGGCGATTCCGTCCCGCTGGGCAAAGGCCGCCTCCAACTCCCGGGCACGATGCAGGTAGGGCCCGTCGTCGAGGATCTCGTGCACCGCGCGGCGGATCATCGACGGCGACGGAGTGCCGGTCTTGAGGTTGATCCCCACCCCGGACCACGCGACCCGCGCCGCGACCTCCGGCTTGTCCTCGGTGCTGCCCGCCACGACCAGCGGCACCCCGGTCGACACCGCGCGCTGCACCGCGCCGTACCCGCCGTTGGTGACCATCACGTCGACCCTGGGCAGCAGGACGTCGTGCGGAATGTATTCGGCGACGTGAGTATTCGACGGCAACGCCACGTTGATGTCGCCGACGTCGCGGCCGCCCGTCGTCACCACGACCGTCACGTCCTCACCGGCGAGGGCCTCGATGGTCGGCTCGATCAGCCGGGACAGATCGTGGTTGTCGACGGTGCCCTGGGTGACGTGGACCACCGGGCGATCGTCGTCCAGCCTGGTCCACCAGCGGGGCGGAGCGTAGCGGTGCGGCGGCGACTGCGGATGCACCGCACCGACGAACCTGACGTTGGACGCCAGGTCGCTGCGCGGGTATTCGAAGCTGGGCACCGTCGGCACGATGAAGCGCTCGGCCAGCACGCCGACGTCGAGCAGGAACACCGGAAGCCGGCGCGCCCCGAGGCACGCGAGCATCGCGTTGGTGGTCCGGTGCGCCTTCCGAAGGACCACCTTGTGCGAGAACAGGTTCAGCGCACGGTTGCGCAGCCGCCCCAACCGGCCGACGCCGGGAAGCAGGCCCATGCCGTTGGGGGCGGTGTCGCGGCTCGACAACATCAGCGGGGTCGGCGTGTAGTACAGCACCGGCGGTCGGTCGGCCGGGTCGCCGAGCAGAAACGGGATGATCCCGAAGAAGCCGTAGTCGACGATGACCGCGTCGAAGCGGGTTCGGGCCATCGCCGCGGTCAACTCGGCGGCCTGATGCGGCATCGGGGCCAGGAACAGTCGGATGATGCCGCGGTTGAGCGACTTGATCACCGACGTCCTGCCGCGACTCGACGAGTCGAACGCCGAGTCGTCGAAGTCGGCGATCGCGGGCAGCGGATGCGGCTGGGCGCCGGTGGCGTGGACGGTGTCGTTGTGTGCCGCACCCGTCATCACGGTGACGCTGTCACCACGGGCAACCAGGTCCTGCGCGACGGCGAGCAGCGGGCCGATGTGTCCGACGGGGGACAGCGCGGCAATGAGAATCTCGGCCATGGTTACTTCGCCATCGCGAGGACGGGGTCGCGGGCCTCGCGCACGGCCGACATGAACAGCACCCGCAGGGTGTATGCCGGTGCGTCGGCGGGCTGAACCACCGACGCGAACTGCACGGCCGTCGCGTCCGGAGTCGCGCGCGCCCGAACGGCGGACAGCACGCTCGTGTAGTCGGCCGACGGAGCGACCGCGGTCAGCTCGTGCCACTCCGACCAGCCGCTGGCCCTCGCCTCGCGCCAGACCAGCATGGGTTCGTTGGAGCGTTCGGTGCGGCGCTGGCGCAGTGCGCAGACCAGGTACCAGACCAGCATTCCCGCCGCGATGAGGGGCAGGGTCAATTCCTCAGGCATGCTGGGCCCCCACCCGTCGCTCGGCGATGACCTCGTCGACCAGTGCGGCGATCTCATTGACGCCGTCGCGACGGCCGTAGGCCGCCTGCAGGCGTCTTGCGGACTGCCGGTAGGTGTCGTCGTTGAGCACGGCGCGCACGGCCCGGCGCACCTCGGCCGCGGTGGGCACGCCGGTGCGCAGGTTCACGCCCGCACCGAAGTACTCCACCCGCGCGGCGACCTCCGGCTTGTCCTCGGTGTTGCCGGCGACTACCAGGGGCACGCCCGTCATGAGCGCTCGCTGCACGGCGCCGTACCCGCCGTTGGTGACCATGACGTCGACCGACGGGAGCAGCATGTCGTGCGGGATGAACTCGGCGGCGAACGTGTTCGGCGGCAAGGGGTTCCGCAACTGAGAGATCGGGCGCCCGCCGGTGGTCACCACCACCGTGACGTCCTCGTCTGCGAGTGCGTGGATGGTCGGCTCGATCAGCCTGCTCAGGTCGGCGTTGTCGATGGTGCCCTGCGTGACGTGCACGACGGGGCGGTCGGCGGACAACTCCTTCCACCACCGCGGGGCGGCGAAGTCCTCGGCAGGTTCGGGGGTGACCGCGCCGACGAACCGCACGTGGCCGGGCAGGTCGCTGCGGTGGTACTCGAACTCCGGGATCGTGGGGACGATCAGCCGGTCGGCGAGGATGGCCGAATCCAGTACGAACACCGGCAGTTTCGGCTGACCCAGCGCCTCCAGCATGGTTTCGGCGGCTTGATGCGACGGGCGCAGCAGGATTTTCTGCGTGGCCAGGTTCAGCGCGCGGTTCCGCAGTCGGCCGAACACGCCTGTGCCGGGCAGGATGCCGGTGCCGCCCGGCGCGGTGTCCCGACTGGTCAGGAACAGGGGAGTGGTGGAGTAGGTCAGGATCGGTGGTCGGGACGTGCGCTCACCCAGCAGCATCGGCAGGATGCCGAGGAAGAAGGCGTCGGTCAGGATGGCGTCGAAGTGGTGTGCGGCCATCAACTCGTCCAGCGCAGCGGCCTGATGCGGCAGCGGCCGGACGAAGATGTGCTTGACGTCGAAGTTGACCCGCGCAATGCCGGATGTGTCGACGCGGCCGGGCAGGTCGGCATCGAACGACGTGTCGTCGTAGTCGGCGCCGTAGGGCAGCGGGTGCGGATTCGCGCCGGTGGCCAGGACCTTGTCGGCATGCCGGGCCGACGTCAGGAAGGTGACGTCGTCTCCGCGACTCACTAGGGCGCGGGCCACGTTGAGCAGTGGGGCGACGTGTCCGATGGGTGGGCACGCTGCGATCAGAATCTCCGCCACGGTGATGTCTCCCTCGTTGTCTGATGCGTGTATCGACGGATTCGATACTCGCGACCACGGGGTCGTCGGGCTTGGAGGTTGTGTGGAGATCGGGTGGAGATTGCAGGTAGACGAGCCGCTTGCGCGAAGAACGTCGATGTAGATGGGCCGCTTGCGGGCTATCCGGCGTGCTTGACCCGGTCCGGTCGGGTGTAGACGTTCATGGATTCGCCGCGAAGGAACGCCACCAGGGTGAGGCCGGCCTGGCTGGCCAGATCGACGGCCAGCGAGGACGGCGCGGAGACCGCGGCGAGCACCGGGATGCCGGCCATGACGGCCTTCTGCGTGAGTTCGAAGGACGCGCGCCCACTCACCAGGAGCACGGTTCCGGACAGCGGTATCCGCTCGTGTTCGACCGCCCAGCCGATCACCTTGTCGACGGCGTTGTGCCGCCCGATGTCCTCCCGCACGACGAGCATGGTGCCGTCGGCGTCGAACAGGGCGGCGCCGTGCAGGCCGCCGGTGCTGGCGAATACGCGCTGCGCGCTGCGGAGTTGGTCGGGCATCGCCGACAGCGTCTCGGCGGCGACCACGGTCGGGTCGTCGCCGGGTGAGTGGCGGCTGATCGTGCGGATGGCGTCGATGGAGCCCTTGCCGCACACCCCGCATGACGACGTGGTGTAGAAGTTGCGGGTGACGTCGACCTCGGGCATCGAAACACCCGGGGCCAGGCTCACGTCGAGCACGTTGTAGGTGTTGGCGCCATCGTCTCCCGCACCGCGGCAGTACTCGACTCGGGCGATGTCGTCGCGTTGGCCGATCACGCCCTCGGTGAGCAGAAACCCTTGCGCCAGTTCGACGTCGGAACCGGGCGTACGCATCGTGACGGTGATGGCGGCGCCGTTGATGCGCAGCTCCAACGGCTCCTCCACGGCGAGGGTCTCGGGCCGGGTGGTGACGGTCTCGGCGGTGAGGTGGCTGGCCCGCCGTCGCGCGGTGACCCTACCCACGAGCCGCTTCCAGCCTGATCACGATCGCCTTGGACACCGGCGTATTCGACTTGTCCGCCGTGTGATCCAGCGGAACCAGCGGGTTGGTCTCCGGGTAGTAGGACGCCGCGTTGCCGACGGGCGTCGGGTACGGCACGACGAGGAAGTCCTTGGCGTGGCGTTCCTCGACGTTGCCTGCCGCGTCGGTGAACTCGGAGATCAGGTCGACGCGGGCGCCATCGGCGAGGCCCATCGAGGCGACGTCGGCCGGGTTGACGAAGACCACCCGGCGGCCGCCCTTCACCCCGCGATAGCGGTCGTCGAGGCCGTAGATGGTGGTGTTGTACTGGTCGTGGCTGCGCAACGTCTGCAGAACCAGCCGTCCCGGCGGCACCGGGACCCACTCCAGCGGGTACACCGCGAAATTGGCCTTGCCCGTAGTGGTGGGGAATTCGCGCGCGTCCCGCGGCGGATGGGGGAGTTGGAAGCCGTCGGGTTGGCGCACCCGGGTGTTGTAGTCCGCGCAGCCGGGGACCACGTCGGCGATGGCGTCGCGGATGCTGTCGTAGGAGTCCGCGAACTGCTCCCACGGCACCGGATGCTCCGGTCCCAGAAGGGTTCTGGCCAGCTGGCAGACGATGGCGACCTCGCTGCGCACGTGCTCGCTCGGCGGTGTCAGGCTGCCCCGGGACAGGTGCACCATGGACATCGAGTCCTCGACCGAGACCAGCTGCTTGCCGCCGGCCTGCACGTCGCGGTCAGTGCGGCCCAGCGTCGGCAGGATGAGTGCCGTGCGCCCGTGCACGACGTGGCTGCGGTTCAGCTTGGTCGAGATCTGCACCGTCAGAGCGCAACTGCGCAATGCCGCCTCGGTGACGTCGGTGTCGGGGGTGGCCGAGACGAAGTTGCCGCCCATGCCGATGAACACCCTGCCGTGCCCGTCGCGCATCGCCCGGATCGCGTTGACGACGTCGTGGCCGTGCGTACGCGGACTGGTGATGCCGAACCGGGTGTCCAGTGCGGCCAGGAACTCCTCGGGCATCTGCTCCCAGATGCCCATGGTCCGGTCGCCCTGCACGTTCGAGTGCCCGCGGACCGGACACACGCCCGCGCCCGGCTTGCCGATCATGCCGCGCATCAGCAGCAGGTTGGTGGCCTCGCCGATGGTGGCCACCGCGTGCCGGTGCTGGGTCAGTCCCATCGCCCAGCAGAACACCGTCCGCTGCGAGGTGATGAGCATCTGCGCCACGCGCTCGAGCTGCTCGCGGTCCATGCCGGTCGCCTCCAGCACGGTGTCCAGATCGACTGCGCGGGCCTGCTTCTCGTACTCGTCGAACCCGGCGCAATGGTCGGCGATGAAGGCACGGTCGAGCACCGAACCCGGGTTGCGGTCCTCTGCTTCGAGCAGCAGCCGGCCCAGCCCCGCGAACAACGCCATGTCGCCGCCGAGGCGGATCTGGACGAACTCGTCGGCGATGGGGACTCCGTGGCCCACCACCCCATTCACCTTCTGCGGATCCTTGAACCGCATCAGCCCAGCCTCGGGCAGCGGGTTGACCGCGATGATCTTCGCGCCGCCCGCCTTCGCCTTCTCCAACACCGACAGCATCCGCGGGTGGTTGGTACCCGGGTTCTGTCCGGCGATCAGGATGCAGTCGGCGTGCACGATGTCCTCGACCGTCACCGAGCCCTTGGCCACGCCGATCGACTCCGACAGCGCCGTCCCCGACGACTCGTGGCACATGTTGGAGCAGTCGGGCAGGTTGTTGGTGCCGAAGCTGCGGACCAGCAGCTGGTACAGGAACGCGGCCTCGTTGCTGGTGCGGCCCGACGTGTAGAACAACGCCTCGTCCGGGTTGTCCAGGCTGCGTAGCTCGTCGGCGATCAGCCGGTAGGCGTCGTCCCACTCGACCGGCCGGTAGTGCGTGTCGCCGGGCGCCAGCACCATGGGATGGGTCAACCGGCCCTGTTGCGACAGCCAGTACTCGGGCTGCTCGGCGAGTTCGTCCACCGAGTGCCGCGCGAAGAACTCCGGGGTGACCCGGCGCTTGGTGGCCTCCTCCGCAACGGCCTTGGCGCCGTTCTCGCAGAACTCGGCCAGCTTGCGGCCGCCCGGCTCCTCGGGCCACGCACACCCCGGGCAGTCGAACCCGTGCCGCTGGTTCAGCCGCGACAACGTGGCCGCGGTGCGCACCGGACCCATCTGCTCCAACCCGCGGTGCAGCGACACCATCACGGCCTTCACCCCGGCCGCCTCGTGCTCCGGCCCGGAGATCACGGTTGCGTGCTCGTCGAAGCCTGCGTCGACGTCACGGTCGGGATCTCGGCGGCTGGTCATGGGTCCAATCTAAGCCAGCGCGCCCAGGTCCGCGACGAGTGCCACCCACATACACCTCGAGGTGTAAGACAGTGTAGAGGCGCGAACGAACATCGACATCGACGACGAACTGGTCGCCGTCGTCATGAAGATGTACAGACTCGATTCCAAGCGAAGCGCCGTCGATCTCGCGCTACGCCGACTCGCCGGTGAGCGAGGGTCCCGCGAGGAAGTGCTCGCGATGCGGGGCACGGGGTTCGACTACACCAACGACGAGATCGAATCATTCTCGGACGCCGACCCTATGCTCGCCGACCGCCAACCCGAGTAAGTGCTCGTCGATACCTCGCCGGGAGTGCAGGCGGCACGGCCAGACGGTGCACAGCATGATCGATTGCCTAGTGGCAGCGATGGCGATCCGACTCGATCAGCGGGTGGCGCGCCGCGACCGCGACTTCGAGGTCATCGCAGCGCATTGCGGACTGCAGACGTTGCCCTTGCTCTGAGTGGTCCGGCAGTTTGCCGAGTACACGCATTCTGGCGGTGACGCGCGCGTAACAGTCCCGGAACTTCACGCTCCTAATGTTGGCCGGTCTAGGTCCGCGAAACGGTTGCGGACGCATGCGGCGATAGGAACTCCATTGAGCGGAAACGCAGTCCGTCTGCAAGCGATCAACAACGTTGAGGCGTACGTGCCTCCGGCGATCAGCTTCGACCCCGCCGAGGCGCCCGGCGAGATCTTCGGTTCGAACGTCTTCACCAAGGCCGAGATGCAGTTGCGGCTGCCCAAGTCGGTCTACAAGTCCGTCGTTGCCACGATCGAGAAGGGCGCCAAACTGGACCCGGCGATCGCCGACGCGGTCGCCGCGGTCATGAAGGACTGGGCGCTGGAGAAGGGTGCCACCCACTACGCGCACGTCTTCTACCCGTTGACCGGTCTGACGGCCGAGAAGCACGACAGCTTCCTCGAGCCCGTCTCCGACGGTGCGACGCTGGCCGAGTTCGCGGGCAAGGTCCTGATCCAGGGCGAGCCCGATGCGTCCAGCTTCCCGTCCGGCGGACTGCGGAACACCTTCGAGGCCCGCGGTTACACCGGCTGGGACGTCACCAGCCCGGCCTACATCCTGGAGAACCCGAACGGCAACACGCTGTGCATCCCGACGGTGTTCGTCTCGATGACCGGCGAGGCGCTCGACCACAAGACGCCGTTGCTGCGCAGCCAGCAGGCGATGGGTGCCCACGCCGAACGCATCCTGGCGCTATTCGGACACATCAACCCCGACAAGGTGGTGTCGTTCTGCGGACCCGAGCAGGAGTACTTCCTGGTCGACCGGCACTTCTTCCTGGCCCGGCCCGATCTGATCAATGCCGGCCGCACGCTGTTCGGCGCCAAGCCGCCCAAGGGGCAGGAGTTCGACGACCATTACTTCGGCGCCGTGCCGGAGCGAGTGCTTGGCTTCATGATGGACACCGAGCGTGAGCTGTTCAAGCTCGGCATCCCGGCCAAGACGCGGCACAACGAGGTCGCGCCCGGCCAGTTCGAGATCGCCCCGATGTTCGAGCGGGCCAACATCGCCTCCGATCACCAGCAGCTACTGATGACGACCTTCAAGACGATCGCCAAGAAGCACGGCATGGAGTGCCTCTTCCACGAGAAGCCCTTCGCCGGTGTCAACGGCTCGGGCAAGCACGTGAACTTCTCGCTGGGCAACGCCGAACTGGGCAGCCTGCTGGTGCCGGGGGACACGCCGCACGAGAACGCGCAGTTCCTGGTGTTCTGCGCCGCCGTCATCCGGGCCGTGCACAAGTACGCCGGCCTGCTCCGGGTGTCGGTCGCCTCCGCGACCAATGACCACCGTCTCGGCGCCAACGAGGCTCCGCCGGCGATCATCTCGATCTTCCTCGGCGATCAGCTGGCCGACGTCTTCGAGCAGATCGCCAAGGGTGCGGCGACGTCGTCAAAGGGCAAGGGCACCATGATCATCGGTGTCGATACCCTGCCGCACCTGCCCACCGATCCGGGCGACCGCAACCGCACCAGCCCGTTCGCGTTCACCGGCAACCGCTTCGAGTTCCGCGCGCCGGGTTCGGGTCAGACCGTCGCGGTGCCGATGGTGATGATCAACACGATCATGGCGGATTCGCTGGACTACATGGCCACCGTGCTGGAGAAGGCCGTCGCCGACGGCGAGGACTTCGACAAGGCGGTGCAGACATTGCTCACCGAGATCATCACCGAGCACGGCGCGGTGGTGTTCAACGGCGACGGATACTCCGACAACTGGCAGATCGAGGCGGCCGAGCGTGGGCTGCCGAACCTGAAGACGACGCTCGACGCGCTGCCCGAGCTGATCAAGCCCGAGTCGCTGGCCCTGTTCGAGAAGTACAAGGTCTTCA
>NZ_JAVRPS010000096.1:0-10822 GCF_032162105.1 Mycobacterium sp. | reverse complement strand
GATCCGGTTTGCCAGCGGCCGGGCAGCAGGTTTCTCGGTGATGGGCGAGGCGGTGTCCAAGCTCACGCCGACCTCCTCGCGCGTTGGCGCAGTAGATCGGTTCCGACAGCGAGGACGATGAAGATTCCGACGAAGAGGTCGGACAGTTGTGAGGGCCAGCCGAGTTGGGTGACACCGGATTTCACGGTTTGGACCAGAAGCGCACCGAGGAGGGTGCCGAGCACGGACCCGCGGCCGCCCATGATCGACGTACCGCCGATCACCACTGCGGCGATGACGGCCAGTTCTTGTCCGTTTCCGACGGATTGGTCCAGGCTCGAGGTGCCCTTGGCCAGGGTGAAGATCGAGGCCAGTCCGATCAGTACGCCGGTGATCACGTAGGTCAGCAGGACCCGGCGCTGCACCCTGATTCCGGCGAGGCGGGCGGCGACGGCGTCTCCTCCGATGCCGAGGAAATGACGACCGCCTGCGGTGTGCCGCAGGTACCACCAGGCGACGGCGGCGAGCAGGACCGTGATGGCGAAGCTGTGCGGCAATCCGAGGGTTTGACCGTCGACGCCACGGCCGAACCAGGCCAGGGTGTTCGGCATGCCGCTGACGGGCTGTGAGCCGAAGATCTGGAGGCCGATGAACAGGAACACGTTCGCGGTGCCGAAGGTGATGATGATGGCGTGCACGCGTCCGTAGGCGATGAGCAACCCATTCATCAGACCGAGCACCGCGCCGGTGGCAATCGCCACCACCACGCACAGGATGAGCGGCAGGCCGTGATCGCGCATGAGCTTGGCGGTCACGACCGAACACACCATGATCGCGCCGCCGACGGACACGTCGATGCCACCGGCGATGATCACGAACGTCATGCCGATGCCGATCAGCGCCACCGGGGCCACTTCGACCAGCAACGGGATGATCGAGCCGGCCGTGAGGAAGGCCGGGGTGGCGAAAGCCAGTGCGGCCCAGAGCACGACAAGCACCAAGACGAGGACGATCTCGGCCGGCGTCACGGGTGCAGGCAACACGCGGCCTCGGCCCCGGACCGGTGGTGCGGTGGGGGCGGCATTGGGATCGACGGTGATGCTCATGCTGCTGGGCCCGCCTCTCCGGCGTCGCCCGCGGCCGCAGCGAGCACATCGACTTGTCTTGCGTCGGGCCCGAACTCCGCGGTGATCGTTCCCGCGCGCACGACCAGGAGCCGGTCGGTGATCCGTAGCGCCTCCTGAAGGTCGGAGGTCACGATCAGGACCGCCGTGCCGTTGGCAGCGAGATCGGCGATGATGCGGTGGATTTCCTCCTTGGCTCCGATGTCCACCCCCTGGGTCGGTTCGGCGAGGAGGAGCAGTTTGGGCCGCTCGACGAGTTGCCGGGCGAGCATGACCTTCTGGGCGTTGCCGCCGGAAAGGTTGCCGACGGCGTAGTTTTCGTCCGGCGCCTTCACCGCCAGTCGCTTCATCAGGTCTTTGGCCACGGTGTGTTCTTTGCGCCTGTCCACGAATGCCCGGCCGAATGAGAGGCGAGGGAGATGCCCGACCGAGATGTTGAATGCGATCGACTGGAACGAGAACATGCCTTCGGTCTTGCGGTTGGCGGGCAGCAGCGCGATACCCGCCTCCCCAGCCTGCCGCGGCGTGCGAGGAGTGACAGTCTGTCCCTGGAGCACGATCTCCCCGCCGCTGGCTCTTGCGAGGCCGTGGATGCATTCGGCGATCTCAGCGACGCCGGAACCGATCAGGCCGTAGAGGCCGAGGATCTCACCGGCCCGCAATTGCAGGCTCACGTCATCGAAGTGGCCGACCCGCGCGAGTGATTTCAGTTCAAGGACCGGTGGCCCGTCTGGTACTGCGCGCGGACTGCGTTCGTCTGAAAGCGCCTCTCCCACCATGAGTTCAGCCATCCGACGCACCGAGAGTTCCCCGATGGGGTAAGTGCCGATCGTGCTGCCATCGCGCATGACGGTCACCTGGTCGGCGATCTTGATCAGTTCGTCGAGTCGGTGGGAGATGTAGATGACGGCAACGCCTTCATCGGCGAGTTTGCGGATGACGCTGAAGAGGACGTCGATTTCGGCGTCGGTGAGGATGGCGGAGGGTTCGTCCAGGATCAGGACACCGGGCTTGCCTGCCAGTGCTTTGGCGATCGACACTTGCTGTTGAGTGGCCACCGACAGGTTGCCAACCGTGACGGTGGCGAGTTCCGGCGGTAGATCAAGCGTGTCGAGGAGTCCGACCACTCTTTCGTTCTGCGCAGCCCAGTCCACTCGTCCCCTTTTGACGATCTCACGGCCGAGGAAGATGTTCTCGGCGACGGTAAGTTCGGCGAACAGTTGCGGTTCCTGGTAGACGGTGGCGATGCCCAGATCGATCGCATCGACGGTCGAGGTAATCGTCAGCGGCTGCCCGTCGTAGGTGATGCTGCCTGCGTCGGGGGTGACGGCGCCGGAGATGATTTTGATCAGCGTGGATTTGCCGGCTCCGTTCTCCCCGACCAGTGCGTGAACTTGTCCCGGCTGGAGTTCGAAGTCGGCGTGCCTGATTGCCTTGACAGCGGCGTAGCTCTTGACGATCCCGGTGAGGCTCAGTCGTGTGTTCGACAAGGCATCTCCAATGATGCTGGTGATCGATCAGTAGTTGAACTGGTCCACGTTTTTGGTCGTGATGAGCAAGGGATCACCGAGCACCAGGGTCTTGCTGGCCTCATCCCATTTCACGGCAGGCAGGTCGTCGTTGACCTTGTTGGTCGGGGCGAAGGCCTTTCCGGCGGCGAGCTGCTCGCCTGCCCACGCCGTGAGGTAGCCGAGGTTCTGGACATTCCAGAGGATCGAGCCGGATGAGGATCCGTCGGCCAGGTATGGCTTCATCGACTTCGGGGTGCCGATCCCAACGGTGAAGACCTGCCCGATCTTCCCGGCGTCCTTGACCGCCTGAGCGACGCCGACGGCCGAGGTGGTGCACTGCCCGATGAGACCGGTCAAATCGGGGTGCGCGCTCATCAGGTCGGTGGCCATCTGCGTTCCCTTGGCCTGGTCCTCACCGGAGTACACGACATCGATGAGTTCGGCCTCGGGATACTTCTGAGACACGTACGCCTTCTCCGCGGCGATCCAGGAGTTCAGGTTCTCGGCCGTTTCACCGCAGGACACGATGGCCCACTTGCCCTTTCCGCCCATCGCTGTCATGAGGGTCTCCGCGGTGGTATTCCCGATTCCCTCCGCGGTGGCCTGGTTGACGAATGCTTCGCGGACCGAATTGGGAGCGTCGGTGTCGGCGGTCATGACTTTGATGCCGGCGGCCTGCGCTTCCTTCATCAGCGGTGCCATCGAGTCGGGGTCGTTGGGTGCGATCACCAGCACGTCGACCTTCTGCTGGATGAAGGACCGCACGACCTGCGCCTGTGCGGCGGCATCGGCCGAGGTCGGGCCCTGGTAGAGCCACTCGATGTCACCGAGAGCCGTTGCGGCCTGCTTTGCGCCGGCGTCCATCGCTTCGAAGTACGGGGATCCCTGCAGTTTCGGGACGAAGGCGACTTTGACTTTGCCTCCGGAGGAGGCGCTGCCTCCGGTTGACGTGCCGTTCTCGTTCTTCTTGGTGCACCCGCCGGCGATCATGGTGACCGCCAACGCGACACATAAACAGCCGACAACGCGCTGGGAAATCTTCATCGACTTCTCCTCCGAACTGGATTGGGACCACGTGTCCGTGCCCGGACGACATCGACTACGTGCGCCTCACCAGATCGAATTCGGCGAGGCGGACACCCGGGGACTTATCGGGCGTTTCATATTTCGTACTACACACCGGGTAATGAAACATCACATTAGGCAGGTGGGTGTGATGTTGTCAACAGTCTCGACACTGCTTGGCATTTCATTTTTCGCGTCATATACCGATCAATGAAACGACCATCGGGGCAGGTTCGACGTGGCGAACGGTTGCGGGTCGACTATTCTGACCCTGGTGCCGGCCCCAAGGATCGCTTCTGAGCCCTACCCGCGGCGCGGCGGCAGGGTGCCCGCTCTCATCCGCACGGCGACAGTGCTGCAGAGCATTTGCGACGCCGGACGTCCGATGCCGCTGGCTGAACTAGCTCAGTTGACCGGGTTTCCGAAAAGCAGTGTGATGGGGATTTGCCACGCGCTGACCGAGGAACACGTGCTGGTCCGCGGAGTGGACGGCACCTACGCGCTGGGCCCACGAGTCTTCGAGTTCGGCTCGGCGGCCAGGGCGCACAGCCGGCCGCTACACGACATCGGGTTCAGCTACCCGGTCGACGAGAGCTTCTTCCTGGCCGAGATCAGAACCGTGCGAGCAGAAGCGACCCGGCTCGGCGCCAACCTCGACCTGCGGTGCGCCAAGGAGGACAAGGAACGCCAGTCCCAACAGATCCGCGAGTTCGTCTCGGCCGACGTCGATCTGATACTGGTCGAGCCGGTGGTGTCGGAAGGGCTCGAAGCCGCGTGCGCCGAAGCGCACACCGCCCGGATCCCTGTCGTTGCGATCGGTTCAGCCGTCAGTGGCGCCGACGCGGTCGTTGCGACGGACAACACGAAGGCCGGCTCACTGGCCGGAACGGCACTGGCGAAAGCACTTTCAGGACACGGTCGGATCGCCGTCGTCGGCGGAATCTCGATCACCGCCAACGCCGACCGGGTGGCCGGGTTCCTCGGAGCAATCGCCGCATACCCCCAATTGACCGCGGTGGTAACCAGCCGAGGCGAGCTGGACGCGCTCTCCGGGCAGAGGGCCGCCGAGGAGATCCTTGCCACCCACCCCACTGTGGACGGATTCTTCGCCGCCAACGACCAGATCGCCATTGGCATCTCGAGCGTGCTGGCCCGCCGCAACCTGTTCGTACCGATCGTCGCAGTCGATGGGGCCCAGGGCGCCGTCGACCAGATCCGTGCTGGGGGGCCAATTGTCGCCACCGCCACACAGGACCCGATGGCGCTGGTGCGAGCGGCCATCGAGATCGGAAGTGCCCTGCACGGCGGCATCGGCGTGGTGCGGCAATCGCATTACATCCAGCCCCGACTGCTCGACGCCCAGAACGTCCAGGAGTATCAGCCGTGGGGATAGACGGACCGCGTACGCCCGCCGTGCATCGCGGCGCTCGAATCCTCGACGCGATTTCATTCGGAGACGCGGACACACCGACGGCGCTGAGCGGCGCACTCGGACTGGCCAAGAGCTCGATCGCCGACCTCGTTGGGGCCCTTGAAGACGAAGGTCTGATCAGGCGCAGCATGGACGGTCACCTACACACCGGGGCGCGCTGGGCCGCCCTGTCCGACCCGGATGCGGCAGTGGACCGGCTCTTCCGTGCCTGCGGACGCACGCCCGACCTCGACGGACACACCATCTCCGTCGTCAAACTCTTTGGCAACCAGATCATTTGCCTGGATGTCCGCCAGGGCCGACGCCCACTCCCCCTGACCCCACGTCCCGGTCAACGCACGAACGCCACCGACACCGCGGGAGCGATCGCCATCCTGTCGTCGGTACCACTGTCCGAAGCCACGGAGCTGGTTCGGGTGGCCGCCGACCACCTCGGCATCAACGATGAACAGGTGGACGACACCCTCGCCCTCAGGCGCAAACAGCGCAAGGGTGTTTACGAATCGCATTCCGCCCAGACCGGGCGACAGCTCGCCTGCGCCGTTGCCGGTACCCGTTTGGCGTTGACCTTGCACTTACCCGATCGCTGGTCCGATTCCGTGCTCGTCCGTAAAGCCGCGCGGGCCTTGGCCGTCGCAGCTAGCGCAGGGTGAGCACCGTTCAGCTGGTGGTTCGATCCCGCTCGATCACCAGCGCTTTGGTGGTGTGGTCGACGCGGTACGACTTACCCCGTTCGATCTGGTCACCTTCGACGACCACGACGGTCAGGCCCGAACGTCGGTCGCTTGGCGCGTTGGCGTGAGCGCGCTGTGTCATCTCTTCGTGGGTCGGAGCTTCTGCGCCAACGAGATTGATGACGTGATGGACGTGATGGATTCCGCCGGTCTCCTGATCGTAGACAATGCAGGCGTAGTGGGATTCGACGTCATCGCCGGCGCCGACGGTTGAGCTGGGAAACATCATCATGGCCTCCAGAAGAAGAAGTTGCACACGCCGGTGCCTTCTTGACGCTGGCCAAGCGCCAGCGCGAAGGTGACGCTGCTGAGGTTCGTGTCGAACACCGAATTGGGCCAGTTGTAGAAGTTGTCGCCGAAATCGGTGACAGTGTCGGGCCCTGCCGGATTCGGCCTAGTGCGGAAGGCGCGGATGCCCGAATTGCACAGTCCCTCACCGTCTGCCTGGCCGAGAGTGATCTGGGCCATGGCTCCCTGTGCGGGGATGTTCACCTCGGCAGTCGTGCCGCTGTCGTGAGCCCAAATGATCCGTGATTGCATACCTGTGATCATCGATCGTCCTGTCGAGTAGTCGCGGCCCCCGATGGGTCGCTTCCGCCAAACCCATCGTGTTGCGCACCGGGTTCGCGCACACGCGTAGTGGACTACCCGACTATTGCTCCCCGTTCGGCGCTCAGCGGGCGGTGAGCATCACGTACTGGGCGGCCACCTGTTGCTGCGTGTCGCGCAACTGCTCACCTCTGGCCTCGATCGCATACCGCCCAGCCGCCGCGACGCAGTAGAACCCCTTCGGAAACGCCATGCAGTGACTGTCCGGAAGGGCGAGCACCGGGTCCGCGGGTTTGGTGCCTTCTGCAGAAACCTCTTGGCCGAACGAGTCGGTGACGGCCACCGCGCCGTACGCATCCTTGGTTTGGTAGACGTTCGTCTTGGCCATCGCCACCTCCGATACCCCGGTGTCCTTGAACAGGGTCGTCGAAGCGATCGGATCGCTCTGAAAGTGCGCGGCACCGCGAGTGTCGTAGACGGCGTTCTTCGCGCTGCCGACGGCGGACGTCGGCGGCAGGGTCTTGGCCAGCAATCCGGTGGGGTCCAACGGGACTGAGGCAAGGGCGCCAGGGTCTGCGGGCTTGAATTGATCTATCGACGGGCCCTGAGCGTCGATGGCCTTGGCGACCAGCGCAGCGGCGGGATCGAAGCCGTCGACGGACTGGACGAACTGCATGAGCACGTAGGGCCCGTGCGCCGTGAACGACCGGATCGTCGCCCAGGTCCGGTCCGACCCGTGTGGGGTGAACGGGTAGGTGGAGGCGACCGCCTCGGGATGTCCGGGGATGGCCGCGCCCGTCGGCGTGGAACCCTGGATCGGCTGCTTCGTGGCAGCATCGCCCATGTCGGTGCTGGCCGCCGCGGCCGCGGCCGGATCGGCGAACCGCAACACCGCGTTCACCATCGCGCTCTTGTCGGGCGCCTGCCGTTCCGAGGCGAACCCGTTGATCAGGCCATGCCGACCCGCGGCACCCGCAACGGCTTCCGGCCCGAGCTGCAATAGTGCGGCGACATTGCTGATCAAATAGAAGCTGTCGAGATACGGGCTGATCAGGCTTTGGTCGACGTCCCATGGGCCGACGACGAAGTTGGCCATCTGTTTCGCGTCGGCGACCGCCCCTGCGGTGGGATCACCCGCGGCGCCCAGCGGCGGACGGGGCACGGTCGGGTAGGTGCCGACGTCGAGAAGTTCGGGACTCACGATGGCGGGAGGCGCGGCGGTCGTTGCAGCGGTTCCCGTGGCGGGGCTGGTGCCGCCGGCGTCCCTGGTGTTGAAGCCGCACGAGACCATCACCAGCGCGCTGGCAACGAGGGCACCGAATTGCAGACTGCGCCGCATCAGATCTCCTGTCGATGGTCCGTCGTCCAACCTAATGGGCGGCGTGCACAATCATCGAATGGCCGAATCAGCCCTCTTGGCACCCGTCGTCGTTGGTATCGCCCCGACCACCATGGAAGACGTCGTGCTCGTGGCGCGCGGCAACGCCCCCGTGACGATCGGAGACGACGCCCTGGCCGCCATGGCTGCGAGTCGTACCCGCATCGAGGCGCTCGCCGACGACCCGGTCCCGGTGTACGGCATTTCCACCGGGTTCGGCGCCCTGGCAACCCGCCACATTCCGCTCGAGCTTCGAACCAAGCTGCAACGCAGCCTCATTCGCTCCCATGCCGCGGGATCGGGTGCTGAGGTCGAGCGCGAGGTGATCCGCGCGATGATGCTGCTGAGATTGTCGACCCTGACCACCGGCCGCACCGGTATCCGGCCCGAAGTTGCGCAGGCCTACGCGGGCCTGCTCACAGCCGGGCTGACACCGGTGGTCTACGAGTACGGCAGCCTGGGCTGCTCCGGCGACCTCGCACCCCTCGCGCACGTGGCCCTCGCGATCATGGGCGAAGGCCACGTCCGCACCGTCGACGGCGCGCTGGTGCCTGCCGCGGAAGCTCTGACCGCACATGGCATCGAACCGATCGTATTCGCCGAGAAGGAGGGCCTCGCCCTCATCAACGGCACCGACGGCATGCTCGGACAACTGGTCTTGGCGTTGACCGACCTGGACCGGCTGCTCGTACTGGCCGACGTATCGGCGTCGATGAGCGTCGAAGGGCTGCTCGGTTCCGACAAGGTCTTCGCGGCGCACCTGCAGGCCCTGCGGCCTCAACCCGGCCAAGCCGTCGCCGCGGCGAACATGACCCGAATCCTCGCCGGCTCACCGATCGTCGCCAGCCACAGTGGACCGGATTGCCCGCTGGTCCAGGACGCCTACTCACTGCGGTGCGCACCGCAGGTCGCAGGCGCCGCACGCGACACCGTCGCGCATACCCGCAACGTCGCGAACTGGGAACTGGCCAGCATCATCGACAATCCCGTCGTCACCGACGACGGGGTTGAATCGAACGGGAACTTTCACGGAGCACCGGTCGCCTACGCATTGGACTTCCTCGCCATCGTCGTCGCCGATCTGGCCAGCATCAGTGAACGACGTACCGACCGGTTCCTGGACGCCTCCCGCAATCACGGGCTCAACGCGTTCCTCGCCGACGACCCTGGCGTCGACAGCGGCCATATGATCGCCCAGTACACCCAGGCCGCAATCGTTTCCGAGCTCAAACGCTTGGCCAGCCCCGCCAGCGTCGACTCGATTCCCTCGTCGGCGATGCAGGAGGACCACGTATCCATGGGCTGGTCGGCGGCCCGCAAACTGCGCAGGGCGATCGACGGCCTCACCCGGGTACTCGCCATCGAGGTGCTCACCGCGGCCCGAGGCATCGACATGCGCGCACCGCTGCTGCCCGCACCGGCTACCGGCGCGGTCATCGCCGCCGTCCGCTCACGGGTCGCAGGCCCCGGCGCCGACCGACACCTCGCACCCGAGATCGCTGCGGTCGTCGACCTCGCGCACGACGGATCACTGGTCGCCGCCGCGGAATCGGTTACCGGCCCGCTGGCCTGACGTCGTCAGGCATCGGGTAGGAGCCTGCCGAGGTCGTCGAGAAGCACCCCCGCTGCCGCGAGGTCGCCACGGAGATCCCGGTCGTCGTCGTTCCAGGGCAGGTCTGCGGCCAGCGCGACGGCTTGGCCGGCGACACCTGTGAAGCGGTCGTGCAGACCACGTTGCCGCAGCAGGCGTACCGCCCCGACCAGTTCGCAACACAGCAGGACCCGGTAGGCAGCCACCGACCGTTCGAGTTGAAGCGCGCTCTGGGAGGCGAAGGTGGCGTCCTCCTCCATGCCCCTCGACAGCACGAGCGTGCCGACGGAGGCGGGTTGCGCCGCCGCGCGGATTTCGGCGATTGCACCCGCGGCGACGTACTCGACCATCATCAGGCCGGACGATCCGTCTTGGGCGGCGGCCAGAAAGGCATTGCTGCCGTTGGTCTCCGGGTCGTTGAGCATTCGGATTCGGGAATGGGTGATCGGCGCGGTCAGAGCCATCGCCAACGTGGTGCCGTCGAGTTCGAGTGACAAGGACGCCTGGTAGAAGGCACCGTGATGGACTACCTGGTCACCCTCCGGATCGAACAGTGGATTCTCCTGCGCCGTGTTCAGCGTCCGCTCCAGCTGCCCGGCAAGCGAAGTCAGCGTTGCGACGGCACTTGCCTGGGCGACCGGGTAGACCCGCAACCCGTACGGATCCTGGATGCGTGCCGGGCTGTGATCTCGATGCCCAGCGCCAGCGAACAACTCCCGCAATCGGGAAGCGACCACATCCACCTGCGGTGCGGCCGCGGCCCGTGCGGCTGCCGCCGAGAACGCCGATGGGTTTCCGTCGAGCGCGAGGAAGCTGAGCATGTAGATCACGCTCGATGCCCGTTCGAGTCTGGCCAGTTCAGCCACTGCGAGACAACTACGGCCGACGGTCAGCGCGCTGCTGCTCATGAAGGGCAGCGCACTGTCGGCCCCCCACGGATCCATCGGAGTCAACGGGTTGGTGGCCGGCCTCTCACCGATCAACGTCAGCGCGGTTCCGGCGAGAGCCGCCAGGTCACCCGTGCCGATCGATGCGTAATGGAGCAGCTCCGGCAGCGCGTTCTGGTTGAGCATTCGGACAAGCCCGTCCAGGATCGCCGGGTCGAGTCCAGCGCCGGGAACGCAGAGTTGCATGAGGCGCGCCGCGAGCATCGCCCGGACCGTCCTGTCGTCGAGTGGATCGCCTGCGTCGGCCGCGTGGCTGCGCAGGAGGCGCATCCCGTAGCTCTGGTCGCTGGACAGAACCGGGGTGCTGCGATTCGCGCCGACACCGGTGGTGCGCCCGTAGGTGGGGTAGCGCGTGCTCAGGTCGGCTGCCTGGTCGTACACGTGCGCGATGGTCGAGGCGACCGTCGCGGAGACCGAGACCTGATCGCGTCCGTCGGCGAGCGTCACGACGTCGCCAACCCTGCCGGTCCCGTCCAGCTCGATCATTTTTTCTCCTCGATCCTCTATCGCAG
>NZ_JAVRPS010000095.1:0-7417 GCF_032162105.1 Mycobacterium sp. | reverse complement strand
GCCAACGGCGTGAGGACGAGCGCGGCGACCGTCATCTGCCACGACAGCGCCACCAGATAGCCGAAGGCCACCACGAGAACGACGGTGTCAATCAGCGGCGGCAACAGGCAGTTGGTCAGAAGCCGTTGCACACCAGTGGATTCCACTGTGACACGCTGTAGCTCAATCCTTGGATACTGCGTCGCGGGGCGCGGGCCAGCGTCCCATCGCAACCACTGCCACCAGCGCCAGACCGGCCAGCGTGAGCGGAACCGCCCAGCCCCGGCGAATCCATACGGCCCGGTTGCATTCCGCCGCATACTGCGTGGGCCCCGATGCGCTCGCCCGAGGTGGCGGGTTCGCGGTGTACATGTCGGCTTCGACCGCCTGGTCGGCATCCGGCGCCACCGCGGTGCCGCAAGGAATCTGCATGCCCCAGGGGTCGTAGTCGCGGAGGTGAATCGGATAGTAGAAGGCGACCACTCCAATGATTGCGATCATGGCGGCCACCACGCCTACGGCGAAGCGATCTCGGATCAAGGTTGTCACGCCCGCCCGCCCGTCGGCCGCGTGCCGCGAGTGAGCTGGTTCATCAACCGTGATCGCATTCGGTCCTCCCCGACCCAGAACGTGCTCATGTTAAGTTACTAGTAACAGCATAACAACGGTGCCGTCAACCTCGCCCGGTCAGGAATCGGAATTCTGGCGGCCGCGACACTCGTGTCCGCCACCGGTGCGTGTCGTCGGAACGACGCAACCGCCGTGCCATACTCCCTGTTAGCAATCGCGTAACACACTAACTACCGAAGGACCACGGCATTGGCCGACGATCAAGAGCCCGACCGCACAGGAGTCGCGATTCTCGACGCGGCCCTGCGGGTTCTTGTCGACTTCGGTGTGAAGCGCGCGACCGTCGAGCAGGTCGCCAAGTACGCAGGCGTGTCTCACATGACGGTGTACCGGCGCTGGCCAGCAAAGAACGAGCTGCTCCTCACCGCCGTGATGACCGAGTTCAGACGGCTCTTCACCGACGTGTACGAGGAAGCTCGGCAGCTGGACTCCTTCGACGACAAGGTCGTCTGCGGCTTCACCGGAATCTTGTGGTGCGTCCGTAGCCACCCACTCATGGCGCGGGAACTGGCGACCGAACCGGAAGTGGTGCTGCCCTTCTTGACCACGGCCGCGGGTCCGTCCATGGACATGGCGATCGCCTTCGGCGCGGAGAACATGCGACGAGCGGCCAAAGCCGACGGCCTCACCATCGCCGACCCGGTCGCACTCGCGGAGGTGCTGGTACGGATCGCGCACTCGCTGCTGCTGGCACCCCATTCGGGACCGACCTTGCAGAGCAAGGCCGAGGTGGCCGACTACGCCCGTCGCCATATTCTTCCGATTACCCGCAGCGCTGCCGTATCCGCGCGACCGGCTGGGCACCCGCGCGGATAACGAAAACGAAGGTCGACGCGACGAACACCCCGATCGCCGCGCCGACCGTCACCCGTACACCATGAATTTTATTTACGTCAATGTCAATATATCGGTAAACACCGCTTCGCGCTACGCTCCCGCCCGCCGAGCCTCGATCTCCGAATCGCTACGCTCTCCCCCACAAGCGGGGGGACCCCCAGCGCCGGCGGCATCGGTCGGCCTGCCCTTCAAACCCCGCCAGAACAGGTTGATCATCAACTCGGCGGCCTCGTTGACGTCGGCGTCGCCGGTGCTCACCCGAGTGGCCACCGCCTCGCCCGCGCCCACCAGCGCGACGGCCATCATGTCGAAGTCGGTGTCCGGCTCGGGGTGCCGGGTGCCCGAGAGCAGCAGCCTGCCGACCAGGTCGATGATCCGCTCGCGACCCTCCCGCACGGTGTGGGCGAACGCCTGCGAACTGGTGGCCTGGGTGTAGAGCACCATCCACGACGCCCGGTTGGCGTCGATGTAGCTCAGGAACGACACCACGGCGTTGCGCAGCAGTTCCTTCGGGCTCTGGGTGAAGTCGATGTCGGCGCGCACCACGTCGACGAAGCGACCCAGTTCGCGGTTCAGGCACGCGCCGAACAACTCCTCCTTTGACCCGTAATAGAGGTAGAGCATCGGCTTGGAGATCTCGGCCTGCGCGGCGATCGCGTCCATCGAGGTCTCGTGGTAGCCGTTCACCGAGAACATCTGTACCGCGGCGTCGAGCATCTGCTGCTCACGCACAGCGCGCGGTAAGCGCTTCGTCCCTCCGGCCATTGGTTCAGGGTAAGCAATGGCCGCCTCCCCGAGCCCCGCGACGCCCGCAAAGGGTCGCTCAGGGCAAGAGTTCGGCTCGGCGCTGCTCCTCCCACAAGGCCATGCGGGTGATCGCGGGTTCGCCGATGGCATCCATGACCAGGGGGATGAGAAGTTCGGTAAGCAGGAAGCCCGCCGCCATGCTCTGGTACACCGTGCCCACGGTGCTCGACGCGGCGAGCACCACCTCGGCGTCGGGCGCCACCGGACACGCGAGGTCGTCGGTGATCAGCAGGACGGTGGCACCGGCACGGTGCACGCTGGCGGCCAGGTCTGCCGAGCTGCGTTGATACCGGTGGTAGTCGAACACCACGACGACGTCCCGGCGCGTCAGCTCCATCATCGTGCCGAGGTCGCGGCCACTGGGATCGGCGAGCAACCGCACGCCAGGACGCAGTTGTTCGAGATGTGCGGCCAGATGGATCGCCAGCAGGTGCGAGAACCGCCCACCGTACAGATAGAGCGGCCTGCCGAGATCCGACAACAGCGCCACCGCGGCCTCCAGCGCCGAGTCCGGTAGCAGGGCCAGCGTCTCGACGGCCCGGTCGTTCTGGCCGCGGGCCTGCTGCAACAGCCGATCGAGCAGACCACCCGCCGCGGGTGCCTCCGGCAGCCGGTTGATCGGTCCGCTGGACTGCGCGGTCAGCTCGGCGCGCAGCGCGACCTGCAGGTCGGTGAAGCCGTCATACCCGAGGGATTGGGCGAACCGCAGCACGGTGGGCGGGCTGACCTCGGCGCGTTCGGCAAGCCTTGCGGCACTGGCCAGCCCGGCACTGGGGTAGTCGGCGAGCAGCGCGCGTCCCACCCGTCGTTCCGCGCGAGTGAGGCCAGGCAGCGCCGCATTGGCGCGGGTCGCCACGCTCTCCCGTATCTTCCCGTCGCTTCGCTCGCCCTGGGCCGTCATCCCGTCGCTTCTGTCACTAGCGGATGCAGCGTCATCGACAAGTCGGCCATCGAGATTGCGGCCACGCACTCCGGCGGCAACGGCTCCCACGCCAGATCGCCGAAGCCGGTGGATCCGACGACCAGCGTGCCGTCGTCGGGGCGGGTCAACCGCAACGCGAAGTAGTCCTCGAGGTGCTCGGCGGGCAGCTCCGCGGCACTGATCTCCTCGATGTCCTCATCGAGCAGCGTGCTCCTGGCGTGCGCGTGGACGACGATCACCTGGTCCTCGCCGAGGAGGAGCGCGTTGAGGCTGGCGTCGTGGTAGATCTGCCGCAGCTGAGCCACCGCCCGCCGGACGGCCTCGGCGAGAGTCGGTGCGGTGCGGCGGTATTGGCGGATCAATCCGAAATAACGCTCGCTGTCGGTGGTGCCGCGCAGCGACGCGGCGATCCCGGGTGCGAGAAGCTCGTCCAGCGGGCCCATCGGCTTGATGGAGCCGTTGTGCGCCATGGCCAGACCGTCGGCGACGAAGGGATGGGAGTTCTGCGGCTGCACCGCAAGCCCATTGGTGGCCCAGCGCAGGTGCGCCAGAGTGGCAACGGCCCGCTGGTCGTGAGTGACCGCGGTGAAGTCGGGATCCTCCAGTGCGCTGCCTGCCGAGACCCTCGCGTGCGGATCCTGCCCCCGTTCACCGATGGCCGCGACACCCCAGCCGTCACCGTGCACCTTGGTGAGCGCGACGAAGTCCTTCAGCAACTTGTCGCCGACGGCATCGGCGACGGTGATCGGTGTCGTGGAGACGACACCCAGCAGCCGGCACATGAGGGCATCCTCCCGTTCCGATATTTTATGAATCAATCCTGATCTGCGAAATTTAAACATTCTGAAACATCTATGACATAGCTTTCCTCGAAGACTCACGTTGCCGTCTCACTACGGACGAGGAGGATGCATGCCGGTGTCGAGCGACGACCGCATCGAAGAACTGCGCGCCGAGCGCGTGGAACTCGTAGCCGGCTCGGTGACCGATCTGGCTGGCGTCACCCGCGCCAAGTACGTGCCGCTTCGCCGGCTCGGCGACTTCCAGCGCTCCGGCATGGGCGTCTCACCGTCGTGGAGCGTGTTCTGCGTCGACAGCGGCATCGCCTTCACACCGACCATCGGCGTCGCCGGTGACCAGCGGATCCGCATCGAGCCGGGCGACGTACGGGTGGTGGACGACGGAGTGGGATGGGCACCAGGCAATCTCACCGACCAGCAGGGCACTCCAGCGCCGCTCTGCGTGCGCTCGATCCTGGCCGCCACCGAACGGGCTGCCGCCGACCGCGGCCTGACTACCCTGCTCGGTGCGGAACTCGAGTGCACCATGCTCGCCCTCGATGGCGGCCCGGCATCGACCGCGCCGTGGTCGCCCTACGGCATCCGCACCTCGCTGGAGCGCTCCGCGTTCCTCGTCGACCTCGCAGGCGCCGCCGAGCGTGCCGGGCTGAGCATCGAACAGATCCACACCGAGTACGGGCACGACCAAATCGAGGTCTCCCTGGCGCCGGACACCCCGGTCGCGACGGCTGACGCGGTGATCCTCGCGCGGATCGTGATCGGCCGCACCGCAGCCCGACACGGGCTGCGAATCTCCTTCTCGCCGGTGCCCTTCGACGGCGGCGCGGGCAACGGCGCGCACCTGCACCTGTCGTTGGCCGACGGCCACGGCCCGCTGTTCTCCGGTGGTGACGGCCCCCACGGCATGCGGCAGGCAGGCGCATCCGCCATCGCCGGCGTCATCGACACCCTGCCGGATCTGCTTGGCGTATATGCCGGTTCGGTGCTGTCGGCGCTGCGTCTCAAGCCAGGTAACTGGGCGGGGGCGGCCGCATGCTGGGGTCTGGAGAACCGGGAAGCCGCGGTGCGATTCGTCGCGGCGACCCCGGGAAATCCGCACGGCGCCAACGCCGAACTCAAACTCATCGACCCGAGTGCCAACCCGTACCTGGCCGCGGCGGCGTTCCTCGGCAGCGCGCTGCGCGGCATCGAGCGCGGTCTCGAGCTGCCCGACGAGGTGCCCGAAGATCCGTCGAAGTCCGGCGCGACACCGCCGCCGCTGCCGATCGAACAAGCCGCCGCGATCGAGGCCCTGGCAGGCTCCGCGACCGCCGCCGAACTGATCACACCCGAGGTCATCGATGCGCTGGTCGCGGTGCGACGATACGAGATGACGACGTTCGGCGGGCTGCCGCCTGCCGAGACCACCCAGGCGCTGCGGCTGGCCTGGAGCTGTTGACCCACTGGTAAGGAGACATCGATGAGTACCAACGTGTCGGCTGGCCAATCCGAGGGAGCCGATCGACTTCCGCACCGCCGCTTGCCATTCTGGGTGGCGTTGGCGCTGTCCGTCGCCCTGGTTGGGCCGACCCTGGCGATGTCAGGAAACGGTCAGGGCCTGATCGGCACCGTCGGCAAGGCCATACCACTGGTGTTCCTGATCGGCCTGATCGGCGTGTCACTGGTCGGCTACAGCTTCGTCCGGCTGACCCGCCACCTCAACCACGCAGGCTCGGCGTACGGGTTGGTCGGCGGCACCATCGGGCCGCGGGTCGGATTCTTCTCCGGCTTCGCGATGCTCGGGGCCTACTGGGGTTTCGCCATCGGGACCCTGGCCTTGACCGCCGCGTTCGTCAACGCGTTCATCGCCGAACTGCAGGCGGGCAACGACCACCCCTACCAGCTGCCGTGGTTGATCGTCGTCGTCGTGGGCGCCGTCATCTCATTCCTGTTGTCCGGCCGCGACATCCGGCTGCTGGCGAAGATCCTGCTCGCCATCGAGGGCGTCGGCATCCTGTCCATGATCGTGCTGGTGGTGGTGATCTTCGCGAAGGGAGGCGCCCCGACGACCGGGGTTGACTTCAGCGCGTTCTCGTTCGACGGCGTGTCCGCCTCGGCCGTACTCAGCGCCGTCGTCGCGGCCTTTCTGTCCTGGGCAGGTTTCGAGGCGTGCGCGTCGATGGGTGAGGAGACCGACGATCCTGGCCGAAACATCCCGCGAGCGCTGGCCGGGACACTGATCCTGACCGGTGTGCTGTTCGTCGTCGTGATGTTCGCCCAGGTGGTCGGTTTCGGAACCGACCAGGCCGGGCTCGACGCGTTCCAGAATTCCGGAAACACATTGGGGGACTTGGGCAGTAGTTACGTCGGCCAGTGGTTCAGCCTGCTGATCATCTTCACCGCGATAGTGTCGGCGTTCGGCTGCCACCTGGCCTGCGCGGCGACGTCCGGTCGGATGCTCTACGCGTTCGGGCGCGACGGCTTCGGCCCGAAGGCGTTGGCGCACATCCACGAGGGCACTGGTGGTCCACGCCGCGCAACCTGGCTGGTCGTCGGGGTCGCGTTGGTGGTCGTCCTCATCTGCGGCGCTCTTGGCTGGCCCGACATGGGTACCGGCAACGATGCGATCAACACCTACTTCCTGTTCGCCGTCGCAGGTTCGGTGTGCCTGATGGTGTGCTATCTGCTCGTCGAGGTAGCGGCAGTGTGGTTCGTAGGCGCTCCCAAATTTGCCGACGTGCACGGCGGCAAGGGCAAGATTCTGGGGCTGGTGCTGCCGACCCTCGGAGCCGTGGTGATCGCAGTGGTGTTGTGGTTCAACGTCAAGGGTGCGCAGACCTGGTTGGATGCTCCGCTGCTCGGATTGTATTGGTGCGCCATTGGGTTGGTGATCGCCATTGCGGCCTCTGGGATTGCGAAGCGCGTTGGGGAGTCGCTGGCCGCAGAGCTGGCGAACACCCCTCCGGTGCATGCGGAGTGAGCACGCTGTACGACCGCGACGAGGCGGCGATCGCGGGAATCGAGAAGCTGCGCTTCTTCCCGCTGGAGGTGGTCTCCGGCCACGGCTCAACTCTGGTCACGCCCGACGGGCGCGAGCTGCTCGATCTGTCGGCAACCTGGACGGCGTCCGGCCTCGGCCATGGCCACCCAGCCGTCGTCGAGGCGGTGAGCCGGGCAGTGCGCACGGCGCCGGGATCCGGCGGCTTGTCCGCGGTCCACCCCGATTCGGTGGGCCTGGCCGAGGACCTGCTCGCGCTGGTCCCCGGCAGCGGCGAACGGCGAGTCTATCTGGGGCACGCGGGCTCCGACGCCAACGACGTCGCACTTCGGGCCTGCAGGCACGCCACCGGGCGGCGCACCATCATCGCGTTCGAGCACAGCTACCACGGCGGTGTCGGCGTGGCGATGGGCGTGTCCGGCGTGCACGTCGACGCAGGTTCGCCACCGGACCCCGACGTGGTGT
>NZ_JAVRPS010000094.1:0-5621 GCF_032162105.1 Mycobacterium sp. | reverse complement strand
TCGCCGGGACCGTGGTGCTCGGAAACCTGTTCCCGCGCAAGGTCTCCTTCCTGCCGGGGATGCGGTACTACGCAGGCAACTGGGATACCACGCTGTGGTGCCTCAAGCCGGCCGCCGAGGAGAAGATTGCCAAGAACATCGTCGCGATCGCCAGCATGCCCGCCGCGCAGATGGAGAAGTTCTACGGCAGCAAGGAAACCGCGGAGATGTACCTCTACATGGGTTATGCGTTCCGCGCCTTCAACACTCACGGCCGCGCCATGTTCACCCTCGCGCACCGCGCGATGGCAGGACAGAACGAGGACGACTACATGCTCACCGACGGCGAGCGGATCTGCAGCACCGCGATCGGCTGGAACTTCGGCGACGGCCACATGCACAACGAGCAGCTGATCGCCGCCCTGCAGGAGCGCTGCCGATTCGAGCCCGGTGAGGTGCGGATCCTGCTGCTCGATGCGCAGCCGATCCACAAGCAGCAGCAGGAGTACCGCCTCGTCGACGCCGCGACGGGCGAGTTCGAGCGGGGGATCGTGCGGGTGGCCGACATGGCGACGCGCCAACCGTGGGATGACACGGTTCCGGTGCGGGTGACGTGGTCGGCCGCGGCCTCTACTGCATGACGTCGCGGACCTTGACGGTCTCCAAACCCTTCAGCAACAGGGGGCGGGTGATGTCGAGATGCGTGCGCCAGTGCGCCTCGGCGGCGGCACCGTCGCCCGCCCGGAGCAGTGTGATCAGGCGCCGGTAGGACTTCGTCAGCTTGTCGTAGTCGGCCTTCGAGACCTTCCGGCCTTCCTTCATGACGAACGCCGTGTGCCGGACGGTGATCTCGTGCAGCATGCCCGCGATGATCGTGAGAGTCGCGTTGCCCGACAACTCCACCACCCGACGGTGAAACTCGCCGGTGACCTCCGCCAGCTGGCCAGATTCCCACCCCACCGGGACGTCTTGGGTGAGCATGTCCTCCAGCTCGTCGTAGGCCGCAGGAGTGCCTGCCTCCGCGAGCAGGCGCACCGCGATCGGTTCGATACCCGCGCGCGCTACCATGACGTCGGCGATCGTCGCACCGGACAGCTCGAGGAGCAGGCCTGCGGGACGGGCGACGATCTCAGGGCCGGGCACCCGCACGCGGGCTCCGGTACGCGAGCCACGCCGCACCTCGACGAGCCGCTCGGATTCAAGCACCCGGACGGCCTCGCGCAGCGTCGGACGGCTGACGCCGAAGTGCGCCATCAGCTCGGCCTCGTTGGGCAGGAAGTCGCCTTCCTTGAGCTGGCCATCGACCACCATGCGGCGTAGCGTCCCTGCGACCAGCTCGGCGGTCTTGGGTGAACGGATCGGTGCGCCCGCCAAAGGCGCGACGGAATCCGGCCCGATCATGGGCGCCAATGGTGTGGTGCGAGCCAATGAGTCTCCCGAAGTCTGGCCTGAGTGGCTTGTTGTACAACTCAGTAAAACATGTGGTTGTCTGCGAAACGGGCCTGATCGCGCGTTTCCTACCAACCAGTAGGTTGACCTAGTAAACCTGCTGTTCTAGTTTCGGTGATAACCACCCCATGTTCTTAGTACCCATCAACCCCACTTCGAAGGAGCATTTCCATGGCTGAAGCCGTCATCGTCGAGGCGGTCCGATCGCCCGTCGGCAAGCGCAACGGCGGTCTTTCGGGCGTGCATCCCGGCGAACTGTCCGCCCAGGTGCTCAACGGCCTGGTCGAGCGCGCCGGCGTCGACCCCGCGATCGTCGACGACGTCATCTGGGGTTGCGTCATGCAGGCCGGCGAGCAGGCCCTCGACATCGCCCGCACCGCGGTGCTGGCCGCAGGCTGGCCCGAGACGGTGCCCGGCGTGACCGTCGACCGGCAGTGCGGATCCAGCCAGCAGTCGGTGCACTTCGCCGCGGCGGGTGTGGTGGCGGGCCATTACGACGTCGTCGTCGCAGGCGGCGTCGAAGTGATGTCGCGCACACCGATGGGCGCATCGCTTGCCAACGGCGGGCACCCGTACCCCGAGGCCTTCCGCAACCGCTACACCCAGACCCCGAACCAGGGCATCGGCGCCGAGATGATCGCCGAGCAGTGGGGCCTTTCGCGCACGATGCTCGACGAGTTCTCCCTCGGCTCGCACGAGAAGGCAGCGGCGGCACAGGATTCCGGCGCGTTCGACGATCAGATCGTCGCCATCAAGGATCAGGACGGAAACCCGGTGCTGAAGGACGAGGGCATCCGCCGCGGCACCCCGATCGAGAAGATGGCGCAGCTGAAGCCCGCCTTCAAGGAGGACGGCGTGATCCACGCGGGCAACTCCAGCCAGATCTCCGACGGCTCGGCCGCGCTGCTGTTCATGTCGGCGGAGAAGGCGAAGTCGTTGGGCCTCAAGCCGATCGCCAGGGTGCATACCGCGACGCTGGCCGGCGCCGACCCGGTGATCATGCTGACCGCGCCGATCCCGGCCACCCAGAAGGCTCTCAAGCGTTCTGGCCTCGCGATCGGGGACATCGGCGTGTTCGAGGTCAACGAGGCGTTCGCGCCGGTACCGCTGGCCTGGCTCAAGGACATCGGCGCCGACGAGAAGAGGCTGAACCCCAACGGCGGCGCGATCGCACTGGGCCACCCGCTCGGCGGCTCAGGTGCCCGCATCATGACCACGATGCTCTACCACATGCGGGACAAGGGAATTCAGTACGGCCTGCAGACCATGTGCGAGGGCGGCGGCCAGGCCAACGCCACCATCCTCGAACTGCTGTGACCACTGACGTCGTAACCCCCGCCGCTCTCGTCGAGCGGCGGGGCAACGTCGCGCTCATCACGATCAACCGGCCCGAGGCGCGCAACGCCGTCAACGCGGCGGTCAGCACGGCCGTCGGCGACGCGCTTGAGGCTGCCCAGGACGATCCGGAGGTGCGTGCGGTCGTCATCACCGGTGCCGGTGAATCCTTCTGCGCCGGAGCCGATCTCAAGGCGATCTCGCGTCGGGAGAACCTGTTTCACCCCGAGCACGGGGAATGGGGGTTCGCAGGCTACGTGCAGCACTTCATCGACAAGCCCACCATCGCGGCCGTCAACGGCACCGCGCTCGGCGGTGGCACGGAACTGGCGCTGGCCAGCGATCTCGTCGTCGCCGAGGAGCGGACGAAGTTCGGTCTGCCGGAGGTCAAGCGCGGCTTGATCGCCGCCGCGGGCGGGGTGTTCCGGATCGTCGACCACCTACCCCGCAAGGTCGCACTGGAACTGGTGTTCACCGGGGAGCCGATGTCATCGGCCGACGCACTCAAGTGGGGCCTGATCAATCAGGTCGTCCCCGATGGCACCGTGGTCGAGGCCGCGCTGGCGCTCGCAGAGCGGATCACGGTCAACGCGCCGCTGGCGGTCTGGGCCAGCAAGCGGGTGGCCTACGGCGTCGACGACGGCGTGATCACGGGCGACGAACCCGGCTGGGCCAGGACCACTCGTGAAATCGGAGGCGTGCTGCGCTCCGAGGACGCCAAGGAAGGACCGCTGGCCTTCGCGCAGAAGCGCCAACCCGTTTGGAAAGCACAGTAGAGGCGAAGGAACATTTCATGAAGCGACTGGTTTTCGAGGCCGAGCACGAGCAGTTGCGGGATACCGCGCGTCAGTTCCTGGAGAAGGAGTGCGCACCGCATGTCGAGAAGTGGGAGAGCGAACGCCTCGTCGACCGCGAATCCTACGTCGCAGCAGGTAAATACGGCCTGATCGGGTTCAACCTGCCGGAGAAGTTCGGTGGCGGCGGCGTCGACGACTTCCGGTTCAACGCCGTGATCGTCGAGGAGTTCAGCAAGTTCGGGTCCGCGACGCCGGGGCTGAGCCTGCAGAACGACATCGTGGGCCCCTACTTCGTCAACCTGGCCAACGAGGAACAGCAGGAGCGCTGGCTGCCCGGCTACATCACCGGCGAGTTGATCGGCGCCGTCGCGATGACCGAGCCGGGTGCTGGTAGCGACCTGGCCGGGATCAAGACCTCGGCAACTCGCGACGGCGATGACTGGATCCTCAACGGCTCCAAGACGTTCATCTCGGCGGGCATCAACTCCGATCTGGTCGTCGTCGTCGCCCGCACCAACGCCGACGCCGGTCACAAGGGCTTCTCGCTGCTGGTCGTCGAACGCGGCATGGAGGGGTTCACCCGCGGCCGCAAGCTCGACAAGATGGGCTTGCACGCCGCCGACACCGCGGAGCTGAACTTCGAGAACGTCCGGGTGCCCGGCGCGAACCTGCTCGGCCAGGAGGGCCGCGGCTTCTATCACCTGATGACCAACCTGCCCTCGGAGCGGCTGTCCATCGCGATCGGCGCGATCGCGGGTGCTCGGGCCACGTTCAACGAGACGCTGCAGTACGTCAAGGACCGCAAGGCGTTTGGGCAGCCGATCGGTACCTTCCAGCACAACCGGTTCGTGATGGCCGAGCTGGACACCGAACTCGAGATCGGCGAGCAGTACATCGACCGGTGCCTGCGTGCCGTCGTCGACGGTGAGCTGACGGCCGTCCAGGCGTCCAAGGCCAAGTGGTGGTGTACCGAACTCAACAAGAGGGTCGTCGACGCCTGCGTGCAACTTCACGGCGGCTACGGCTACATGAACGAGTACAGGGTCGCCCGCGACTACGTCGACGTGCGGATCCAGACCATCTTCGGCGGTACGACCGAGATCATGAAGGAGATCATCGGCAAGGACCTCGGTCTATAACCCTCAGCGCCTCCAGCGATTTCGGCGCGGTTCCGTTCGCTCTCACCGAACGTAGCCGCGCCGAAATCGCGTAAAGGTTAGGGGTTAACCCGCCGGAGCCGGGGCCGGGGCGGCAGAGGTGCTCGTCGGCGCGGTCGTCGTGTACGTGGTTGCCGTGACGGTCGGGACGACCGGCTCCGGTGCGGTAGCCGGGTCCAGCACCTTGTCGATGATGTAGATCCGTGCGTTGTTGGCCTGGATGCCGCCGCAGAGGACCTTGATGCCGTCGTTGACCTTGATGTCGCCACCCTTGCCGGTGACCTTGATCTCCGCGCCCTGCTGCGTCGGACGCTGGCCCTGCAAGTCATCGGGGCCGAGCAGTCCGAGGAACACGTGGTAGTAGTCCAGCTTGTAGAGCGCGGCGGGATCGGCCTTGAGGGCGTCCAGCTGGCCGGGTTCCAGCGCGGCGAAGGCGTCGTTCGTCGGTGCGAACACGACGTACGGGCCGTTCTCGAGGATCGGGACGATGTTGACCTCGGGATTGAGCCCACCGGAGATCGCCGACGTGAAGGTGCTGATCGACGGGATCTTGGCCAGCGCGGTGCCAACGGGCAGCTTGTTCAGGTCGGCGAACGTGGTGCCGCCTGCGGCGAGCTCGGCCTTGAAGGGGTCGCAGCTGCCCTGCGGGTCTGGCGGCGGCTTGACGTCGATGGTTGGGGTGGGGTCGGGCGGCGGATCTGCTTGGGCGTTGATCGCAAGCGGAAGCGATACGGTTAACGCGGCGATCGCTGCGGATACTCCTATGGCTCGACCGGTGCGAGTCTTCACGTGTTTTGGCTCCTCAAGTATTTCGAGCGCGTCGTCCGGGCCCGACTCCCAAGGCGACGCCGGACGAATCGTACGGGCTCGGATCGCCAATCGGCAAAGTCAAGATCGCTCGGCG
>NZ_JAVRPS010000093.1:0-10818 GCF_032162105.1 Mycobacterium sp. | reverse complement strand
CCGTGCCGCCGGTGCCGCCCGCGCAGGTGACGCCCCCGCCGCCGAAGCCCGCGCCCGAGCCGCCCCCACCGCCCGTCGAGGCATCACCCATCGAGCCACCGCCCACCGAGCCACCGCCGCCGGTGACCGGGCAACCGGACGCGGCCGCCGTGCGCGCCATGTGGACGACGGTCCGGGAGAAGGTGCGCGAGCGCAGGCGCCCCACCGACGTCATGCTCGACGGTGCCATCGTGGTGGCCGTGGAGGGCGACACCCTGGTGCTCAGCCACGTGTCCGGACCGCTGGCCAAGCGGCTCAACGAGCAACGCAACGTCGAGATCATCCGCGACGCCCTCAAGGACGCGCTCGGCGTGAACTGGAACATCCGCTGTGAGGCGGGCTCGCCGACGGCGCCTGCGCCTGCGGAACGCACCCGGCCGGTGCAGGGCGAGCGGAGCGACGGGAGAAGGGTGGCCGCCCCGCCGCCCCCGCCCGAAAAACCCGAGGAAGACGACGAGGAGAGCATGCTCGCCGAGGCCGGGCGCGCCGACACCGCACCCCGTCGCGACCCTGAGGAGGTCGCGCTCGAGCTACTGCAGAGCGAGTTGGGCGCGCGCCCGATCGACGGCGCCCGCTAGGGCGTCCACCACGGACGCAACGGCAGCCCGCCGTCGCCGCCCTTGGCATTGAGCTTGACCGCCAGAACCTGGTGCAGCTGAACCACATTCGACTCGAACCCGAGGCGCGAACCGGCCATGTACAGCCCCCACACCTTGGCCGTCGGCAGGCCGACCTCCTCGACCGCCTCGTCCCAGTGCTCGACGAGGTTGGCGCACCAGTCCCGCAGCGTCAACGCGTAGTGGTGGCGCAGGTTCTCCTCGTGCACCACTTCGAGGCCGACGTCCTGGGCCTCGCTGATGATGCGGCCCGATCCGGTGAGCTCCCCGTCGGGGAACACGTAGCGGTCGATGAAGCCACCCGCGGACGCGCCGGTCCGGTTGTCGGGCCGGGTGATGCAGTGGTTCAGCAGCAGGGCGCCGCTACGCATCTTCGACTTGAGGAAGCGGAAGTACGACGGGTAGTTCTGCACGCCGATGTGTTCGGTCAGCCCGATCGAGGACACCGCGTCGAACCCGGACTCCCGGACGTCGCGGTAGTCGCCGTGGCGAACCTCGGCCAGGTCGGACAGGCCCTGTTCGGCGATGGCGTTCTGCGCCCACGCCGCCTGTTCCTTCGACAGCGTGACGCCGATCGTCTTGACGCCGTGCTTCGCGGCGTAGCGCACCATGCTGCCCCAACCGCAGCCGACGTCGAGTAGCCGATCGCCCGGCTGCAGCCGCAGCTTCTCGAACACCAGCCGGTACTTGTTCTCCTGCGCCTCCTCCAGCGAGGTGTCAGGGGCGGAGTAGCAGGCACAGGTGTAGGTCATCGACGGGCCGAGCACCCATTCGTAGAACGCGTTCGACACGTCGTAGTGGTGGTGGATCGCCTCGGCGTCGCGAGTCTTGCTGTGCCGCAAGCCCTCCGCCATACGGCGCCAGCGGGGCAGTGCCTCCTGAGGTGGCGGGGCGATCGGGACGAGGCGCTCGAGCCCGATCGACCGGACGATGTTGGCCAGCACCCGCGCGGGTGGGCGCTTGAAGTCGAGCTTGTCGGCGAGCGCGCGGAGCAGTTCGTACGGATCACCGGGATGCACACCGTGCGGCTCCAGGTCCCCGGAGACATAGGCGCGGGCCAACCCGAGATCACCCGGAGCGGTGGCCAGGTAGGTGGTGCCGCGTGGGGTGCGCAGGTCAAGGCCGAGTTCGGCGTCATCGGGCCCGGCCGTGCTGCCGTCGTAGGCGGTGAACTTCAGTGGCAATTCGTTTCCGGCGGTGAATATCTCGAGGATCTCGGCAAGCGTCAGCCTGTCCGACTGAGTCGGTTCTCGGCCTGTCGTCGGGTCTTTGTATGTCGTCATGGTCTTCCTCTGCTCATCGCCTCTGTACCGCTTTCGCGTACAGATCAAGCAAACGTGAATCGGGGTCGTAGATCTTCTTCACCGTCTTGTAGGCTTCCCCGCCGTAGAGCTCGTCGAACTCCTCGGCGGAGTAATACGCATCGGAGTACAGCGACTTGTGTCCCTCGAGTTCGCTGACCTTCTTCTCGATCGTCCGGTTGGTTTCCCCCTCCGTTGCGCCCACCGGAACCGATGACCAGAAGCCGATGTTGACGTAAGTGTGGTGCCCGCGGATCGGGTACAGCGGCCAGGTCGACTTGTCGCGAAGCCGCAGTGGACACAACCACAGCGGCTCGATCGGCACGCTGGTCAGAAACCAGTCGACGAACTCCGCCGTCCGCTCGATCGGCACCTCGATGTCCTGCACGACGCGCTCGCGTGGCGGCCGCCCGTTGCGCTTCTCGATCCGGTCGGCGATGTCGAACTTCTGGTCGTACCCGATGAGCTTCCAGTAGACGCTGCTGCGGCGATAACGCCGCGGCCAGAATCGACGGATCGTCGGGTTCTGTGCGCCGAAGGCCCGCGAGCACCAGAACCAGTCGGTGTCCCAGCGCCACAGGTAGTCGTGGATCGTCAGCCGGTCGTGCTTCTCGCCGGCCTGGTGCTGGATGGATCGGTAGTAGATCTTCTGGCCGGTGTAGTCGCTGACCGGGCCCGGTGTCGACGTCTGAACGCCCAGGCACAGGTAGCTCTCGTCGGCACTGAAAACCACGCCATCGAGATAGTCGATTCGGGTGCCGTCGATGCCGCCTGTCTCGATGATGCGTTCCATCGTGGCAACCAGATCCGTCAGCGACGTGAACCGCAGGTGTCGCAGGCTGACGAAGGGCTTGACCGGCTCGAGTTCGATCTTCAGCCGGACCGAATAGCCCAGCGTGCCATAGGAATTCGGGAACGTCCGGAAGAGATCTGCATGCTGGTCGCGCGACGCGGTGACGACTTCGCCCGCGCCGGTGATGATGTCCATCTCCAGCACCGACTCATGCGGCAACCCGTTGCGGAACGATGCCGATTCGATGCCGAGACCGGTGACGGCGCCGCCAAGGGTGATGGTCTTCAGCTGCGGCACCACCAGGGGCGACAGCCCATAGGGCAGCGTGGCGGCGACGAGGTCCTCGTAGGTACACATTCCGGCGACGTCGGCGGTGCGTGCGTCGGGGTCGACGGAGATCACACCCGTCAGGCCCGATGAATCCAGCCCCTTGGCGGACGTCTTGGCTCTGGCCCGGAATAGGTTGGACGTCGGTTTGGCCAGCCGAACGGTGGCGTTCGGCGGGATGGCACGGTAGCTGGCGAGCAGCCTCTCCACGCCGTCGGCGTGGGTAGCCTGTGCGTCAGTGGATACGACAGACACGCATATACGCTAGTCCGCGGTCGCACCCGATGCGACACCAGCAAGCGGGAATCACACTGCTACAGCACCTCATATCAAGGAGTTTTCGCCAATGGGACAGGTCAGCGCGTCCAGCACTGTCTTGATCAACGCCGCGCCCGAAGCTGTCCTCGCGGCGGTCGCCGACTACCAGACGGTCCGCCCGAAGATCCTCTCCTCGCACTACAGCGGCTACCAGGTGCTCGAGGGCGGCCAGGGCGAAGGCACCGTTGCCACCTGGAAGCTGCAGGCGACCGAGTCGCGGGTGCGTGACGTCAAGGCAGAAGTCGACGTCGCAGGGCATTCCGTCATCGAGAAGGACGCCAACTCGACGATGGTGACCACCTGGACCGTCGCGCCGGCGGGCACCGGTTCGAGCGTGACCACCAAGACCACATGGACCGGAGCCGGTGGCGTGAAGGGCTTCTTCGAGAAGACGTTCGCGCCGCTGGGCCTGCGCAAGATCCAGGCTGAGGTGCTGGAGAATCTGAAGAAGCAGGTCGAGGGCGCGTAAGTCCTCGCCTAGTCGGTTCGCGCCGGGCGTGTCGCCAGGAACCCGGCGATGCCGCGCACCACGGCGTCGGCGTACTTCTGCCTGCCCTCGGGGGACTCGATCAGCGCCGCGTCGGCCGGGTTCTTCATGTTGCCCAACTCGACCAGGATCGACGGGTACTGGGCGAGGTTCAGGCCGGTCAGGTCGGAACGCGGATTCAGGCCACCCTGGCCGATGTAGTTGGCAGGCGCGATGCCCGAACCCTGCAACTGGTCGCGCATGGTCTGGGCGAACTGGACCGCGGGCCCGGCCTGCGCATCGTTCAGCGGCGGCGACGAGTAGTTGACGTGGAAGCCGCGACCGGTCGCCGGGCCTCCGTCGGCGTGGATCGACACGATGGCGTCGGGATGCAGCGCGTTGGCCATCGCGGCCCGCTCGTCGACGCAGGGTCCCAGCGCGTCATCGTTGCCGCGGGACATCGCGGTGCGAACGCCCAGCTGCGTCAGCTCTTGGCGGATGCGCAGCACGGTCTCCCAGGTGAACGTGTGTTCGGGATAGCCGTCGTTCGCCGACGTCCCGCTGGCCTGGCAGTCCTTCGTGCCGCCGCGACCGGTGGGTACCTGACGGCTGATGGACGCGTCGTTGGCGCCGTTGTGGCCGGGGTCCAGGAACACGATTCGCCCGGCGATGCTGGCCGGTGCGGCGGTCGCGGCGGGAACCACGGACGCCGAGGTCGCGACGAGGAGGCCGGCGGCCATTGCGGCGCCGACACGCAGGCTGACTGGGACGTGCACGGCGCCACGCTAGCCCGCGGGGCGACTAGGCTTGAGCCACGAATCGCCTTGTCCGCAGATGCGCAATCAAGTCGAGATCAACCTGCTACACACCTGATCTCAGATGCGAAGGGATCCTACCGAATGCAACCCGGTCAACAGCCCGACATGTCGGCACTCCTGGCGCAGGCCCAGCAGGTGCAACAGCAGTTGATGGAGGCGCAGGAGGCACTCGCCAACTCCGAGGTGCACGGCCAGGGCGGTGGCGGGCTGGTCCAGATCACGATGAAGGGCAGCGGCGAGGTCGTCGCCGTCGCCATCGATCCGAAGGTCGTCGACCCCGCCGACGTCGAGACCCTGCAGGACCTCATCGTCGGCGCACTGGCCGACGCGTCCAAGCAGGTCACCATCCTTGCGCAGACCAGGCTGGGTCCGCTGGCCGGCGGGCTGGGTGGCCTGGGCCTGCCGGGGGTCTGACTTGTTCGAGGGACCGGTCCAGGATCTGATCGACGAACTGGGCAAGCTGCCAGGGATCGGTCCGAAGAGTGCGCAGCGCATCGCGTTCCACTTGCTGTCGGTCGAGCCGCCGGACATCGACCGGCTGACCGCCGTGCTCGGCAAGGTCCGCGACGGCGTGAAGTTCTGCTCGGTGTGCGGCAACGTCTCCGACGACGACCGCTGCCGGATCTGCTCGGATTCGCGCCGCGACGCCTCGCTGGTGTGCGTGGTCGAGGAACCCAAGGACGTCCAGGCCGTCGAGCGCACCAGGGAGTTCCGCGGCCGCTACCACGTGTTGGGCGGCGCGCTCGATCCGTTGTCCGGCATCGGGCCCGAGCAGCTGCGAATCCGTGAGCTGCTCACCCGGATCGGTGAACGCGTCGACGGCGTGGACGTCGCCGAGGTCATCATCGCCACCGATCCCAACACCGAGGGCGAGGCCACCGCGACGTACCTGATGCGGATGCTGCGCGACATCCCTGGGCTCAGCGTGACGCGCATCGCGTCGGGTCTGCCGATGGGCGGGGATCTGGAGTTCGCCGACGAACTGACCCTCGGCAGGGCGCTCACCGGCCGCAGGGCCATGGCATAGGTTGGCGGCCATGGCAGACGAAGAGTTCAAGGTCGAGGTCGAGCTCGGAAGTGCCGAGCACGGACTTTCGTTCTGGGAGAAGCTGCGGACGCTGGACTTCGACGACGACGCCCGCGAGCGACTCGGCAGCCGGGTGACCGTGACGCGGGACGGCAACTTCGTTCAGCTGTACACGCACACCTTGGCCGACGCTCAAGAGGCCGAGCGCACGGTGCGCCAGTTGGTATCCGACGAGCACTTGAGTGCCGAGTACACGCTGAGCCGGTGGGATTCCACGGCCCAGGAATGGGTAGACCCCGCGAGCGGTGAGGTCGTCGAAGACGACGCCCCCGAGACGCCGGCTCCCGACCCGAGCTACGTGATCCTCGAGGCCTACAAGCCGGAGTTCCTCCGCGACCTGGGGCTATAGCCGCTCGTTGTGATTCACTCTGCGTCTACGGCCTAGCTCACTCGATCTTCTTCGCCCCCACGGCAGAGTCGACCGCGACGGGCCTTGGGCTCACGCCCGTCGCGGCGCCGCCAGCCGCTCGCGCCGCAGCGCGTCGACCTCACCCAACTCCAGCGGGGCAAGGTCGCCGACGACGCGAGACAGCAGCAGGTCGGCGAGCTCGGGGTTGCGCGCAAGGCACGGGCCGTGCAGGTAGGTGGCGACGACGCTGCCCTGCACAGCGCCGTCGAAGCCGTCGCCGGCACGGTTGCCCGCACCGCTGATCACGCGAGCAAGCGGCTGGGCCGATAAGCCGAGAACCGTTCCGCCGCGGTGGTTTTCGAAGCCGGTGAGGCGTTGGCTCAGCTCGGGCAGCAACGGCTGCGACACCACCTCGCCGATGGTCCGCTTCGGCTGCGGCGACGTCGTCACGTCGAGCATCCCGACGCCTTCGACGCGCTCGCCCGACGACGTCTCATACCAGTGCCCAAGCACCTGGATGGCCGCGCAGATGGCCAGCACCGGGGCACCACGCTCGGCCGCGCGCTGCAGACCGGGGTACTGGATCAGGTGCTTGGTGGCCAACCGCTGCGCGTAGTCCTCCGCGCCGCCAAGGGTGTAGAGGTCCAGCGAATCGGGCACCGGATCGGCCAGCGTGATCTCGACGATCTCGGCGTCGATGCCACGCAGCCGCAGCCGCTGCCGCAGCACCACCGCGTTGCCGCCGTCGCCGTAGGTGCCCATCACGTCGGGCAGCACCAGCCCGATCCGCACGCTTGAATCAGGCATTTCGCTCCAACACCCGGTTGAGTTGCAGGAACGCGGTGTAGTTGGCGACCACCTCGACGTGCCCTGGCGGGCAGGACGCGATGGCCTTCACGGTGTCGTGCACCAGCGTGTGGTCGACGCCGGCGTAGCCGAGCCGCACCGCGAGGTCGGTACCGCGCTCACCGGCGGCGACCACCGACGTCCCCTCGAAGTGCTCGAAGCGGACGTCCCACAGCCAGGACAGGTCCTCGCCGTCGGGTACCTGCCCGTTGACGGCGATCACCACGCCAGCGCCGTGCTTGTCCACCATCGACAGCGCCTCCTGCCAGCCGGCCGGATTCTTGGCGAGCAGCACGCGCGCGGTGTGTGCGCCGAGCCGCACGGTTCGGTAGCGGCCCGCGACCTCGTCGACCGTCGACACCGCGGCCACCGCGGCGGCCGGATCGGCGCCAAGCGCGACGGCGGCCGCGACGGCCTGGGTCGCATTGCCGCGGTTGACGGTGCCCGGGAGTGCCAGCGTCATCGGCAGGGACAGCCCGTCAGGGCCGTAGACGTGCGAGTCGTCGAACCACCACTGCGGGGTGGGCCGCTTGAAGTCCGTTCCGGTGGAGTACCAATGCGACTGCTCCCGCACGATGATCTCGCCGCTGCGCGGGCAGCTCACCGAGTCATTGGCCCAGCCGCCACCGGCCGCCACCCAGACGACGTGGGGGCTGTCGTAGGCCGCGGAGGTCATCAGCACGTCGTCGCAGTTGGCCACCACCACCGTGTCCGGATGACGCGCCAACCCACCGCGCAGCGTGCGCTCGATGTGGTTGATCTCACCCACCCGATCGAGTTGATCGCGCGACAGGTTCAGCAGCACGACGACCGCCGGATCGACCGCATCGGCGACGTGCGGAACGTGCATCTCGTCGACTTCCAACGCGGCGAGCCCCGCATCGCGTGCACCGGCCAGCGCCGCGACCAGCCCGGCGTCCATGTTGGCGCCCTCGGCGTTGGTGGCGACGGGCCCGATGGTGGCCAGCGCCGCCGCGGTCATGCGCGTGGTGGTCGACTTGCCGTTCGTGCCGGTCACGACGACGGAGCGCCTGCCGGCGCCGAGCTGACCGAGGATCGACTTGTCCAGCGTCATCGCCACCAGGCCGCCGATCATCGCGCCTGCACCGCGACCGGTGACCCGCGACGCCCAACGCGCCGCGGAACCGGCGCCGAGCGCGACTCGTCCACGTGCTGTAAGCATTCCCGGCAGTCTAAGAGGCCAAAAGTAGAGGGCGACACGCGGCGTCGCAGGTCCAGCGTTGTCGGAGGACCGTGCCATCCTCGAATCGTGAGCCAAGCCGATCCCGGAAGTCGCGGCCTGAGCGGCTCCTGGGGCCGACCGGCGAGTGAGCCCGGCGCGGGTTGGGCTGTAGTCGACGTCGAGACGACGGGTTTTCATCCTGGGCAGGCCCGCGTCGTCAGCGTTGCGGCATTGGCCCTTGGTGATGACGGCAACGTCGAGGGCACCTTCTCCAGCCTGCTCAATCCCGGCGTCGATCCCGGGCCGACGCACGTACATGGGCTGACCACCGAAATGTTGGAGGGGCAGCCGACGTTCGCCGACATCGTCGAACAGCTCAACGACGTGCTGCGGGGCCGCACGCTGGTGGCGCACAACGTGGGCTTCGACTACTCCTTCCTGACCTCCGAAGCCGAACTCGTCGGCGCCGAACTGCCGGTCGACACCGTGATGTGCACCGTGGAGCTGACCCGTCGCCTGCAACTCGGCATCGAGAACCTTCGGCTCGAGACCCTGGCCGCACACTGGGGCATCACGCAGATGCGCCCACACGATGCGCTCGACGACGCACTCGTCCTCGCGCAGATCCTCAAGCCCGCGCTGGCCGGCGCCCATGAGCGCAAGGCCTGGCTGCCGGTGCGCCCGGTGCGACGGCGCAACTGGCCCAACGGTCAGGTCACCCACGACGAGCTGCGGCCGCTGAAGATGATCGCGGCGCGGCTGCCTTGCCCGTATCAGAACCCCGGTCCGTTCACCGCGGGTCGACCGCTGGTGCAGGGCATGGCCGTGGCGCTGTCGGCCGAGGTCAGGCACACCCACGAAGAGCTCATCGAGCGCATCCTTCATGCCGGCATGGCCTACACCGAGGCCGTCGATCAACAGACGTCCTTGGTGATCTGCGACGAAACCAGCCCAGACCAGGGCCGTGGCTATCAGGCCGGTGAGATGGGGGTACCGCTAGTCGGCGACGCGGACTTCATGGGCCTGCTGGATCACGTGGTCGGCGGCACGGGGCTCGAGGAGTTCACCGACGCCACCCTTTCGGGCGACCAGTTCACCCTCTTCTAAGCGCGCCAGCTCCGCGGCGAGACGCCGTGAGTGGTGCGGAACAGCCGGGAGAAGTAGCCCGGGTCCGCGATGCCGACGCGCCGGGCGACCTCCGAGATCGGCAGGTCGGTAGCGCTCAACAACGCGCGGGCGTCGGCCATGCGGCGCTCGGTGATCCACTCCTGAACGGTGCGCCCGGTGCGGCGGCGGACGACGGTGGTCAGGTGGCCGGGGGTCAGCCCCAGTTCACGCGCGACGTCCCGCAGTGACAGCGGCTCGGCAATGCGGCGATCGATGACGGCGAAGACATCGGCGATCAGCGGTTCGCCACTGCGGCGCAGGTCTCCGACCACGTCGTCGGTCATGCGCGCGAGGTCGATCAGCAGCAGGGTCAGATGCGCGAGCACCGCCTCCCGGTAGCCTTCCCTGCGGGCCAGGAGTTCGGCTTCCATCGACACGATAGCATTGTCCCAGAAGGCCTTTCGATGTGGTGGCACCTGAAGGTGTAGCAGTCCGCCCGTGCGGCCGTGCAGGAACGGGAACAGCAGCGGATGGCTCCGCCACGTCGGCCATGGCGAGCGCGCACCCTCGTTCATGGCGGCGGGATCGAAGAACACGGCGATGCCGTCGGCCCGCTCACCGACCCAGGCCGGGTCGATCGTCTCACCGGCCGCGACCACGTACACCGATCCGCTCTCGGCGAGGTAGGCCAGGATCGGAAAGGCGTGGATGTGGCGGCCCTTCTCGGGCAGGCTGCCGGGGTGTATCCGGACCACCGACACCGGCGGTGTCACCGGGTCCGAGGGGTAGGCGTACACGGGCACCCCGTCGCGCTGAGAAACCACTCGGACGGATTGCGTCATGACCCGAAGATAGTCCTAGTCTTGCCGAAGATCTCCCAACACCGTTCTGGAACAGCGGCCGAGGATGGGAGCATGTCCAAAGATCATCCACGTTCCGTGACCAAGAACTGGGTCAACCGCCACGACTACCTTCCCGCCGCCGGCCACGACTTGTTCCTTCCCGGCTACGACCTGCTCACCCGCCTGCTCGGCATGCACCCGGTGTACGACGAGTTCGTCACCCAGGTCGAACTCTTCGACGGCGCGCAGGTACTCGAAATCGGTTGTGGCACAGGCAATATCACGCAGAGGCTGAGACGGGCTCAGCCGGGCGCGCAGCTGACCGGGATGGATCCCGATCCGCGGGCGCTGGCCAGGGCCGGTCGCAAGGTCGGCCATGTCGCAGGCACCCGCTTCGACCGTGGGTACGCGCAGGAAGTGCCCTACGCCGACGGGTCGTTCGACCGGGTGCTGTCGTCGATGATGCTGCACCACCTCGAGGACGACGTGAAGGCCGCTGCGGTCGCGGAGGCGTTCCGGGTGCTCAGGCCGGGCGGCAGCATGCACGTCGTCGACATCGTCGGTCCCCACGCGGCGTCGGCACACGACGGTTCCGTGATTCCCGCCCAGCTGCGCGGCAGCGGGTTCGAGAGCATAGCCGAACTCGGATCGCGGCGTCTGCGCTTCGTGGGTCCTGTGCGCTTCTACCGCGGCGTCCGGCCCTTGTAGTCACTACGGGCGTAGTG
>NZ_JAVRPS010000092.1:0-8852 GCF_032162105.1 Mycobacterium sp. | reverse complement strand
ATCGAGCTCGACGGCGAGTTCTGCGGACAGCTCACCATTGGGAACGTCACTCACGGGGCGCTGCGGTCTGCGTGGATCGGTTACTGGGTGGCCAAGGCGGTGAACGGCGGTGGGGTGGCGACGGCAGCACTTGCCCTCGGTGTCGACCACGGGCTGGGGCCGGTGATGCTGCACCGGATCGAGGCGACGGTGCGCCCCGAGAACGCCGCGAGCCGGGCAGTGCTCGCCAAGGTCGGCTTCCGCGAAGAGGGGTTGCTGAAGCGGTACCTCGAGGTGGACGGAGCGTGGCGGGATCACCTTCTGGTGGCGATCACGATCGAGGAGCTCGAGGGCTCGGCAACGTCGCGGTTGATCCGCACGGGCCGGGCGAATTGGTCGTGATGGATGTTGCAGATGTGACATGTGGGGCTAATGTGCTTGTAAGAGGTGAATTACAGGTGTGTAATTGACCTCGGCGCGTCGCCCCCGGGTGCGCTGGTCACAGACCTAGCCTCAAGGGGAAAGGAGCCGGTGACATGCCAAGCATCCCCCAATCCCTCCTGTGGATCTCACTCGTGGTGCTCTGGCTCTTCGTGCTCGTTCCGATGTTGATCAGCAAGCGGGACACCGTACGTCGTACCAGTGACGTGGCCCTGGCCACCCGGGTGCTCAACACCGGACGGAGGGCCAGGCTGCTGCGCCGCCACGGTCCCGCCGCCGGCCACTTCAGCGATCCCGACTGGCGACCGTCCGAGGAACACCTGGACGACGGCGTCGACGGCCTCGACGAGGACGACCACGACGATGCGGCGTCACGGCGGCCCGTCGTGCTTGCCGCCGCCACGATGCAGACCGAACCCGACTACCTCGACGTCGACGTCGTCGAGGAGGACTCTGGCGCGCTCCCGGTCGGAGCGTCCGCCGCGGCGCCGGTCGAGGAGTTCGCCGGCCATCCCGAGCTGCCGCTGGACTTCGACGACAGCACGCAAACGTTCTCGGTCGAGGACCTCACCGAGATCGATGAGGTCGACGAGGATCTCTCTGAGGTCGAGCCCGAGCTCGAAGCCGAGCCGGACGAGACCACGGACGCGTTCGAGTCACTCGATGACGGCACCGACCACGACTACGAGTACGTCGACGACTCCTCGGGGCTGGAAGCACCGTCGGACACCGATCTTCGCCTCGCCGACTCCATGTCGGAGGCGCGGCGCAAACGCTACGAATCCAAGACGGCAGCCGCCGTGAGCGCGCGAAAGTACAAGTTCCGCAAGCGGATGCTGATGGTGATGGCGGTGTTGTCGGTGGCCTCGGCCGCTGCGGCGTTCTTGGTGTCACCGACGTTCTGGTGGGCGTGCGGCTCGGTCGGCGCGGTGACCGTCCTCTACCTCGGCTACCTACGCCGTCAGACCCGGATCGAGGAGCAGGTGCGGCGCCGTCGCGCACAGCGAATGATGCGATCGCGGCTCGGCGTCGAGAGCACCCAGGACACCGAGTTCGACGTCGTGCCGTCGCGCTTGCGTCGCCCCGGCGCGGTAGTGCTGGAGATCGACGACGAGGATCCGATCTTCGAGCACCTCGACTACGCCCCGTACGCCGGCGACTACCACTTGCCGCGTGCGGCCGGCGAGTAGTCGCTGGCGTTTTCGACCTCGGCGCGCTGACTGGTAACCTGTGCTACCGGCACAAGGGGCTATGGCGCAGTTGGTAGCGCGACTCGTTCGCATCGAGTAGGTCGGGAGTTCGATTCTCCCTAGCTCCACAGGCAATATGCGGGTTCTTCACCGACGTTCTGGGCATCTGACGACAGTTTTGACGACTTGACGCCGGTACGAATTCGGGTAAGGCCGGTGATGGTCGCAGGTAGAACTCTAAAGCGATGAGGCCAAAATGGGGACCGCCGATACGGGTGCTCCAGTCCGCGTGATTAGAGGGTTCTGGCCCAGCCTGACCAGCAGAAAAACATCGGTGTAAGTAGTGACTCCGCCTGAAAAGCGGAAGCCCCGGACTTGCTCTCACCTCTGCCATTCCGCACTTGTTGGGCAGTCAGCATTCAGTTGCACTTCTGGTGTTACGTGCGGTGAGTTGACGCTGAACGCTTTCGAGGCTGGACTGTCTGTGGCACGGTGGTATATCTAAAGAACGATCAACGATTCTCAGCTGGTATTGCTTCACCCTGGACGTGCTGCAACCCGCGGATCGGCGACCCGAATGCGGGAGATCCCATACCGTCGGCGAGCCCCTCATCGGGCCCCGCCGTCAGCGCGAGGCGCCAGCCCGAATGTGGGAGCAGAGTCTTGAACACCAGCACACACAAATTGACTTCCATGCGGTTCATGGCGGTAGCTGCCGTAGTCGCCGCATGCGTTGCAGCGTGCGGCTCGAGTTCGACGCCATCGTCGACCACGACTTCGGCCACGGCCACCGGCGTGGCCGGTTCCCCGGTCATCGTCGCTCTCGGCGACCAGCCGTCGGGCACGGTGACGCTGAGCTGGGACCCCCAGACCAAGAACGTCAGCGCCAAGCTGCAGATGGTCGGCTTCACCCCGGGCAGCAGTCACGCGATGCACATCCACCAGGGCAGCTGCGCGGCGCAGGGGGATGTCCTGGTCCCGTTTCCCGACGTGACCGCCAACGACGCTGGGGCGATCGACACCACCGTCACCGGCTCGCAGCCATCCGCGGCCGGTCTGGCCGCCGGCACGTTCCTCAACGTCCATCTGGCTCCGGCTGCGCAACTGGGCGGCCCAGGGTCACTCGGGTATACGCCGATCTCCTGCGCGGACATCACCCCTGCCGCATCGGCCACGCTGACCATGGCGCCGCTGCCGGAGCCCGGCCAGCACCCGCAGGGTTCGGCGAAGTTGACCTACGATCCCGCGAACAAGGCGCTGTCCGTTGCCGTCACGGCGAGCGGCCTCGTCGCCGGGAGTGACCACGCGGTACACATCCACCTCGGGTCGTGCGACTCTCAGGGGGCGGTCAAGTACCCACTCGACGATCTGGTGGCCTCGCCCACCGGTGCTGTCGAGACGACCACGGTCATCCAGAATGTCGATCAGGCCCCACCGGCGTCGGGCTGGTACATCAACGTCCACCTCGGATCGTCCAGCCGGATCGAACAAAATGGGCAGCCCACCCTTTACTTCCAGCCCATCATCTGCGGCAACATCGGAAAGTAGCTTTCAACATCGGCCCGCCCACGCCCGCCGGAATGGCGCCGTCCCGAGGGCTGCGCACATGGTTGCCGCCGCCATCGGCACCAAAGCCGGCGGTGGTCAGCGGACCGCATCCGCGCGTCGGTAACTACTGCACAACCTATCCTGGCGATCAGGGCTGGTCGTTGTGAGGCGGGTTGAGTTCGATCTGTTCGGACCCATCGCCGGACGTGTGTTGACCGAGTCCGCCGCGCAGAGAATCGAAGATTGCCAGGCCCTGTCCCACCAGGCCGGTGGCTATCTCGCCGAGCCCGTCGGCGCCGTTGAGGACTGTCAGGTTCGCTCCTGACAGACCCTGGGCGGCCTGCTTGACGATTTCAGGCAACTGGTCGATCAGCATCCGGTCCAAGGCCACCCGGTTATGCGAGGCCGCCGCCTCGGCTTGAATCTTCATCTTCTCGGCGTCGGCGAGCGCCAGAATCCGGACGCGTTCTGCCTCCGCCTCGGCCGGCTTCACCACCTCCGAGACCAGCTCTTGCTGACGGAGCTCTGCGGCGCGCTGGGCCAACTCGGTGCGCATCGCGAGCACCTCTCGCTGGGCTTGCGCCTCGGCCAGCGGACCCGCCTGGGCGGCTTCGGCCTGTGCTTTGTCGACTTCGGCCTTGTACTGCGCCCGCACGATCGCCGTCTGCCGAGCGTACTCAGCCTGGTTGCGTTGGGATTCCTGCTCGGCATCGGCCGCGGCCTGATTGGCCTTTGCTTGAGCAATCTGCGCCTGCTGCTGAATGGCCGCGTTGTGTGGTGCGGACATCGCCAGGATGTAGCCCAGAGAGCCGTCGTCGATGGACTGAATCTGCAGGGCGTCGACGGTCAATCCGATCTTGATCATCTCCTGCTTGGAACCATCGAGGACCTCCGTGGCCAGCTTCTGCCGTTCCTTGATGATCTGCTCGACGGTCATCGACCCGATGATAGAGCGCAGGTGACCGGCGAAGATCCGCCCAGTCAGGATCGCCATCTGGTTCTGATCCGACAAGAATCGTTGGCCCGCGCTGACGACGCTCTCACTGTCGTTGCCGACCTTGAACGCGATGACCGCCCGAACGTTCAAGGTGATCCCCTGCTGAGTGACGCACTTCTCTTCGACTTCGGCCTCACACATTGCCAATGTGAGGAACCGAACCTTTCGAAAGAACGGCATGATGTAAGCGCCGTGACCGGTCACCACACGAAAGGGGGCGTTGCCTGCAGCTCGGCCGCCCGAAATCAGCATCGCCTGGTCCGGTGCGGGCACTCTGTAGCCGAACATGATGGGCTCCTTGCATATTCGCGTCGTTGGTCAGGGAATTTGCGCTGTGAAATTCACAAGGTCCATGGCTCCACCAGGAGCGTGCGCGCACCTCGGATATCAATCACCAACACCTCGGTACCCCGCGGCAGGGGCCGGTCCGACCAAGCAAGATAGGCCTCCTTCGACCCCCGCACATTCAGAAGCACCTCTCCGGGGCCCGCGACGCCGCGGGTCGCCACGATCAACGACCCGACGCAGCCGACCACCGAGACGTCACCCACCCCTCGATACTCCTCCAAAACGCCGTGCCCGCGCACCCCGTCGCTGCACTCGATCAACAGGCTAGGCCCGTCGACTTTTTAGGCGGGGAAGGCTCTGCGCGAAACTCATGTGGGGATTTTCTTGACTGGTATCAAGAAATATCCCCTTTTCGCGTATGTGTAGAGGTTTCCGATTACAGACTGGTAGGAACGAGGGCTCCGCCGTTTGTGCCGATTCGCGAGGAGGCGGTCATGGCGACACCTGCTGAGACCCAGGGTGTGATCCGCAGTCTCATTCCCGCCCGGATCGACCGGCTGCCGTGGTCGCCGTTTCATACGCGGATGGTGGTCGCGCTGGGTGTGGCCTGGATCCTCGATGGGCTAGAGATCACCGTGGCCAGCGCGGTGGCCGACACACTGACCCAGCCCGAGACGCTCGGTCTGTCTTCGGCGGCGGTCGGGCTCATCGCCACCGTGTACCTGGCTGGCGAGGTGGTCGGCGCGCTGTTCTTCGGGCGCCTGTCGGACAAGCTCGGCCGACGCAACCTTTTCATGATCACCTTGGGTGTGTACCTCGTGGGCAGCGGTCTCACCGCGTTCACACTGGGCAATAGCGCAGGCTGGATCGTCTACCTTTACATCACCCGGTTTATCGCCGGTATGGGCATCGGCGGGGAATACGCTGCCATCAATTCGGCGATCGACGAACTGATCCCGGCCCGCTTCCGAGGCAGAGTCGACATCGCGATCAACGGCACCTACTGGGCCGGTGCGATCCTCGGCACGCTTGGCACGTTCATCTTCCTCAAGGCGATCGACCTGAGCCTGGGCTGGCGGCTCGCCTTCCTGATCGGCCCGGTCCTAAGCCTGGTGATCCTGCTGGTGCGGCGGAACTTACCGGAAAGCCCGCGCTGGCAGGTCATGAACGGCCGCGTGGAGGCCGCCGAGCGCACGATCACCCACATTGAACACGAGGTGGAGTCCACCGGTGCCACGCTGACCGCGGTCGCCGACAGCAAGGCTATCGAGCTGCAACCCACCGAAAAAATCGGCTACCTGGCACTGACGCGAGTGCTTTTCCGCGACTACCCGAGCCGGTCCGTGCTGGGTGCGGTGCTCATGATCAGCCAGTCGTTTCTGTACAACGCGATCTTCTTCACCTACACCCTGGTGCTCGGCAAGTTCTACGGGGTGCCCTCGGCGTCGGCGCCGCTGTACCTGATCGCGTTCGCCGTCGGGAACCTCGCGGGGCCGTTAACCATCGGGCACTTCTTCGACACCATCGGCCGCAAGAAGATGATCACCGGCACCTACCTGCTGTCCGGTCTGCTGCTGGCCGTGAGCGCGGTCTTGTTCAACGCTGGGGTGCTCAACGCTATTACCCAGACCATTGCCTGGTGCGTCATCTTCTATTTCGCGTCGGCCGGGGCCAGCGCTGCCTACCTCACCGTGAGCGAGATCTTTCCGCTGGAGGTTCGGGCGAAGGCGATCGCGGTGTTCTTCGCCATCGCCCAGTGCTTCGGGGCCCTCGGTCCGGTCATCTACGGCGCGCTCATCGGCGATGGCTCCCAGCGCTTCCCGCTGTTCCTGGGCTACTTGCTCGGCGCAGGAGTGATGATGGTCGGGGGACTGGTTGCCTGGTTCCTCGCGGTCGATGCCGAAGGCAAGTCGCTGGAAGACATCGCGACCCCACTGGCAGCCGCCGGCGCCAGCCGACGGACGGGTTCAGTCCGTGCGGAGGGGGCAACCCGGCCCTACTCGCCCTGAGTCCTGGGCGGATCGTGGGTGAAGTCGGGTTGCCAGCATTAGCAGGCGCCCAACATCGGATCGGTTCGCAACCTCAAATTGGGGAACGCGACCAACCAGCCGTACATCCATGGAGCCGATGACGCGGCCTGCTGCGCCACGCTGACCACAAGTTTGACGACAACCCTGACGACAGACGCACGCCCAACAACGCCCACAACTGCCCTTCGCGGGTCGTGTTCTGCCTGGTTACACATTGCGCCTAGTCCTGGCAGTGTGGGGGTCAGGGGTTCGAGTCCCCTTAGCTCCACCAGAATTCAGCAGGTCAGAGGGTTGCAGCCGCTTGGCCCGTCGCGTGCACGACAACGGCGAATCGGCCACGACCATCGCAACGTCCCTTGGCGTCAGTCGCGCCACCGTCTACCGTGTCCTCACCCAGGACACGGAATAGGCGACCGTACTGGCGTTAGCGGTGGTTTACCGGGCGTTCAGACGCACTGTCCGTTAGGAATGTAGTCGTGGACGACGACACGATTGACCCGTCGCGAGCGGGCGATGTCCCGCCAGTGGCGGTTCGGGACGTACGTCCGTGCGAGCAAGAACAGGCGAGGCTGTTCGCCACTATTCTCAGCCGTGAGCTTCGCGACATGCGCCGGACCGCCGCGTCCGCAGAGAAGCAACTATTACAGCGCACCGTGATGGACAGGAAAACCGAGTCGTCGGAACGTCTGGAGCGATTGCGGGGACGGATCGCGGAAGCCGAGCGGATTCTCAAAGCCTTGGATGCGCGGTTCTACTCCGCCACATAGATTCTCACTCTAGCCAAATTGACCCTGGTGGGCCGCCCGTTCCTGGGCTGAAAATGGTGTGGTGGTCGCCTTGCGACGTCGTCGTTCTATGGTTCTTCGAGGCCGTGCTCTAGCCGGACGCTGGAGTCGCGTTGTGGGTCCTTCATTGTTGCCGCCGTTGATGTTTGGTCGAGCACGCGGATTAGATTCAGTTCTTCCTGTGCGGCCCCACGGGCGATCACACCGCTACTGGATCGAGCGCGGGAGAGGAGATGACGCGCCATGTTGGCCGAGTCTCATGACGAGGAACAGATCATTGCCAGGGTCGCTGCCCTGGATATCGGCAAGGCCGAGTTGGTGTGCTGCGTGCGGGTGCCGGGCCCGGCAAGCAGGCGCCTGCAGGAGGTGTCAACGCATTCGACAATGACCCGGTCGTTGACCGAGCTGGCCAACCACCTGGTCGAGTTGAGGATCGAGCGGGTGGTGATGGAGGCGACGTCGGATTATTGGAAGCCGGTGTTCTATCTGTTGGAGGCGCACGGGCTGGAGCCGTGGCTGGTCAACGCCCGCGATGTCAAACACCTGCCGGGCCGGCCCAAGACCGACGTGCTCGACGCCGTCTGGTTGTGCAAGGTCGCCGAACGCCAGATGCTGCGTCCCAGTTTCGTTCCGCCGTGGCCGATCCGGCGGCTACGAGACCTGACCCGGTACCGCATCGACCTGGTCGGTGTACGCACTGCGGAGAAGAACCGGGTCGAGAAGCTCCTCGAAGATGCCTGCATCAAGCTCTCCGTCGTGGCCTCCGACATTTTCGGGGTGTCCGGGCGGGCGATGATGGCCGCGTTGATCGCCGGTGAACGCGACCCGAAGGTGCTCGCGCAGTTGGCGCGGTCTCGGATGCGGACCAAGATCGGCCGCCTCGAAGAGGCATTCAACGGGCACTTCGACGCTCATCACCGATTCCTGCTGGCCCGGATGCTGGACCGCATCGACGGTATCGACGCCGACATCGCCGCCGTCGACGAACAGATCGAGACCCATCTGGCCCCTTTCGCGCCAGCGGCGGCACGCCTGGATGAGATCCCCGGCATCGGGCCAATCGCCGCCGCCATCATCATCGCCGAGGTCGGAGTGGACATGTCACGGTTCCCGACCGCGGGGCACCTGTGTTCGTGGGCCAAGTTCTCCCCGGGCATCAACTCCTCGGCCGGCAAGACCAAGGGCAACAGCTCGACCGGGCACGGCAACCGCTACCTGGCCCGCATCCTCGGCGAGGCCGCCGTCGTGGCCGCACACACCGATACCTTCCTCGGCGACCGCTACCGGCGCATCGCCAGACGGCGCGGCAAGAAACGTGCGATCGTGGCCGTCGGGCGCTCCATCCTCGTCATCGTCTGGCACCTACTCGCCGACCCCGACACCCGATTCACCGATCTCGGTGCCGATCACTTCACCAAGCACGTGAACCCGGACACGAACAAACGCAACCACATCCGCCAGCTCGAAGCACTTGGCTACACCGTCACCCTCACCCCAGCAGCCTGACCATCACCACGCACCCGTCCCGCCGTCACCGCACGGCCACATCGACGTGCGGCCTCCCCAGTCAGCTCACCATCATTTTCGGATTAGC
>NZ_JAVRPS010000091.1:0-2780 GCF_032162105.1 Mycobacterium sp. | reverse complement strand
GCGCGCTTCGGTCTGCGGCCGACGGCGCTGACGCCCGCCTACGGACTCGCCGAAGCCACATTGGTTGCGTCGCTGGCGTCGACGCACGACCAGGCGATCGTCGACCACGTCGCGCGGCTGGCCATTGCGGAGGCGCACCGCGCGCAGCCGGTCCGCGACGACTCCGCGGATGTGCAGCATCTCGTGTGTGTGGGGGTACCCGTGAGAGGCCTGGATCTGCGGATAAGTCGGAACGGAATAGCACTGGCACCCCGAGAGATTGGCGCAATCGAGCTGCGCGGCCCCATGGTTGCCGACAACTATCTCACATCCGGCGGTGTGGTGCCGCTGACAACAGATGGCTGGTTCGACAGCGGAGACCTGGGTTACCTCGACGAGGACGGGCGACTCTATGTCTGCGGTCGCACAAAGGATCTCATCGTGCTGGCCGGCAGGAATCTCTATCCGCACGATATCGAGCGTGCGGCCGAGGGTGTCGACGGCGTGCGAAAGGGCTGCGTGATCGCGCTGCGTGTCGACGCCGATCGAGAGGGCTTTGCAGTGCTCGCCGAAGTACGCAACGCGACCGACGACGACGTGCGCACACGGATCAGCCGCGAAATCTCCGCCCGGGTGAGCCGTCAGGTCGGGCACCGGCCGCGTGACATCCTGTTGTTCCCCGCCGGCGCGTTACCGAAGACGCCGTCCGGCAAGCTACGCCGCAGCAGCGCTCGAGAGTTGCTCCAGACGTGAATGCCCGCCACAGCTATCCGCCAGGCCGTTTGGCGTCAGGTGCACAACAGGTGACCGACACCTGCGATGTCCTTGTCGTCGGCGCTGGGCCGGTGGGCGCCACGGCGGCATTGCTTCTCGCGAGCTATGGCATCGAATGCACCGTGGTAGAGCCACGCCGCGAGCCGCAAAGCCACCCCGCTGCGCACGTGCTCTCGACGCGGTCAATGGAGATTTGGCGCGAGATCGGCCTCGAGCGCGACATCCGCGGCCTCAGCGCCCCGATGCATGAGCTGCGGTGCATCGCGTACTGCACCACCTTCGCCGGACCCGAGCTCGGACGGGTGCCACTGGCCGACTTGCCCGGCGCGCAGATGGACGCAATCGAATCGATCAGCCCTACCCGCAGCGCCCACCTGCCCCAGACCGTGCTCGAACCACTGCTGTGGCAACGCCTGCGCAACAGTGACCGCATCAAAGTACACACCGGCTGGCAGTACCACTCCCACACCGACGGCCCAGACGGCGTCGCGGTCACGATCACCGACACCACTACCGGATTCCGCCGAACAATCCTGGCGCGCTACCTCATCGCGGCCGACGGCGCAGCCAGCACAGTGCGGCGCGCGCTACGGATCAGGATGGAGGGTCCGATCCTTCAGAACATGATCAGCGTCCATTTCTCCGCCGATCTCGAGGCTTACCGCCGCCACCGCCGCGGCCCGGTAATGTGGACCCACACCGCCAAGGGCTTGGGCGCCACCATCGTGCACCGGCCGCCAGAAGACCTGGTGTTCCAGATCCCCTACTTCCCGCCATTTGAGTCGGTGGAAGACTTCCCGGCTGCGATCTGCCGCAGGCACATAGTCGATGCAGTTGGCGACCCCGCTGTCGGCGTTGACATCAAGTCGATCCAGACGTGGGCAATGCACGCGCAAGTCGCTACCAACTACCGAGTGGGCCGCGTATTCCTGGCTGGCGATGCCGCGCACCGGTTTCCACCCACCGGCGGGCTGGGGCTCAACACCGGCGTCGCCGACGTGCACAACCTGGTCTGGAAGCTCGCGTGGGTCATCGCCGGCCGTGCCGACGAGACACTCCTGGACACCTATGAACGAGAACGCCGGCCGGTCGGCACGGCCGCGACCGCCGACTCGGTGGCCAACTTCGACGGAATGTTCGATGTCGTTGCCACACTGGGGTTGCCACGGCAAGCAGTGCGCATGCTCCCTCAAGCCGTCGCTGCCATGCCGGACTGGGTACCGCGACGCCCGGTGCGCGCCCTCATCCGCGGGCTCACCACGCTGGGATATCAGCGGTTTCGCCTGGCCAAGTCGCCCGGCCGGAGCGGTCAGCGGATCCGCCGCCGAGCCGCGGCGGCGATCGCCGAGCAGGGTCCGCACTATCGCAGCTGGGGACGCGACCTCGGGGTGCGATACGAACTCGGCGCCATTATTGGCGATCGGCTGCCCCCACCGGTCAGCGATCCAGAGTTCTATATCCCATCTGTGCGCGCCGGCGGCCGGCTGCCGCACGTCTGGCTCGAGGACCGCGAACGGCGGGTGTCCACCCTGGATCTGGTCAGCCGCGATGACCTGACACTGCTGGTGTCCGACGAAAGCCATTCGGTGTGGTCGCTTGGGGCGGAGGGGCTTCCGTTGTCGGTGGTGTCGGTCGGCGATGCTGGCCACGACATATTTCACACCGGGGTCGCGGACGCCGATCCGGATGCCCTGGTGGTGCGCCCGGATGGCCATATCGTGGCCGTACTGCACTCGGACCGGGATGGCGCTGCGCTGCTGCGGCAAGCATTGCAGGTCGTCGGCGCCTTCGCACCGACCCACAAAGGACTAATCGCATGAACGACAGTGCGGCACAGGCCATCGAGCTGCGGCTGCTGACCCACCGGCCCTCGGAGATGACGGAGTGGTGGGCGGCGTTGCTCGGCGGGGCTCCCCGGTCAATGAATGCCCGGATGACCGCCATCCACGGCGATCACCTGCGGGTGGTGATCGAGCGTTCACCGATCGCACTTGACTACCATCCCGAAGCGAGTGGTGTCACCGCCA
>NZ_JAVRPS010000090.1:0-2649 GCF_032162105.1 Mycobacterium sp. | reverse complement strand
CTCGAGTTCGACGGCGACGTCGGCCGCTGACGTGACGACGTCTGCCCTCGGCGATAGACCCATGATGTTTCAGCGTTGGGGCGGCGGCTGCACGGGTGTATTGCGCGACACCGTCCTCTTAGGGACGTTGTCGGCGTCCACAATGACGGTGAAGGGTTCGCGCGGCACGATTCAGGAGTCATCCGATCGCACACGAGAAGGACTCCCAATGGCAGACATTGACCTGGGCGCGCAGTTCGACAAGATCTCCGACAAGGCGAAGAGCGCATCCGACAAGCTGAAGGCCGCGAACCACGCCGCCAAGGATCGGCTGGAGACGGACGCCATCAACGCTCGCGACCGCGCGACCGCGGCAGCCGATCGACTCAACGACAAGGCAGTTGACGCCAAGGACAAGGCCTCATCGCAGTGGCAGGAGATGCACGCGAAGTGGCAGGCGCACGTTGCGAAGGTGAAGTCCAACGTCAAGGACAAGCAGGACCGTCTCGACGCGGACTTCGCCGCCGACGACGCCGACCTTGCCGAAGACTATGCATTGTCGGCGATCGACTTCGCGCAGGCCACCATTGACGAAGCAGAGTCGGCGGTATGGGATGCCATGTATTCACGTGCCAGTGCGAACGCCCTCGACTCCAGCGCCCGTTGATTCGATGCCCGCGTGACGGCTGCCGCAGGCGCAGAGGGACTGCGGATCGCGAGCTTCGGTCGGCTTGACCTCGGCCTGCGGCAAGCGAGTGACTGGTACCTCTGGGGGCCTTACCTCAGTGAAAGACAGTGGGGCACAGTCCGCGAAGACTACAGCGCCGACGGCGACGCATGGAGCTATCTGCCGCATGATCACGCGCGCTCGCGCGCCTACCGTTGGGGCGAGGACGGGCTTGCGGGGTTCTGCGACATCGAGCAACGGTTGTGTTTGGCGCTGACGTTGTGGAACGGGCGTGACCCGATACTGAAGGAGAGGGCGTTCGGGCTCACCGGTGCCGAGGGCAATCACGGCGAGGACGTCAAGGAGTACTGGTGGTACCGGGATGCCGTACCCAGCCATGCCTGGAACAGCTGGCGCTACCACTATCCGCAGCGGGCATTTCCCTACCAGCAGCTGCTGGACGAGAACCGCCGACGTAGCAAGCGCGACCGCGAGTACGAGCTCCTCGACACGGGGATCTTCGACGACGACCGCTATTGGGTCGTGGACGTGCACTACGCCAAGGCCGACCCAACCGACGTGCTGATGACGATCAGCATCACCAATGCCGGGCCTGACGCCGAAGTCCTTCATGTGTTGCCGTCGCTGTGGTTTCGCAACACATGGTCGTGGGAGGACGGAGCCACGCCGCCAACGCTTTCGGCCAGTGCCGGCGGCACCGTGGCCGTCGAGCATCCGGTTCTCGGCGACCTCGAGCTGCTCACCGGGCCTGCCCCTGACGGCGAGCGGCCAGAGCTGCTGTTCTGCGAGAACGAGACGAACCTGCACCGGCTCTACGGCGACTCGTCGGGTTCGCCATGGCCTAAGGACGGCATCAACGATCACGTCGTCGGCGGGGCCGACACCGTCAACCCGCAGCGCAGTGGTACGAAATGTGCTGCTTGGTACCGGGTTTCACTGAATCCTGGTGAGACGGCCGAGCTGCGGCTGCGGTTGCGACCGGCCGCCACCGGGTTGCCCGAGGCGACCGCATTGGGGACGGATTTCACGCGGATCAATGCGCAGCGTCGCGCGGAGACCGACGAGTTCTACGGCGCGCTCACCCCGCCGCAGGCGTCGGCGGACGAGGGCGCCGTGATGCGCCAGGCCTTCGCCGGAATGTTGTGGAACAAACAGTTCTACTACTACGACGTGGCCAAGTGGCTGGATGGCGACTCAGCTCAGCCGCCGCCCCCGCCGCAGCGCAGGGCCGGCCGCAACGCCCGGTGGCGGGGCTTCGGGGCCTTCGATGTGATGTCGATGTCCGACACCTGGGAATACCCGTGGTTCGCGGCCTGGGATATGGCATTTCACTGTGTCGCGTTGGTGCACATTGATCCTGCGTTCGCGAAGTATCAGCTTTCGCTGCTGTGCCGCGAATGGTTCCAGCACCCCAACGGTGCCTTGCCCGCATACGAATGGGACTTCTCCGATGTCAACCCCCCGGTTCATGCGTGGGCAGCCCTGGAAGTCTTCGCCATCGACGGCGGACGTGACTTCGATTTCCTCAGCAGAATCTTCGACAAGCTTCTGGTGAACTTCACCTGGTGGGTGAATCGCGAAGACGCGAACGGCTCGAATGTATTCGAGGGTGGCTTCATGGGCCTGGACAACATCGGCCCCATAGATCGCTCACATCTTCCCTTCCACGGAATACTCGAGCAGTCCGATGCCACCGGCTGGATGGCCGGATACGCGTTGTCCATGGCGACGATCGCAGCGATCCTGCACGGGTCCGGTCATCGGCCCGCGCTCGACCTGGTGCAGAAATTCTTGGAGCACTTTGCCGTGATCGCGGAAGCCCTTGAGGCCGTGGGCCTTTGGGACGAGCACGACGGCTTGTACTATGACCGGATCCTGTTGCCTGACGGAGGCGCCGTGCCGGTCCGGGTGCGCTCGATGGTCGCCATGATCCCGCCGCTGGCAGCGGCGGTTGTCAACGAGGAGGCCATCAACCGGACGCT
>NZ_JAVRPS010000089.1:0-3116 GCF_032162105.1 Mycobacterium sp. | reverse complement strand
GTGGCCGCAGCCTGGTCTACCTGCCGTGCGTGCAGCAGCTCACCCCCGACGTCCTCGAGGAACTGGCCGACTGCTCCGGCCTGCTGGTCGACGGCACCTGCTGGCGGGACGACGAGATGTCCAGCCTGGGCCTGGCCCGCAAGACCTCGCGCGACATGGGACATGTCCCGATCGACGGCCCTGGCGGCAGCCTCGAGCTGTTGTCGTCGCTGCCGATCGACCGCAAGGTCTACATCCACATCAACAACACCAACCCGGTCCTGCTCGAGGACTCGCCGGAACGACGGCTCCTCGACCAGCACGGCATCGAGGTCGCCGCGGACGGGCTCGAGCTTGAGATCTGAGGAGCAACGATGACCGCAGCACTGGCGCCCGATGAATTCGAGGAAGCGCTTCGCGAGCACGTCAAGGACTACCACCACCAGCATCCCTTCCATCGGCGGATGAACAACGGACAGTCCAGCCGCGAGGAGATCCGGGGCTGGGTGGCCAATCGCTTCTACTACCAGGTGAACATCCCCCGCAAGGACGGGGCGATCCTCAGTAGCTGCCCCGACCGTGAGATACGGCGCCGCTGGGTCCAGCGCATCATCGACCACGACGGCAGCAGCGAGGGAACCGGCGGGATCGAGGCGTGGCTGCGACTCGGCGAGGCCGTCGGCTTGACCCGGGCTGAGGTCGAGGACGCCCGACACCTGCTCCCAGGCGTGCGATTCGCCGTCGACGCCTACGTGACCTTCACGCGCACCCGGCCGTGGGTGGAGGCGGTGGCATCCTCGCTGACCGAGCTGTTCGCGCCCGACCTCATGGCAGAGCGGCTCGCGGCATTCGAACGCCACTACACCTGGATCGACCCCGCGGAGCTCTCCTACTTCCGGACTCGCATCACCCAGGCGCCCCGCGACTCCGAACACGGTCTCGAGGTGGTGCGGAGGTACTGCGTTACCCCAGAAACGCAGGCGGCCGCGCTGTCGGCGCTGTCCTTCAAGTGCGACGTGCTGTGGAGCATGCTCGATGCGATCGACCAGGCTTATGGAAATCGCTGACGAGGTCGCCCGGCCGCGGCTGGCGCGCCACGTGCGGATGAGGTTTGACGCCGCACGCGGGCAATACGCGCTGCTGTCGCCGGAGACGGTTTGGGTCCTCAACGACACCGGCGTCGCGATCGTGGAGCTGTGCGATGCGCGGCACACCATCGCAGAGATCCAGTCCGAGCTGCGCAGCCGATACGACCACGTCGCCGACGGCGACGTACAACGCTTCGTGGCCGACCTCGTCACCAAGCACGGGATGGAGATTGATCATGGATAAGCCCTACGCGCTCCTCGCCGAGCTCACCTACGCCTGTCCACTGCATTGCCCCTACTGCTCCAATCCGCTGGCGCTGGACGACTATCGCGACGAGTTGACGACCGACGAGTGGCAACGGGTGTTTGCCGAGGCCGCCGACCTGGGCGTGCTGCAGGTCCACCTCTCTGGCGGCGAGCCGATGCAGCGCCACGACATCGTCGACCTGGTGCAGAGTGCCAACGAGCTGGGCCTGTACACCAACCTGATCACCAGCGGGCTCGGCTTCTCCACCCGTCGGGCCGAGCAACTCCGCGACGCGGGCCTCGACCACGTGCAGGTCAGCATCCAGGCTGATGAGCGAGACCTCTCCGACCAGATCGCAGGCACGGCCTCGTTCGAGCGCAAGCACGAGGTCACGCGGCTCGTCAAGAAGCTGGGCTGGCCACTCACCCTCAACGTGGTGCTGCACCGGCAGAACATCGATCGGATCGGTGCCATCCTCGACATGGCGGCGGCGATGGAGGCCGATCGTATCGAGCTGGCCAACACGCAGTACTACGGCTGGGCGGGACGCAACCGTGCCGAGTTGCTGCCGAGCAGGGAACAGTTGGAGCGCGCTGAGACGGTGGTGCGGGCGGCCAGGGGGCGGCTCGGGGACCGGATGGAGATCATCTACGTCATCCCCGACTACTACAGCCAGTACCCCAAGCCCTGCATGGACGGCTGGGCCCGCAGGCAATTCACCGTGGTGCCCAACGGCGAAGCGCTGCCATGCCCAGCGGCCCACGAGTTGGCGCGCGGGCTTCGCCTGCCAAGCACCAACGTGCGCGAGCACTCGCTGGAGTGGATCTGGGCGGAGTCGCCACTGTTCAAGCAGTTCCGCGGCGACGCATGGATGCCGGACCCGTGCCGCAGTTGCGAACGTCGCGAGATCGACTTCGGCGGCTGTCGTTGCCAGGCCTTCGCGCTCACTGGCGACGCCGCCCGCACTGACCCGGTCTGTCATCTCTCCCCGGATCACGAACTGGTCGAAGCGGCGGTGGCGGCAGCCAACGACTCGACGCGGCCGCGGGACGGCGTGATGATTCCTCGACCGAATCCGGGCCGCACCCGATCGCAAATTCCCTTGGAGGTCCGACAGTGAACTCCCTCTACGCTCTGATCCCGATCGCATTCGTGCTCGGCCTGGACAATTTTCAGTCGTCAATCGGACTGGGAACGACGAAGCCGTCGTGGATCCGGATCGTCCAATGTGCGCTGGTGTTCGGACTATTCGATGCCCTGGCTCCCATGCTCGGTGTCTGGGTGGGCGGGTACCTCGGCGATTACATCGGGGAATCCGCGGAATACATCGGAGCTGCCGCCTTGGCCGTCTACGCCGTCTACCTCGTCGTGCATGCGTTGCGCACGGAGAAGGCCGGCGACCTCGACCATCCCCTTGCCATTCTGGGGTTGCCGCTGCCGTTGAGCCTCGACAACCTGCTCGCGGGGGCCGGCCTCGGAGTCATGGGCTACTCGGCCGTGACCGTGGCCGTGGTGGCCGGTAGCGTCACCGTCGTCATGTCCCTGGTGGGGCTGACGCTGGGGAAGCTCGCGGCGAGCAAGATACCTGTCCGCACCGACCTGCTCGGCGGCGTGGTGATGCTGATCTTGGCCACCGCAATGGTTGTGCGGGCCTGATGATCGACTCCGACCGGGGCGACGACGGCGCGCGGCCGCCGTGCTACCACTGCGGGGAGTCATACACGGCGGTGGATGACGGTCGGCACACCGAGCCGGTCAGCTGCGAGAGGTGCCCACGCTGCAAGGGGATGCCTGCTTGCTAT
>NZ_JAVRPS010000088.1:0-28321 GCF_032162105.1 Mycobacterium sp. | reverse complement strand
CCGCTGCAGTCCTCAAATGCGGCCACCATCGGTCGGCCGGAACGTATCCGCTTTCAACTCAATAGGGGGTGAAACAATTGGAGAACAACGTCTTTGACCAACTACCACTACTGCTTGCGGTACCCCGGGCTGCGGCCATCCTAGGCATCAGTCGCGCGGCGGCGTATCGCCTCGCCGCTTCGGGCGAACTGCCGGTGCGCAGGCTGGGAGGTCGTGTCTACGTCGTCACCGCTGAGCTTCGAGAGCTGGTCGCATCATGAAAGGGTCTGCCTCCCTGGGAACCCACTATCGGGGGATGGTCGGACTTCTGCTCGGAACATACGACCACCGCGGATCAGTCGTGAAGCGCCTCGGAGCAGCAATGCCGACCATCGTCTGAGTGTGGCCGCCGCCGCGCGGCAGGAGTTGCCGCCGCGGGTTTGGGACCCCGCGAGAACCTAGTAGGAGAGCAAATGACCGCCGACGACGAAACAAAGTCCAAGCGCACCCGACGCGCCGAGCCGATCACCCGACGCAACGCGAAAAACGGTGCGATCACATACACGTTCCAAGTAGACATCGGCGCTCGACCTGACGGCTCGCGTGAGAGGCAGCGCTTTACCTTCCCGACGCTTGCCGAAGCTCGACGTGAGTACCGGCGAATCACGACTGAGGTCGCGGCAGGAACATTCGTCAAGCGGGACCGCACGACCGTTGCCGAATACCTGACTAACTGGCTCGATAGTCGACGCGATGTGCGGACCAATACCCTTGCCGGGTACCGGCATTCGCTCAAGCCGATTATCGACCACCTCGGTGCTATGGCACTGCAGCAACTACGGACGGCCGACATCGACGCTCTGGTGACGTTGCGGCTCAACGGCACGCCGGTGGCCCAGCGCGACAAACGAGGCCGCCGCGCAGCTGAGGTGTTGGCGTTGTTGCGACAACACTCCAATGGGGCGCAGTACGCCGAGATCTTCGCCGCCTTAGGCAATCCTGGCATCAGGGCCCTCGATCGCCTGGTGGCCTCTGGCGAGGTCCTGCGACCCCACCGCGGCCATTACGTCGCAGCCCACCCGAGCGACCCCGACCGCCCCAAGGTTCCCGGCAGTGTCAGGGCCCGCACGGTCGTGACGATGCTCGTGGTGTTGTCATCCGCACTCGATGACGCGATGAGGGAGGGACTGGTGGCCCGTAACGTCGCCCGTTTGGTCAAGCGCCCGACGGTGGAGCACCAGGAGATGGCCAGCTGGACACCGGAACAGGCCGGCCAGTTCCGCTGGCATCTGCGCGACGAGCGGCTGATCGCCTGCTGGCTACTGACATTGGCTGGGCTGCGCCGGTCGGAAGTTCTCGGACTGCGGTGGTCCGATGTCGACTTCGATGCCGGTACCGTCTCGGTCGCTCAGGGCCGCGTCGTGGTCGAGGGGCAAGGCACCGTGACCGGCGATCCGAAGTCGAAACGGTCCCGGCGGGCGTTGCCGATGCCTGCCGACGTTCTCGCCGCGCTTCGGGCCTTTAAGGTCCAGCAGGCGAGCGAGCGCCTGGCTCTCGGCGAGCGATACCCCGACACCGGCTTCGTCGCCGTCAACGAAGACGGCTCCCCCATCCGGCCGGAGACCTATTCGACCGAATTCGTCCGGCTGGCGAAAGCCGCTGGCGTGCCCGCGATTCGGCTGCACGACGTCCGGCACACCGCTGCCACCATGCTCCTCGACGGCGGCACCACACCGTCGGCTACGGCCAAGTGGTTGGGTCACGACCCGGCGATCACGCTGCGGGTGTATGGGCACGTCTACGACGACGCGCTGGCGGCGGCGGGCGATGCGCTGCTCGGCCGGTCGAGGGCCAACGGAGACCGGTGACCCAAAACGCGCGGGCAGGCTGGCTGGTCCAGCGATGTCGATAGTCGTCAAACGATTGCGGATATGTCTGCTTCGTTACCTGGCGACGAGCCCGATGGAACTCCAACCTCGACACAGGCACGGGTCCGGGGACCGAACGCAAATTTGAAGCCGGATGCGTCAGGCGGCTACACCGCAACGACGTCGATCAGGTTGTCGAGCCCCTGGAAGTCCTCAGCGTTGCGGGTGTAAAGCCGCGCAGAGTGTGCGTGTGCAGTAGCTGCGATCAGGAGGTCCATTGACCGTGCTCGTGGCTGGCGCCCCGCGTCGACGACGGCGGCAGTCACCTGGCCGTAGCTGGCCGCCACGGCATCATCCAGGGGCAGGGCGTCGAAGGTGCGCCGGAGCACCAGCAGCCGTCGTAGCCGCTCAGCGCGCACCTTCCGCCTTTTCGCGACGAGAACGCTGAAGTGCAGCTCGGCCAAGGTGACTGCGCTTATGGCCATCTCACCATCAAGAGTCCCTATGTCGGAGGCGATGACGACGCTGGTATCCAGGAGCGCTCTCACTTCGCCGTCCATGGGTCGCGCAGATCGTGAGCAACTTCTTCACGGTCAACGTCCCAAGCGGGATCTGCGAGGCCGCCGGCGAACAGTTCGGCCACGTCAGTCCATCGCCTCCAAGTGCGAGGTGCCGCCGGTACCAGCCTCGCGCCAGGCCGGCCGGCCACGGTGATCGTGATCTCTTCGCCCTCCTCAACACGCCGGACGAGATCGGAGGCGTTCTGGCGCAACTCGCGCAATCCCACAGTTTCCACACCACAGGCATAGCACATGTGCTACGAGGGCGGATGCACGGGTAGGCGAGACCAAAGGTTGTCCGCAACAGGTACGAATTGGCGTACCGCGTCAAGGGAATTACGGAGGACGGAGCATTGGTGACAACGACGCCCACACATCGGGAGCTTGGCCCCGGAACCCGATCGCGCAAGCATCCACCCACACCCGAACCCGAACGCCGCTATCCCAGCACCAGACACCCTGATGCGAGCACTGACCGGCGACCCGAATTCCACCTGATGGGGCAGCGACCCGGGCGACCCGAAGCGGCACCGCTGCCTCCGCAGAGCGAATAAGCTGCTGGCACATTCTTGGCACAGCGTGGGGTGGCACGTTGGCCGCCATATAGCGATCTACCTGGGAAGACTAGGGTGGGCGCGGACGGTATCGAACCGCCGACCGCTGGTGTGTAAAACCAGAGCTCTACCACTGAGCTACGCGCCCGTGCTCGGGCAGGCTACACGCCGACGGCGGGCGACGGGAAATCAGTCAGCCGACCTGCAGAGCCGCCAGGGCATCGGTCCACAACGCCTGGTTGCGCGCCTCGCCGGGTCCCTTCAGCTCGGCGAACCTGATCACTCCGGTCCGGTCGACCACGAACGTGCCACGGTTGGCGAAACCGGTGTCGTCGTTGAACACGCCGTAGGCCTTGGCAACCGCGCCGTGCGGCCAGAAGTCGGAGAGCACCGGGAACGTGAAGTCGCTCTGCCTCGCCCACACCTTGTGCGTCGGCGGCGGTCCCACCGAGATCGCCAGCGTCGCAGTCGCGTCGTTGACGTAACTCGGCAGGTTGTCCCTGACCTGGTCGAGTTCGCCCTGACAGATGCCGGTGAACGCCAGCGGGAAGAACACCAACAGCACGTTCTTGCCCCGCAACGCACTCAGCGTGACCGGCTGGCCGTCCTGGTCCTTCAAGGTGAAGTCGGGTGCCTCGTCACCGGCTTCCAGCACTAGCGCGCTTTGGCCGTCGACTTCGGTTGGACGAGGCGACTGGCAATCCAGTCACCGAGGTTCGCCGACGACGTCTGCATCAAGCCCGCGGTGGGCGCCGACTCGGCGATCTCCGCTGGCTGCACATGTCCCGGCTTGCCGGTCTTCGGGGTGACCACCCAGATGACGCCGTCCTCGGCCAGCGGGGTGATCGCGTCCATGAGCCGGTCGACGAGGTCACCGTCGTCGTTGCGCCACCAGAGCAGCACTACGTCGACGACCTCGTCAGCGTCCTCGTCGAGGAGCTCGCTGCCGCATGCGTCCTCGACGGCGACACGGATGTCGTCGTCGGTGTCCTCGTCCCAGCCCAGCTCCTGGACAACCTGATCCTTATCGATGCCCAAACTGCGGGCGTAGTTCGGCGAGTCCGCCGCAACCACCGTGTCCTCCTTCAGCCTTCAACCTGCGTGTCTGCTCGGCCTAATAGTCGCACGCCGCCGCCCAATAGCCGACGCCTGGCACGCAGGTTGGTCAGTATGCGGCATCGCACAGGTTCAGCGCGACGGTCTTCGAATCGTTCAACTTACCGATCGCCGCATTGAACTCGTCCATCGAGGCACTCCCCGAAATCGCCCTCGCAACCGCCCTGGCTGCGTCAACCCACCCGTTGAGCGCGCCAGCGAGCTCGGGCGACAGCGGATCGGACAGGCTGCCCGCGACCAGATCAGCGGTGTGGTTCAGCGCGTCCGCCGCAGGCCCGGCCGTAGCCGCAATGTCGGGCGAGTTCTTGTTGTAGGCATCGACGTACTTGTTCACCGCGTCGATCGCGTCCACGCTGCTCGAACTCAACGCCTCGCAAGAGGTGTGCACGGCCTTGTTCGACACCGACGCCTGACGCTCGGACTCCCGCGCGCTGGAACTGGCGGAAGACTCCTGCGCCGACGCCGACACCGACGCCTGGTAAACGGGAGCGTCGGCGCGATCGATCGTGGCGCTGCCCTGCGTGACGCTGTTGCAGCCCACGACGATCATGGCCAGCCCGGCGAGGCTGCCCATCGCCAAGCCGCTCGCGCGCAGCCGGCCCAGGTGTTGCCGCCGACCCATCACGGTCTTCAGACGTTACCGGTTCCACCCTGCGATCGCCGGTTCATGTCGAGTAGACAACCCCGGCGGTGCATCTACGGCACGATAGGAGCACGATGGACACCATCAGGAACGGGGCCACGAGCACCCGCGTCCGCCAACCAAGGAGCGGCAGTTGACCACCGAGTTCGCGCGCCAAGACCTGGCCCAAAACTCCGGCACCGCAGGCGAACCCGACCGGGTTCGCGTGATCCGCGAGGGCGTTGCCTCGTACCTGCCCGACATCGACCCCGAAGAGACCACCGAATGGCTCGAGTCGTTCGACGAGCTGCTCGAACGGTCGGGGCCTGCCAGGGCGCGCTACCTGATGCTGCGCCTTCTCGAGCGGTCCAGCGAACAGCGGGTCGCGATCCCCGCACTCACCTCGACCGACTACGTCAACACCATTCCCACCGAGCTGGAGCCGTGGTTTCCGGGCGACGAGGACGTCGAGCGCCGCTACCGCGCCTGGATCCGGTGGAACGCCGCCATCATGGTGCACCGTGCGCAGCGGCCGGGAGTTGGTGTGGGAGGCCACATCTCGACGTACGCATCGTCGGCAGCGCTGTACGAGGTCGGCTTCAACCACTTCTTCCGCGGCAAGTCCCACCCGGGCGGCGGCGACCAGATCTTCATCCAGGGCCACGCCTCCCCCGGTATCTACGCGCGCGCGTTCCTCGAGGGCCGGCTAACCGCCGACCAGCTCGACGGGTTCCGCCAGGAACACAGTCACCCCGGCGGCGGCCTGCCCTCCTACCCGCACCCACGTCTGATGCCGGACTTCTGGGAATTCCCCACGGTGTCGATGGGCCTGGGCCCGATGAATGCGATCTACCAGGCCCGGTTCAACCACTATCTGCACGACCGGGGCATCAAGGACACCTCCGACCAGCACGTATGGGCATTCCTCGGCGACGGTGAAACCGACGAGCCCGAAAGCCGGGGGCTGGCGCACGTCGCCGCCCTGGAAGGCCTGGACAACCTGACCTTCGTGATCAACTGCAACCTGCAGCGCCTCGACGGCCCGGTCCGCGGCAACGGCAAGATCATCCAGGAGTTGGAGTCGTTCTTCCGCGGCGCGGGCTGGAACGTCATCAAGGTGGTCTGGGGCCGCGAGTGGGACGCGCTGCTGCACGCCGATCGCGACGGCGCGCTGGTGAACTTGATGAACACGACGCCCGACGGCGACTTCCAGACCTACAAGGCCAACGACGGCGGCTACGTCCGCGACCACTTCTTCGGCCGCGATCCGCGGACCAAGGCGCTCGTCGAACCGATGTCCGACGGCGAGATCTGGAACCTCAAGCGTGGCGGCCATGACTACCGCAAGGTGTATGCCGCCTACCGGGCCGCGATGGAGCACAAGGGCCAGCCGACGGTGATCCTGGCCCACACCATCAAGGGTTACACGCTGGGCAAGCACTTCGAGGGACGCAACGCGACCCATCAGATGAAGAAGCTTGCGCTGCAAGACCTCAAGGACTTCCGGGAAGCGCAGCGGATTCCGATCTCGGACGCCCAGCTCGAGGCGGACCCCTACCTGCCGCCGTACTACCACCCGGGACCCGACGCCCCGGAGATCCGCTACATGCTGGACCGGCGCCGGACGCTCGGCGGCTTCCTGCCGGACCGTCGTACCAAGACGAAGGCCCTGGCACTGCCGGGCCGCGACGTCTACAAGGCGCTCAAGAAGGGGTCGGGCAACCAGGAAGTCGCGACCACGATGGCGACCGTGCGGACGTTCAAGGAACTCTTGCGCGACAAGACGATCGGACCCCGGCTGGTGCCGATCATCCCCGACGAGGCCCGCACGTTCGGCATGGACTCTTGGTTCCCGAACCTGAAGATCTACAACCGCAACGGCCAGCTGTACACCGCCGTGGACGCCGAGCTGATGCTCGCGTACAAGGAAAGCGAGATCGGCCAGATCCTGCACGAGGGCATCAACGAAGCCGGGTCGACGGCGTCGTTCACCGCGGTGGGCACGTCGTACGCCACCCACAACGAGCCGATGATCCCGATCTACATCTTCTATTCGATGTTCGGGTTCCAGCGCACCGGTGACGGCTTCTGGGCCGCTGCCGATCAGATGGCCCGCGGGTTCGTGCTCGGCGCGACGGCAGGCCGGACGACGCTGACGGGCGAAGGTCTGCAGCACGCCGACGGGCACTCGCTGCTGCTGGCGTCGACGAATCCCGCGGTGGTCGCCTACGACCCGGCGTTCGCCTACGAGATCGCCTACATCGTGGAGAGCGGGCTGTCGCGGATGTTCGGCGACGACCCGGAGAACGTCTACTTCTACATCACGATCTACAACGAGCCCTACGTGCAGCCCGCCGAGCCGGAGAACTTCGACCCGGAGGGCGTGCTGCGCGGCATCTACCGGTACCGCGTCGCCAAGGAGAAGCGCACCAGCGTGGCGCAGATCCTGGCCTCCGGTGTCGCGATGCCAGAGGCCCTCCGTGCGGCCGACATGCTGGCCGCCGAGTGGGACGTGGCCGCCGACGTCTGGTCGGTGACGAGCTGGGGTGAGCTCAACCGCGATGGCGTCGCCGTCGACAGAGAGCAGCTGCGCCATCCGGATCGGCCCGCCTCCGTCCCGTACATCACGAAGGTGCTCACCGACACCGCCGGTCCGGTGGTCGCGGTGTCGGACTGGATGCGCGGCGTACCCGAGCTGATCCGGCCGTGGGTGCCCAACACCTACATGACGTTGGGGACGGACGGCTTCGGCTTCTCCGATACCCGTCCCGCCGCGCGGCGGTACTTCAACACCGACGCCGAGTCGGTGGTCGTGGCGGTGCTCGAAGCGCTCGCACGTGACGGCGAGATCGACCCGTCGGTCGCGGTCGCCGCTGCGAAGCAGTACAAGATCGACGACGTGATGGCGGCCGGAGTGTCGTTCAAGGACACCGGGAGCGCGTAGCCCACCCGCCATTGGAGGAATCCGCCAGAAAAGTGGCGTAGCTTTTAGGGGTGGCGGACAATCGGTACGTCCCGCCGGCGTCGACGCTCGAGGTGCTCGAGACCGTCCCCGACTCGGTGCTGCGCGGGCTGAAGCAGTACTCGGGACAGCTGGCGACCGAGGCGGTGCGCGCCCTGCAGGAGCGGCTCCCGTTCTTCGCCGACCTCGAGGCGTCGCAGCGCGCCAGCGTGCACCTCGTCGTGCAGACCGCGGTGGTGAACTTCGTCGAGTGGATGCGCAATCCACAAAGCAACGTCAGCTACACCGCGCAGGCCTTCGAGGTGGTGCCGCAGGAGTTGACCCGTCGCATCGCACTGCGCCAGACCGTCGAGATGGTGCGCGTCACGATGGAGTTCTTCGAGGAGGCCGTGCCGCTCCTTGCCCGCAGCGACGAGAAACAGGTCATGGCGCTCACTGCGGGGATCCTGCGCTACAGCCGGGACCTGGCCTTCGCCGCGGCCACCGCCTACGCCGACGCCGCGGAGGCGCGCGGCGCATGGGATACCCGGATGGAAGCCAACGTCGTCGACGCCGTGGTGCGTGGCGACGTCGGACCCGAATTGCAGTCGCAGGCCGCCACGTTGAACTGGGACGCCACCGCGCCTGCGACGGTGATCGTGGGGTTGCCGCAGCCCGGACGGGTGGACATGGCCAGCGACGACGTCCATGCGATCGCGGCGCGCAGTGGCCGGGCCGCATTGTCCGACGTGCACGGCACGTGGCTGGTGGCCATCGTGTCGGGTCAGCTGTCCCCGACCGACCGGACCCTCGGCGAATTACTCGGGGTGTTCGCCGATGGACCGGTCGTCGTCGGACCGACCGCGCCGACGCTGAGCGCCGCACACTACAGCGCCACCGAAGCGATCGCGGGTATGAACGCCGTCGCCGGTTGGAGCGGTGCGCCGCGGCCGGTGGCGGCCCGCGAGCTACTTCCGGAACGTGCGCTCCTCGGCGACGCGACGGCTATCGCGGCGCTCGACACGGAGGTCATGCGTCCCCTCGCGGATGCCGGGCCTGCGCTCGCCGAGACGTTGGACGCGTACCTGGACTCAGGTGGCGCCATCGAGGCGTGCGCGAGGGCCTTGTTCGTTCATCCAAACACCGTCCGCTACCGCCTCAAACGGATCGGTGACTTCACCGGACGCGATCCGACCACGCCGCGCGACGCCTACGTTCTGCGGGTGGCCTCCACCGTCGGCCGACTCAATCGCCAGACGACGTACGCGAGCACGACAAATGCGCCTGTGGCACAGCTAACTCCTGTCGTCGACGGATCGGGAGACGCAGCACCGGGGCCGATAGGTCGCGGTGAGGTATCGGTGTAGTCCCATCACATGCCGTTTTGTGGAGACCATACAAAAACATAAGACGAGGTTCATAATCTCTTACACCGCGCAAAACCGTCTTCACAGTGTTCTCTTAGACATATGCTCGCATTGCTTGCTCCCGGACAGGGATCGCAGACCCCTGGCATGCTCGCCTCTTGGCTTGAGCTGCCGGGCGCTGCCGAGCGCTTGGCCGTCTGGTCGGACATCAGCGGACTCGACTTGGCCCGCCTGGGGACCACTGCGACCGCCGAGGAAATCACCGACACCGCCGTGACCCAGCCGCTGGTCGTGGCCGCGACGCTGCTGGCACACCAGGAGCTGACCAAGCGAGGCCTGCTCGCAGGCGCCGACACCGTGGTGGCCGGCCACTCGGTCGGTGAGATAGCGGCCTACGCGATCGCCGGCCTCATCTCGGCCGACGATGCCGTGGCGCTGGCCGCCACCCGCGGCGCCGAGATGGCCAAGGCCTGCGCCGTCGAGCCGACCGGCATGTCCGCGGTGCTCGGTGGAGACGAGGCCGAGGTGCTCGCCCGGCTGGAGGCACTCGACCTGGTAGCCGCCAACAGGAACGCGGCGGGGCAGATCGTGGCCGCGGGCGCGCTGTCGGCGCTCGACAAGCTGGCCGAGGATCCGCCCGCCAAGGCCCGCGTGCGTCAGCTGGCCACCGCAGGGGCGTTCCACACCCGGTACATGGCGTCCGCGCTCGACGCCTACTCCGCGGCCGCCGACGGCGTCACCGCCACGGAATCCCTACTGCCCACCGTCACGCTGCTGTCCAATGCCGACGGCCAGCCGGTAGCGTCGGGTGCGGATGCGATGACCAAGCTGGTCGCGCAGCTGACCCGGCCGGTGCGCTGGGACCTGTGCACCGAGTCCATCCGCCAGCGCGAAGTGACTGCGATCGTCGAGTTCCCGCCTGCGGGCACACTCGTCGGAATCGCCAAACGAGAACTTCGGGGAGTGCCGACGCATGCCGTCAAGACCCCCGCAGACCTGGATGGGCTCGCCGAGCTCTAGCCAGTACAACCGCAACAACGTTCGACACGGCACTCCATGAGGGAGTGCCGCATCACGAAGAAATAGATAGATGGAGGAGCCACAGTGGGCGCCAGTCAGCAGGAAATCATCGCCGGTCTCGCCGAGATCATCGAAGAGGTCACCGGCATCGAGCCGTCCGAGGTGACCCCAGAGAAGTCGTTCGTCGACGATCTGGACATCGACTCGCTGTCGATGGTGGAGATCGCTGTGCAGACCGAGGACAAGTACGGCGTGAAGATCCCGGACGAGGATCTCGCCGGCCTGCGCACCGTCGGTGACGTCGTCGCCTACATCCAGAAGCTCGAGGAAGAGAACCCCGAAGCCGCTGAGGCGCTGCGCGAGAAGTTCGCGAAGTGACCAGGCCTTCCACTGCTAACGGCGGTTTCCCCAACGTCGTCGTGACCGCCGTCACGGCGACCACCTCGATTGCCCCGGACATCGAGAGCACGTGGAAGGGCTTGTTGGCCGGCGAAAGCGGCATCCGCGTCCTCGAAGACGACTTCGTCGGCAAGTGGGATCTTCAGGTCAAGATCGGTGGGCACCTCAAGGAGCCCCTCGATCCCCTGATGACTCGGCTGGAGATGCGACGGATGTCGTATGTCCAGCGGATGGCGAAGTACCTCGGCAATCAACTGTGGGAGACCGCCGGCAGCCCGGAAGTCGATCCCGACCGTTTCTCGGTCGTGATCGGCACCGGGCTCGGCGGCGGCGAGAAGATCGTCGAGACGTACGACGCGATGAACGAGGGCGGGCCCCGCAAGGTGTCCCCGCTGGCCGTTCAGATGATCATGCCGAACGGTGCGGCAGCGGTGGTGGGCCTTGAGCTCGGCGCCAGGGCCGGGGTCATCACCCCGGTGTCGGCCTGTTCTTCGGGCTCTGAGGGAATCGCACACGCGTGGCGGCAAATCGTCATGGGTGACGCCGACATCGCCGTCTGCGGCGGCGTGGAGGGTGGCATCGAGGCCTTGCCCATCGCGGCGTTCTCGATGATGCGCGCCATGTCGACCAACAACGACAACCCGGAAGGGGCGTCGCGGCCGTTCGACAAGGACAGGGACGGTTTCGTCTTCGGGGAAGCAGGCGCGCTCATGGTCATCGAGACCGAGGAGCACGCCAAGGCACGCGGAGCCAAGCCACTGGCCAGGCTCCTCGGTGCAGGCATCTCGTCGGACGCCTACCACATGGTGGCGCCGGCACCGGACGGTCTGCGGGCCGGACATGCAATGAAGCGGGCCATGGAGACGGCGGGGCTTTCCCCGTCTGACATCCAGTACGTCAACGCGCACGCCACGGCAACGCCGATCGGTGATACGGCTGAGGCGAATGCGCTTCGGGTGGCCGGCGTTCAGCACGCCGCGGTGTATGCGCCGAAGGGCGCGCTGGGTCACTCCATCGGTGCGGTCGGTGCGCTCGAGTCCATCCTGACCGTGCTGAGTTTGCGGGACGGTGTCATACCGCCAACACTGAACTACGAGACGCCCGACCCCGAGATCGATCTCGATGTCGTTGCGGGTGAGCCTCGGTACGGCGAATACCAGTACGCGATCAACAACTCGTTCGGGTTTGGTGGACACAATGTCGCTCTGGCCTTCGGGCGCTACTGAGTCGTTCGCGAGTTACGGAGAGGAACGTTCGGAGGGGTAATGGCAGCGTTGACTACGGGGATGGGTCTCCCCGATGTGGTCGTCACCGGATTTGCCATGACGACTGCACTTGCGACCGACGCCGACGGCACCTGGAAGAGGCTGCTTGACGGTGAGAGCGGGATCCGCACGCTGGACGATTACTTCGTCGAGCAGTACGACCTGCCCGTGCGCATCGGTGGACATCTCCTGGAGGACTTCGATGGGGAGCTGACGCGGGTCGAACTGCGTCGGCTGTCCTACCTGCAGAAGATGTCGACCGTCATCGGTCGGCGGGCCTGGCTTGACGCGGGCTCGCCGGACATCGACACCAGGCGCCTGATGGTGTCGATCGGTACCGGTATGGGCAGCAGCGAGGAACTGCTCTTTGCGTATGACGACATGCGGGCCAAGGGTCTGAAGGCCGTATCCCCGCTTGCCGTGCAGATGTACATGCCCAACTCGGCGGCGGCGGCGGTCGCCCTGGAGCGCAAGGCCAAGGCCGGCGTCATCACCCCGGTGTCGGCGTGCGCCTCCGGCAGCGAGGCCATCGCCAATGCGTGGCGCAACATCGTGCTCGGCGAGGCCGACATCGCGATCTGCGGCGGGGTGGAGACCAAGATCGAGGCCGTGCCGATCGCCGGATTCGCACAGATGCGGATCGTGCTGTCCACCACCAACGACGACCCGGCAGGCGCCTGCCGCCCGTTCGACAAGGACCGCAACGGCTTCGTCTTCGGCGAGGCCGGTGCACTCATGGTCATCGAGACCGAGGAGCACGCCAAGGCCCGTGGCGCGAACATCGTCGCGCGGCTGATGGGCGCAGGTGTCACCTCGGACGGGTACCACATCGTGGCGCCCGACCCCACCGGTGACCAGGCTGGACACGCGATGAGCCGCGCGATCCAGCTCGCCGGGCTGAACCCGTCGGACATCGACCACGTCAACGCCCACGCGACCGGCACGTCGGTAGGTGACGTCGCAGAGGGCAAGGCCATCAACAACGCCCTCGGCATTCACAGGCCGGCGGTCTACGCTCCGAAGTCGGCGCTCGGCCACTCCGTCGGAGCGGTCGGCGCGGTGGAGTCCATCCTGACCGTGCTGGCGTTGCGGGACGGAGTCGTCCCGCCGACGCTGAATCTGCGCAACCTCGATCCGGAGATCGATTTGGACGTGGTCGCCGGCGAGCCGCGGCAGGGCAACTACGAGTACGCAATCAACAATTCGTTTGGATTCGGCGGGCACAACGTAGCGCTCGCCTTCGGGAAGTACTGAATGCTCGTCGGCATCCAAAGTCCGACGGGCACAGGAGGTTTCAATGACGATAATGGCCCCAGACACGGCCGCCGAGTCGCTTGACCCACGCGATCCGCTGCTCCGCCTGAGCACGTTCTTCGACGACGGCAGCGTCGAGCTGCTGCACGAGCGGGACCGCTCGGGTGTGCTCGCCGCGGGGGGCACCGTCAACGGCGTGCGCACCATCGCGTTCTGCACCGACGGCACCGTCATGGGCGGCGCGATGGGCATCGACGGCTGCAAGCACATCGTCAACGCCTATGACACCGCCATCGAGGAACAGAGCCCGATCGTGGGCATCTGGCACTCCGGCGGCGCCCGGCTGGCCGAGGGTGTGTATGCGCTGCACGCGGTCGGCTTGATGTTCGAGGCGATGTTCCGGGCGTCGGGCTACGTCCCGCAGATCTCGGTGGTCGTCGGGTTCGCCGCCGGTGGCGCCGCCTATGGGCCCGCGCTGACCGACGTCGTCATCATGGCGCCGGAGGGCCGGGTGTTCGTCACCGGTCCGGACATCGTGCGCAGTGTCACCGGCGAAGACGTCGACATGGCTTCGCTCGGCGGGCCGGACACACATCACAAGAAGTCGGGTGTCTGCCACATCGTCGCCGACGACGAGCTCGACGCCTACGAGCGTGGCCGTCGCCTGGTCGGATTATTCTGCCAGCAGGGCCATTTCGACCGGAGCAAGGCCGAGGCCGGGGACACCGACCTGCACGCGCTCCTCCCGGATTCCCCGCGTCGGGCCTACGACGTGCACCCTCTGGTCAACGCACTGCTCGACGCCGACGCCCCGTTCGAAGAGTTCCAGGCCAAGTGGGCGCCGTCGATGGTCGTCGGTCTCGGTCGGCTGGCCGGTCGTTCGGTCGGCCTGCTGGCCAACAACCCTCTGCGCCTTGGCGGCTGCCTGAACTCCGAAAGCGCCGAGAAGGCAGCACGTTTCGTGCGGCTGTGCGACGCGTTCGGCATCCCGCTGGTCGTCGTGGTGGACGTGCCGGGCTATCTGCCCGGCGTCGACCAGGAGTGGGGCGGCGTCGTGCGCCGCGGCGCGAAGCTGCTGCACGCGTTCGGCGAGGCCACGGTTCCGCGGGTCACCCTGGTCACCAGGAAGATCTACGGCGGCGCCTACAACGCGATGAACTCGCGGTCGCTCAACGCGACGAAGGTATTCGCCTGGCCGGACGCGGAAGTCGCCGTGATGGGCGCCAAGGCTGCCGTCGGCATCCTGCACAAGAAGAAGCTTGCGGCCGCACCCGCCGAGGAGCGCGAGGCGCTGCACGAGGAGCTGGCCGCCGAGCACGAGCGGATCGCGGGCGGCGTGGACAGCGCCATCGAGATCGGTGTGGTGGACGCGAAGATCGATCCCGCCCACACCCGCAGCGTGCTGACCCAGGCGTTGGCCGAGGCGCCCGCACGCCGCGGTAGGCACAAGAACATCCCGCTGTAGGTCAGCCCTTCGCGATGTCCGCCATCGCCGGCGCCAGCACGTCGGCGAGGGTGGGCCACGGCACGGTGATGACCGCGGGTAGCGCCACGCCGAACTGGTAAGGCGCGAAATGGATCTCCAGGCCTTCGGCGATGGGTATCCAGTTGGCGAAGTTCTCCGCCTTTGGCGCCGCACCGGGCTCGTCGGGGCCAAGGTTCATGCCGTCGGCCGCCAGGATCTTCGTGGTCTGTTCGGACAGCCGGCTGAGCCCGGCTTGTTGGTCGGTGAACAGGTCGACCAGCATGATGGGGTCGGCGCTTCTGCTGTCGATCACGATCGTGCCGATCTGGTGGCTCGGGTGGGCTCCGAAGTAGAGCGAGCCGAAGATGATCTGAGCGACGGGGATGCTGCGGAAGGTCACCTGAGCGTTCGACTCGAACTCCCACGTCGCCGTGCCCTCGCTGGCGCCGTCCTTGGCCGCCTCCACCTGGTCCATGACGGCCACGTGGCTCGCGCCGTTGAATGCGTCGACCACCGCGGGATCTCCGCCCGCGAGCTGACGGAACTCCGCGCGCCAGCGGCCGCGCCCGTCGTCGCTGTCACCCCTCGATCGTCGTGGTGGTCACCGAGTACTGCTGACCGTTCGAGGTTTCCGGGCCGGTCGCCTGCGACGGCGTCGTTGGCGCAGCGGTGGTCGTCGAGACGGCAGCCGCCGAGGTCGATGAACTCGAACTCGGTGCGGGAGCCTCCCCGCCGCACCCGGCCGTCGCCACCGATCCGACGAGCACCGCCAGTGTCGCGATCACCATCCGCATGCCGCGATCTTCGATGCTCGTGCCTTCGTGCGCACGCCTTTTGCTCGATACGGCTCAGCGGATACGTCGGCTGAGCATCTCGTCCGCCACGGTGACGACTCGTTGGCGGTCGTTGGCGACCAACCCGATGCGGGTGCGACGATCCACGATGTCATCGACGGTGAGTGCGCCTTCGTGGGTCACCGCGTACTCGAATTCCGCCCGGGTGACGTCGATTCCGTCGGCGACGGGCTCGGTGGGCCGCTCACAGCTGGCGGCCGCGATGACATTGGGCGCCTCGGCACCGTAGCGGGCGACGAGGGAGGACGGTAGATCGGCCGGCGACCGCAGCGTCGCAACGGGATTCGACGGCGCACCGACGAGCGGAAGGTTGCGGGTCCGACACGCGGTCGCCGTCAGCCCGCGCAGCGTGATCGCGCGTTCGAGAACGTCTTCGGCCATGAACCGGTATTCCGTCAGCTTGCCACCGATGACGCTGATGACGCCCGACGGTGACTCGACGACCGCATGTTCGCGCGACACGTCGGCAGTGCTGACCTCATTCCCGGGTCGCTTCGCTCCTGCCCTCCGAACCGCCTCCGATGTTTCGATCAGCGGCCGCAGCCCGGCGTAGGCGCCGATCACGTCGGCAGGCCCCAGCGCGACGTCGAGCGCCGTGTTGACGGTGTCGAGCAGGAACGCGACCTCTGCCGAAGTGGGTTCCGGCACGTTGGGAATCGGCCCTGGCGCGTCCTCGTCGGTGAGCCCGAGGTACACCCGACCGAGCTGCTCGGGCATCGCGAACACGAAGCGGTTGAGCTCGCCGGGTATTGGAATCGTCAGCGCCGCGGTGGGATTGCCGAACGCGGCGGCGTCGAACACCAAATGCGTTCCGCGGCTGGGCCGCAAGCGGATCGACGTGTCGACGTCGCCCGCCCAGACGCCCGCCGCGTTGATCACCGCACGCGCCGACACCTCGAGCGACTCGCCGGTGATCTTGTCGGTCAACCGCACCGAGGTCCCGGTCGCGTCGGACGCGGCGACCCGGGTCAGGATGCGCGCACCGTGCTGAGCGGCGGTGCGGGCAACCGCGGCGACCAGCCGCGCGTCGTCGATGAGTTGGCCGTCGTAGGCCAGGAGCCCGCCGTCCAGACCCTCGCGGCGCACGGTCGGCGCCAGCTCCACCGCTCGCGCCGCACCGATTCGGCGCGACCGCGGCAGCGTCGCGGCCGACGTCCCCGCCAGCTTGCGCAGGCCGTCGCCCGCGACGAAGCCGAACCGCACCAGTGCGCGTGACGCGGAGTTCATCGACGGCAGCAGCGGAACCAGTTGCGGCATCGCCTTCACGAGGTGAGGTGCATTGCGCGTCATGAGGATTCCGCGCTCGACGGCGCTGCGGCGGGCGATGCCGACGTTGCCGGTGGCCAGGTAGCGTAGGCCGCCGTGCACCAGCTTGGAGCTCCACCGGCTGGTGCCGAACGCCAGGTCGTGCTTCTCCACCAGCACCACCGACAGACCTCGCGTCGCGGCGTCCAGCGCGATCCCCGTTCCGGTGATGCCGCCACCGATGACGACGACGTCGACGCATCCGCCGTCGCCGAGCGCGGCCAGGTCGGAGGCGCGGCGGGCGGCGTTGAGTGCAGTGGAGGACGTCATGGTGTCAGGTATCCGTTCAGGGCACGGGTCAGCTCGCGTGCCATGGTTCCGGCATCGAGGATCGGCTCGACCAGTCGGGCCGACAGGATGGTCGACTGGGTGATCAACAGGCACATGCCGGCAAGCTGGCGGGCGTCGCCGGGACGGACGCTGCCGTCGTCCTGGGCGATCTTGATCTCGCCGGTCACGGTGTCCAGCAGGATCTGCTGGCTGGTCCCCAGTCGCTCCGAAAAGTAGACCATCGTGAGATCCGGAGCCTGGTGCAGCACGGTCATGATGACGTCGTCGCGGCGCAGGCGCTCCGCGACCGCCACGATGCGCTCGACCAGCGGTTCGCGGCCGACGCTGCGATTGGGCACGTCGTCGAGGGCGTGGGTGATCCGCAGGGTGAGCAGCGCGCCCAGGATCGAGCGCGTGTCCGGAAACCGCCGGTACACCGTGGGGCGGCTGACGCCGGCCCGGCGGGCGATCTCGGCGAGCGTCACGCGGTCGACGCCGTATGCGATCACGCAGCGGGCCGCGGCGTCGAGGATGCGTTCCTCGACGGACTGCGACGACTTGTCGTTACTGATTGACAGCATCTGTAATACTGTAACGCATGACTGCTCCCAGCGACCACCTGCTGCCTCCGATGAAGTGGAATGCCTGGGGCGACCCGGCGGCGGCCAAGCCGCTCTCCGACGGGATCCGCACCCTGCTCGAGCAGGCCCTCGGGGTCGGCGGTCCACCGAGCGCCGAACTGGCCGCGGATCAGGTGCGCCTGCGGCCGTCGGCCTTGTCGGACGCCGACCGGGACGCGCTGGTGGCCATCGTCGGCGACGCACACTACATCTCCGACGACTACGACAGGCTGCTCCGAGCCGGCGGTAAGTCCACGCTGGACCTGTTGCGCCGCAAGGACTCCGGCGTGCAGGACGCGCCCGACGCAGTGCTGTTGCCCGCCGACGAGGAAGCGGTGGCCGAGGTGCTCCGTTTCTGCGCCAAGCAGAGCATCGCCGTCGTCCCGTTCGGCGGCGGCACCACCGTGGTCGGCGGCGTCGACCCCATCCGCGGTGACTTCAAGGCCGTCGTCTCGATGGACCTGCGGCGGCTCGACCAACTACACCATCTCGACGAGGTGTCCGGCGAGGCCGAACTCGGCGCGGGCGTGACCGGACCGGATGCGGAGCGACTGCTCGGCGAGCGGGGCTTCTCGCTCGGCCACTTCCCGCAGAGCTTTCAGTTCGCCACCATCGGCGGCTTCGCGGCGACGCGGTCGTCGGGCCAGGACTCGGCGGGATACGGCCGCTTCGACGACATGGTCCGCGGAATCACGGCGGTCACTCCGACGGGGGTGCTCGATCTGGGCCGGGCCCCGGCGTCCGCGGCCGGTCCGGATCTGCGCCAGTTGATCATCGGCTCCGAGGGCGTCTTCGGCGTGATCACCCGGGTGCGGGTGCGGGTACATCCCGTTCCGGAGACCACGCGGTACGAAGCATGGTCCTTCCCCGACTTCGCCACCGGCGCCGCGGCGCTGCGAGCGGTCGCCCAGACCGGAACCGGCCCTACCGTGATCCGGCTGTCGGACGAGGCGGAGACGGGCGTGAACCTCGCCACCACCGAGACCATCGGCGAACAGAGCGTCACCGGCGGTTGTCTGGCGATCACGGCGTTCGAGGGCACAGCGGCACACACCGAGAGCAGGCACGCCGAGACGCACGCGGTACTCCAGACGCACGGCGGCACGTCGTTGGGCGACGGGCCCGCGCAGGCCTGGGAGCACGGCCGATTCGGCGCGCCGTACCTGCGGGATGCGTTGCTGTCCGCGGGCGCACTGTGCGAGACGTTGGAGACCGCGACCAACTGGTCCAACCTCGGCACGCTCAAGGCGGCGGTGACGGATGCGCTGACCACTGCGCTCGCCGAAACGGGCACTCCGGCCCTGGTGCTGTGCCACATTTCCCATGTGTATCCCACGGGGGCGTCGCTGTACTTCACCGTCGTCGCCGGCCAGCGCGGCAACCCGATCGAGCAGTGGCGCAAGGCCAAGACCGCGGCGTCCGACGCGATGGTCCGCAGCGGCGGGACCATCACCCACCACCACGCCGTCGGCGCCGACCACCGGCCGTGGATGCGCGACGAGGTCGGCGACCTCGGTGTCGAGGTGCTGCGGGCCGTGAAGGCGGTGCTCGACCCCACCGGAATCCTCAACCCGGGCAAGCTGATTCCGTGATCCTGCGGACGCGAGGAGCAATATGACCACGGTCGGTCGCATCACGATGTTGACCAACCCAGCGTCGGGGCACGGTAGCGCGCCACACGCGGCCGAACGGGCCGTCGCACAGTTCCATCGCCGCGGCATCGACGTCGTCGCCATTGCGGGCACCGACGCCGAGCACGCGCGACGACTCGTCGAAGGCGCCCTCGAACGCGGCATGGACGCGCTCGTCGTGGTCGGCGGTGACGGCATCGTCTCGCTCGCCCTGCAAGTTCTCGCGCAGACCGAGATTCCCCTCGGCATCATCCCGGCAGGAACGGGGAACGATCATGCCCGCGAATTCGGCATTCCCAAGAGTGATCCCGCCGCGGCAGCAGACGTGGTGGTCGACGGGCGCGCCGAGTCCGTGGACCTGGGCCGCATCCGGGGCGCCGACGGGACCGACCGCTGGTTCGGCACCGTGATGGCGGCCGGCTTCGACTCGCTGGTGACCGACCGCACCAACCGGATGACGTGGCCGCACGGCCGGATGCGCTACAACCTCGCGATGGTCGCGGAGCTGTCGAAGCTGCGACCGCTGCCGTTCCGATTGACGTTCGACGGCGGCGAGGAGCTCGTCACCGACCTCACCCTGGCCGCCTTCGGCAACACGAAGAGCTACGGCGGCGGCATGCTGATCTGTCCGGACGCCGACCATGCGGACGGGCTGCTGGACGTGACCATGGTGCAATCGGGCTCACGCACCAGGCTGATCCGCCTGTTCCCGACCGTCTTCAAGGGCACCCACGTCGAGCTGGACGAGGTGCTTACCAAACGCGCCAAGGCCATCACCGTCGACTCCCCCGGTATCAACGCTTACGCCGACGGCGAGCTCGTCTGCCCGCTGCCGGTCGAGGTGTCCGCGGTGCCCGGCGCGCTGCGCATACTGCGGCCCAGGGGCTAACCTGGGAAATCACGACGACACCGGGGAATTGCGATGTGGCAGCTGAGTCGTGATGATCTGGACACCCTCGCCGTCGGCGCGGCGCTGTTGGGATCGGGCGGCGGCGGCCAGCCGTATTGGTTCAGGGCATTGGCTGTACACGCATTCGGCGATCGCGCCCGGATCCCGATTCATGACGTCGACGACTTGCCCGCAGACATGCTTGCCGTCAGTACCGGCCTCGTCGGATCCCTCCTGTCGTTTCACGAGCGCTCACCGCAAGGGTCCGAGTTCACCAGGGCTGTCGGACGCGTTCTCCGTGAATACCCAGACGCGAGTGCGTGTGTGGGCAACTACGAGAGCGCTGGCGCCAATATCTTCGCCGCGTTAGTGGTGGCGGCCTCCGGAACGCTGCCCGTGGTCGACTGTGACGGTATGGGCCGGGCGCTGTCATGGCTCGACCAGACAACCTACGACGTGGCAGGGGTCTCCATCGCGCCGTTCGTGTGCACCGACAGCTACGGCCGAACCGTTTTGTACGAAGACATCCGAGGTCGCACCGCCGAGCAGTTCATCCGAGCCGCCGCTGTCGAGATGGGCGGCTGGTGCGCTTTCGCCGGATACCCGATGACAGTCGCCCGCCTTCGAACCGCGGGCATACCCGGCACCATTCGCAGGGCTCTGGACCTCGGCCGCACCGTCGAGAATGCCGACGCACGTACGGTTGTCGATGCCCTGGTCGAGCGGCACGGTGCACGTCGGGTCGCCACCGGCCGCGTCGCCGATACCCAGTGGCGCCGGATCCGCGACGGAGGTATCGGATCCGTGGTGATCCGAGCGTCAGACGCATCCGTGGTGCGCGTCGAAGCACGCAATGAGTTCCTGCTGGCCCTCGTCGACGGTGAGATCGCCGCCTGCACACCGGAAATCATCTGCCTGATGCGGACGCGTGACGGACGGCCACTCCAAGCGGAATCGGTCCTGGCGGTGGGCACCGAGGTCGATGTCGTCGCGTTGCCTGCACCGCCGCGATGGGAGGATTCGGGCTTCAATGACAAGGTGACACCGGCGGCGTTTGGAATAACCGGTGTCTGAGTTGGGGATTTCGACGGTCCGTGACGTCCTCTGCCTCCCCGACCTCGACGGGGCCGAAGTACTCGGTGGCGCAACTGGACTCGGTCGGCAGGCGCACGACGCGCACATCGTGGTGCCGGGCGACGCCCGCCGGGTCGCGGCCGGCAGCGTCGTGTTCCTGACCTCGGCCGACAGCCTGGCCACTGAACTCGCCCTGCCTCGCCTGGCCGAGCGTGAGGCCGCGGCGGTGATCGTCGACCACCCCGTGTTGGTGTCCACGCAGTGGCTCGCCGATCGTTTCGGTATCCCCCTGGTGCGTCTCGATGCCGACCGATGGGAATGCGCGCTCGCCGTTCGGATTCACCTGCGCCACCCGCTGGTCGAGCGCGGCCTGAAATGTGCCGCGGCCGCGGCACGCCTGGCCGGGGCGGATACCCCGTCCCGGGTGGCGGCCGTCGTGTCGCAAGTACTCGGGCATCCCGTCAGCGTGCTGGGACCGTCGGGGGTTCTGCTGGCCGGCCCCAGACTGCCGGGTATCGAGCAGATTCCGAATGCCCCCTCCGGTCACCTCGACAGCGATTCCGGCACAACGGTTTTCGTTTCTACTCCCCCAGGTCGGGATTCCGGTTCGCGGCTCACGTGCGCAGTGCATGCACCGCCCGGAATCGCAACAGCGCACATCGAGACCATTCTCGCGGTCGCCGATCTCGCAATAGTGCGACTGACCGCGTGGGCCGCGCGGTCGGCGCTGTCGGCCGCATGGGACCAGGCGAGCCAAGGCGCGGTGCTGACCCACCTGCTCAGCACCGGCTCGCTCGACGGACCACGTGCCGAGCAGGCGGTCGCGCTCGGCTGGCAGCTCGAGGGCTTTCACATCGCCGTCATGGTCCGTCCCGAGGATCCCCGCGCAGACCGCTCACTGGTTCTGACCGCCTTGCAGAACGCCATGATCGCGACCGGCCTCACGGTGCCTGCCGTGCCGTTGGCCGACGGATGGGTGTGGTGGACGAGCTCGCCCGACCGGCCGCCTCAGGCTCAGATCACGTTGCGCAGCAACGAGGTTCGCCAGATCGTTGCCGACCTTTCCGGCTTCGTGATCGCCGCCGGTGTGGCGGGTGCCGAATATGGAATCGCAGGACTGGTGCGCGCCATCGGTGACGCATCCCGACTGTGCCGGATCGCCGGGCATGCTGCCGGGCGTCGCCCGGTGGAGACCGCAAGTGACTCCAACCCCAGGCAATATCTCCTCACCGCGGTCACCGACGATCAGGCCCGCGAACGGGCCGAGCTATTGCTTCAGCCGCTGCGGAACGCGGCCGACGGTGTCCTGCTCGACACCTTGACCGTCTACCTGCTCTCCGAGTGTTCGACGGCGGCGACGGCCAGGCGGCTGGGCGTGCACCGCAATTCGGTGATCAAGCGCCTCACCCGCATTCAGTCGCTCCTCGGCGTCGACCTGGACGATGACGACACCCGCCTCGCCCTGCGTATCGCATGTCGCGCTCTGTGAGCACGCAACACGGACGTCACCGCACGTAACCTGCTGCGCCCGACTTGCCCTCAAGACTGCACGGCAGGTGTGCACTGTGCCCACTGACCGGAGGGCATCCGCTCCGTAACGTGCAGGTCAACGCCACTCACACGTGCCGCAACGGAGGAATCCATGGCCACCACAAACGCGGGTGATCCCGCCGTCGACGACGTCCCGGTCTCCGAACACGGCGACGATTACGCGCTGTCCCGAGTGCCGAAGTCGGCCAGATTCCACTGGTTCAGCGTGTGCGTGCAACGGTTCGGCCAGTTGTCGTGCCTGTCTCAATTCATGCTCGGCGCCGCCCTCGGCTTCGGGATGACGTTCACGAATGCGATGCTGGCAGTCCTGTTGGGGGCAGTGATTCTCGAGATCGTCGGCATCTTCAGTGGCATCATCGGGCAGCGCGAGGGACTGTCGACATCGGTGATCGCCCGCTGGACGGGCTTCGGTCGCTGGGGATCTGGTCTCATCGGCATCGTCATCGCGCTCAGCCTCACCGGCTGGTTCGGTGTGCAGACGGCAGTGTCGGCCGAGAGTCTCAAAACCATCATCCCGTTCGGGCCAATCTGGTTGTGGTCCTTACTCTTCGGTCTCGCCGTCACGGCGATCGTGGTGTACGGCTTCAGTTCGATGGCCTGGGTCGCCTATGTGACCGTTCCCGCGTTCATCCTGCTGGCGGGGTACCTGGTGATCGCCAAGCTCACCGAGTACGACATCGGCACCTTGGCATCGGCCCAACCGGCTGGCCCAGTGCTGTCCTTGGGCGCAGGCGCGACACTGGTCGCAGGTGGCTTCATCGTCGGCATGGTGACGACGCCCGATATGACCCGGTTCAACCGTTCCGCGAAAGATGTCGTGAAGCAGACCCTTCTCGGCGTGACGCTCGGCGAACTGGTCATGTGCATGGCCGGGGTGTTGCTCGCGCACGCCCTGCGCACCGACAGCGTGGTCGACATCGTGACCAGCACGTCGGGCTTCGTCGGCACGTTGATCATCATCTCGGGCACCTTGAAGATCAACGACTGGAACCTCTACTCGTCGACGCTGGGCATCGTGAACGCACTGGAGACCTCGTTCGGCGTCGTGGTGAACCGCCGCGTCGTCACCATCCTCGTCGGCGTCGTCGGCTCAGTTCTTGCGGCACTGGGCATCCTGAGCCACTTCATCGACTTCCTGACCATCCTCGGCGTCGTGATCCCGCCGGTCGCCGGCATCATGGTGACGGAGTACTTCCTGGTGCGCACCTGGCGCGCGGAGCTGGAACGCGCCGGCCAGGATCTGCCCGCCAATGAACCCACGCTGATCATCGGCACATTGGTGGTCTGGCTGATCGCCGCTCTGGTCGGGCATTTCGTCACGTGGGGTATCCCGTCGCTGAACTCTCTGGTGGTGGCGGTGGTGCTCTACCTCGCGTTCTCGAAAGTCGGTCTCCTCAAACCGCTTTCAGTCCAGCCCACCCGGTTCGGGGCCACCGCATGATCATCGGCATCGACGTCGGTGGCACCAACACCGACGCAGTCATCCTCGACGGTGGCGCGGTACTGGCCGCCACCAAGACGACGACGACACCTGACGTGACCTCCGGGATCACCGCCGCGGTCGGCCGACTACGCGAGATGTCGGGTGCGGACCCGAGTGCGGCGAGTGCGGTGATGATCGGCACCACGCATTTCGTGAACGCTCTGGTCGAGGCGCAGCGGCTCTCGCCCACCGCGGTGATCCGGTTGGGACTGCCTGCGAGCAGCGGACTTCCGCCACTGGTCGGCTGGCCCGCCCGCATCGTCACGGCCATCGCCGGTCAAGCCTTCATGGTGCACGGCGGCCACGAATTCGACGGCCGCAAGATCAGCGATCTGCGACCCGAGGAACTTCTCGATGCGGTCGACAAGGCGCTCGCCAACGGTGCGGAGAGCATCGCGATCTCGTCGATCTACTCACCGGTCAACGCCGAATTCGAATTGATCGCTGAGGATCTCATCGCGCGCAAGTATCCGGACATCCCGGTCACGTTGTCGCATCAGATCGGACGTCTCGGCCTGCTCGAACGCGAGAACGCGGCAGTCATCAATGCGGCGCTGCGCGCCCTGGCCCGCGATATCAGTGCAGCCCTGACCGCCGCCGTGCGCGATCTCGGTATCGACGCGCCGCTGTTCGTCTCGCAGAACGACGGCACCGTGATGGATCTCGACTTCACCCGCCGCTACCCGGTGAACACGTTCGCGTCCGGCCCAACCAACTCGATGCGCGGCGCCGCGTTCCTGTCCGGGCTGTCCGAATGCGTCGTCGTCGACGTCGGCGGCACCACCACCGACGTAGGCATGCTCCAGAGCGGCTACCCGCGGGAAGCTGCGCTGGAGGTGGAAGTCGAAGGTATCCGCACCAATTTCCGGATGCCGGATGTGCTTTCGGTCGGGCTCGGCGGCGGATCACGGGTGTGCGACGCGGGCCAGGGCGTGACCGTCGGACCCGATTCGGTGGGTTACCGCATCGGCACCGAGGCCCTAGTGTTCGGCGGACAGACGTTGACGGCCACCGACATCGCGGTGGCCGCCGGGTTGGCGGATATCGGCGACGCGGCACTGGTTGCCGATATCCCGAGTGCGACGGTCAACGCGGCTTTGGCGCAGATCCGCGAGATCCTGGAGAACACCGTCGACCGCATGCGCACCTCGACCGACCCCGTCGACGTCGTGGCGGTCGGTGGCGGCTCGATCCTGGTCCCTGCCGAGCTAGCCAGTGCCAACCGGGTACACCGGCCGGAGAACTTCGCCGTAGCCAATGCGATCGGGGCGGCGATCGCGCAGGTCGGCGGCGAGGTGGATCGAATCTTCGGCGTACCTGCCGGTCAGCGCGAGGCCGTGCTCGACACCGCCAAACAGGAAGCCGTCGACCGGGCGATCGCCGCGGGCGCTGCGCCGTCGTCGATCCAGATCGTGGAGATCGACGAAGTTCCGTTGGCCTACCTGCCCGGCAACGCGGTTCGCATCCGGGTCAAGGCGGTCGGCGATCTACCGATGGGACGAGCACAAGCATGAGCCGTCAGCTGACACGACAGGAACTCGTCGACATGGCGGCCGGGGCGGCGATCATGGCCACCGGTGGTGGTGGCGATCCGTTGGTGGGCCGCCTGTTGGTGCAGCAGGCACTCGATGAAGGTCTGACTGTCGAGATCATCAGCCCCGAAGAACTCGACGACGACGCCTTCGTCATCTCGACCGCCATGATGGGCGCGCCGAGCGTGGTGGTCGAGAAGCTGGCCAACGGCAACGAAGCGGTGACCTCGTTGCGGAAGCTCGAGGCGCACCTGGGTAAGACCGCGACCGCGACAGTGCCCATGGAGTGTGGCGGCCTGAACTCGATGATCCCGCTGTTGGTGGCGGCCCGCGCCGGCATCCCCGTAGTCGACGCCGACGGCATGGGACGCGCGTTTCCCGAGCTCCAAATGGAGACGTTCGGGGTGTACGGCATTTCGGGATCACCGCTGGTCATCTCCGACGAGAAGGGCCACAGCGTGCTCGTCGACACTGGTGACGACAACGTGCGGATGGAGAACTTCGCCCGGGCGGTGACCATCCAGATGGGCGGTGCCTCGTTCATCGCCGAGTACCCCATGAGCGGTGCCGACCTGAAACGGACGGGCATTCCGCACACCCTCTCGCTGGCCAGCCAGATCGGCCGCGCGATTCGCGAGGCCCGCGCCGTCCACGCGGACCCGTTCGCCGCGCTGGTCGGTGCTGTGGAGGATTCCATCTACGGCTATGCGACGTCCCTGTTGGAGGGCAAGATCGTCGACGTCGAGCGCTCGATCGTCGGTGGCTTCACCGCCGGCACGGTGACGCTCGCCCCCTTCGACGGCGATGAATTGTTGACCATCGACTTCAGGAACGAGAACGTCGTCGCCCGACGGGGTGAGCGGGTGGTCGCGCTCGTCCCCGACCTGATCACCGTGCTCGATCTCGAGTCCTGTACCGCGATCACCACCGAAGCGCTGCGCTTCGGTCAGCGGGTGCGGGTGGTCGCGATCTCGACGCCGGAAATCATGCGTACGCCGGAGGCGCTACACGTGTGGGGACCACATGCGTTCGGTGTCGATCACCCGTGGGTTCCGGTGGAGGAGCTCGCCGCCGAGACCGCAGCCACCCCGGGCGGAAGCAGGCCCTAACCTGGATGACGATGGTCTGGAACTTCGAGGCCGAAGTCTTCCAGTGGCGTGGGCCTGCGCCATATTTCTTCGTCGCGACTCCGGAGGACGTCGACGCCTTCCTTCACGATCACCTCGCCGATTTGATGTACGGCTGGGGCGTCATCCCGGCGCGGGTACGGATCGGCGATACCGAGGTCGGCACGTCGTTGATCCCGAAGGACGGCGTCTACCTGGTACCGCTCAAGGTGGCGCTACGGCGACCCGAGGGGATCGATGACGGCGACGTCGTACGCGTGCACCTGTCGGTGGGCAAGCGCGCCTAGCCGAGCCCGCGCTTGAGCTGGTGAGAGATGCACCACGTCGCACGACTACCGAAGGCCGCTGAGGAACTCGACGGTGCGACGCTGTTCATCGACGCTGCCGTAGGGGGCAGCCATGAACTCCGTGACGCCGGACTCTTTCAGCTGCTCGATCTGACGGGCCACCGATTGTTCGTTGCCGACGATCGCGACGTCTTCGGGTCCTGCGGCACCTTCACGTTCGAGCATGGCCCGGTATTCAGGCACGCGCCCGGCCATCGGAAACTCAGTGCGGATCCGTTCGCGTACAACGTCGGTTGCGTTGGTCACGCAGACCAACTGGCCCGCAACGATCTTGGGCGCAGACCGATTCGCCTCCGCGGCGGCTTTCGCAATGGTCGGGGCGATGTGCTCGCGGATCGTCTTGGGTCCCGTCATCCAGGTCACTGTGCCGTCGGCGAGTTCGCCCGCCACCTTCAGCATGTTCGGTCCAAGTGCTGCCAACAGCACCGACGGCGTCGCGACATCAACGAGCCCGACGGCGCCGACGGCGGTCAAGGTTTCTCCTCGGTGCTCGACAATCTCACCGCGCAGCAACGGATTCAACACGGTGAGATACTCCCGCATGCGCCGCACCGGACGATCGGTGGCAAGGCCGAACATGCCGGCCACCATCGCGCCGATTCCCGCCCCGACGCCCAGAGTCAGACGACCCGAGACCGCCGCCTGCGCGGTCAGCGCCTGGCTGGCGAGCACGAGGGGATGGCGCTGCGGAACGGGGACTACTGCTGTTCCCAGCGCGATTCCGGGCACCTGAGTTCCAGCGACGGCAAGCGTTGTGAGCGCGTCCCACCCGAACGCCTGTGCCGACCATGCAGTGTCAAACCCGTGATGGGCAGCCTGACGGACCTGGTCGACTACCGCGGCGAGGGCAGCCTGACCCCGAATGTCGCCCACTGCAATGCCAATCCGCATCGCGCGCCCCTTTCGGATCAACTCATATACGATAAACGGAGTGGCCCACCACTTCGTCTGACAGACAATCCGGAGGGCCACCCCGTTTAGCAAGTCGATGGGAGTGCCAGATGCCGAACCGCAAAAGCGCCGCCCTGGCGCAGCGACCGATGCGCGCAGACGCACGCCGCAACTACGAGCGGCTGGTGGCTCAGGCGAGCGCCGTCGTCAGGGAGGCCGGGGCCGACGCATCCCTCGAAGAGATCGCCCGGCGAGCCGGTGTCGGATCGGCCACCCTGCACCGCCACTTCCCCAGTCGGGGCGCCCTGTTGGAGGCAGTGTTTCGTGACCGCGTCCA
>NZ_JAVRPS010000087.1:0-7230 GCF_032162105.1 Mycobacterium sp. | reverse complement strand
CCTGCCACTGCGCCCATGGTGGCAGGCCTAGCTCGCAGCGGTCCATACAACTGGTGCCGTCGATTGGCACACCTACTGGCTAGTTGCTGACCCGTTCCTTCGTGATCGAGTCGCAGATGCCGCGTTTCGAGCCATATATGGATTCGCTCGGCGACAGCAGCCCATCCGGGCGTCGACGCGGAGAAGAACAGCCTGATAGCAATATCCTTGCGCCGCAGGCTAATTCGTCACGGTGACGTAATTCGGATCGGTGCCGGCGTGGACGAAGCGGGGTCTCGCGCCGCCCCAGTGCGAACAATCTGCCGCGCCGGCCCTTAGGCCGCATTAGCTGCGGGGAGGTCATAGGCGAGGCGGATCATAGCGGTGTTACGACCCCCGCGGGGGTTAATCCCATGCTGTTTAAGTCGATTCGCGAACATGCCGGCTCGACCGGCAACCTGGCGGGCCTTAATCCCGGTTTGGCGTCGAGTCGCGCAAACTCTCCGGGCAGGAGTTCGGCGGCGTGAAGATTACCGCTTTGCCGGCGTCCGATGAGTTTCCGTCCGTGTGGTGGTCTAACCCGCATGGGCAAACTGACTTACGGCATGAATGTCTCGGTGGACGGCTACATCGCCGACACGAACGGTGATATCGGGTGGAGCGACCCGGACGCCGAACTGCACCAGTACTGGAACGACCAGGTCCGCGACACGGCGGTGTCGCTGTACGGGCGGAAGCTGTACGAGCTGATGTCCGCCCACTGGCCGACCGCCGACGAGGCCCCCGACGTGTCGTCGGTGCAGGCCGAGTTCGCCCGGCTGTGGCGGGCGATGCCGAAGGTGGTGTTCTCGAAGACCCTCGACTCGGTCGGCTGGAACTCCCGGCTGGAGCGCGGTGACGTCGTCGAGGTCGCCACGAGGCTCAAGGCCGAGACCAACGGCGTGATCGAGGTGGCCGGTGCTACGCTCGCCGCGCCGCTGGTCCGGGCCGGCCTCGTGGACGAGTTCCACGTGGTGGTCACCCCGGCCGCGGTCGGCGGCGGCACGCCGTTCTTCCCGACGCTGGACAAGTGGATCACGCTGGAGCTGGTGGAGAACCGCACGTTTCCGTCGGGCGCGGTCCTCCTCCGCTATGTCGTGAAGAACTAGGAGACGGTGACGGTGGGGGCGAACCAGCTTCGGCCTGCTCGCCCGCTTCCTCGACGATGAAGCCCGTCCGGCTGTAGAACCCAATCCAGTTAGCCGATCGGGGACACTCATTACGGCGCAGCAATAGCGCTGCACCACAACATAATTCGTCACAGTGACGAATGGGGGGCGGTACCGGGCAGAGGGACGAAGTGTGGTCGACTGCTAACCAAGGGGGGCCGACCATCCACGACACGCTGAAGAGGGTTCATCTAACAGCGAATACATCATAAGTGATTGAACCGTACGGCGACCTGGGTGTATGGACAACAGTTGAAGCGAGCCCGTGCGACAGCGAGGAGGTCTATCCAATTCGGCGACCTGCGCAAATCGCTGTTTGTTCTTCATCTCTGGTGAAATACGTTGGGCCACGGTGCAACTCGCAGCAGTTAGCTGGTAATGGTGCGTGCTCAAGAGGTGCGAATTAAAAACCTTGACCTCGCGCAGGCACGCTATCTACGGTCAGGCGTCAGTCTGGTCGGTCCGTGCGTACGTGAAGGTGTCATCCGCCTGTTGCTTGGCGGCGGGCCGGCTTACCAGTCGATAACTGCGATGAAGGAGCTTGCTTGTTCTGACGGCCGTCGGGGCCATTAGCTGTCACCCTTGTCTTCGTGTCTGACATCAAGCACGTCGTTCTGATTCACGGTTCGTGGAGCCGAGGGGAGCAGTGGGCCCCCGGCCGGGCTGCTTTCGAAGAACGTGGTTACACGGTGCATACGCCGACGTTGCGCCATCATGAGCTGCCCTTGCACGAGGGTGCCAGCAAGATCGCACCACTGAGCCTTCGTGACTACACCGACGACCTGGTGGCACTTGTCGCCTCGCTGGACTCGCCACCACTTCTGGTCGGGCACTCGCTGGGCGGTCTGGTGGTCCAGTTGGTTGCGGCGCGAACCGACCATGCCGGCATGGTCGCGGCTTGCCCGTCGGCGGTAGGCCCCTCCGGTCTGAATCCCACCACGCTGGGGATTTCGCGTCGGCATGCTCTACAGCTGCGGCCATGGGCAAAGCCGGTGTATCCCCCGACGTGGGAGCGGTTTTGGCCAGCCGTCGCCGGCGCCCAGGCCGAGGAGGTTGCTCGCAGGGTGTTCGATGATTTGGTCTGCGAATCCGGGCGTGTGTTGTTCTTCGAGCTCGCTATGCCGTGGCTGGATCGGGCCAAAGCCGCCAGGGTGGACTTCGGCGCGGTCGCTGGTCCGGTGCTGGTGATTGCGGGCGGGCGCGACGGTATCGTGCCGGGGCGGCTGGCACGCCGGGCCGCAGCCCGGTATCGCAACGCGACGTATGTCGAGGTTCCCCGTTCCGACCACATGGTTTTTTACGGGGACGCGCTATCCATCACCATGGGCCACATCGACGACTGGATCGCTAGGAATAACGTGCTCTCCACCCCCTAGCCTGAATGCGACCGGGAGCTCTCTTGACACCGATCGGCCGACACGCCAGGCCATGACCCGAACAGTATTGTTCCGCAGTGCAACTCGCTGTAGTTAGCTGGTACCGGTGCGTGATCCATAGGTGCGAGTTGCGCGTTGTCGCCGTCCTCAACGAGTCCTCATAGCAGGCGAAAGTCCGATCCCGACCGCTCGGGTGATCTGGCGGCTATCAGGTTTGGACCCGCAAAGGCGCCTGACCGGTACCTTCAAGATTGTGACTGATGACGGCTTGGCCGAACCGCATCTGCGCTTTCATAGGATGCTGCAAACAACCGAGAAGGCCCTCCGGTTGTCCCTCGATGAAGCGCGATCGAAGACGTCCCATCCCGGCGACAAAGGCGACGATGTCGAGGCCGATACTCGCGCGGTATTCGAGTAGTTCGTTCCTGCCCACTGGCTTCAGCGTCGGAGAGGGCAAGGTGTACGACGCTTACGGTGACGAATCGGCTCAAGCAGATGTGGTGATAACGAACCCTGATCACCCGTTCCGGTACCCGCGAACCAAGACAGGTGCCTACATGGTCGAAGGCGTAGCTGCCGTCGGCGAAGTCAAGTCCGTCCTGACCAAGCCCGAGTTGAAAGCGCCATTGCAGCGGGCGCAAAATTCAAGCGACTTCGACCCACCTTCAACCATGACGACAAAGTCGTCGGCACAGCAAGTAGAGCGCTAGGAAGCCTTACCGGTGGAGTTCCGCCGTTCTTCATTCTCGCCTTCGAAAACGACGTAGCGATCGACACCATTGTGGGGACGCTGAGTTTTAGCGAGCTCGTGCCAGTTCCCGACGGGAAAGCTTTTCCTGACGGAAACGGGAACAACCCACAGCCTCCGGTTGACTGCGTATGCGTTCTGGGCAAGGGAGTCTGCCTCAACCTGCGAACCGGCGACGATGTTCCGATTCACTTCGTCGACGCCGCGGGCGCAGCCGTAGATGGCTGGCAGTGGATCGCGACACCCGCGCTAACACTTATCTGGTTGCACGCCGAGATGCCACGAATATCGCGCGCAGCGTCAATCAGCCTGCCGTACTTTGCGCCGCAGCCGCACCACATCAACTACATGCAGAGCCAAAGCAGGTGAACGACGCTCACGATGGCACTTCGAAATAGATTGCAGCACAATGCAACTCGGCCTAGTTAACTGGTAACGGTGCGTGTTCAAGAGGTGGGAGTTCGTGCGTGCGCTAGGGGAGCGGTTGTGGTTTGCGATCTCCTGTGCGTCCCCCGATACGAGGCCCAACCAGTCGGCCCCTCCATCTCTAAGCCTAGAGACCCGGTTCAGCCCGCCACCTCGCCGCGTTTGGAGGCCGGCCGGTCAAGTTGCAGGGCGGGAACCTTCGGTACAAGCTGCCGGACCATCTGCGAGGTCGCGAGGCCGTGTTCGACTGGTTCGACGTCGACTCGGACGACACGATCCGACGTTGCCCCATGGATTGAAACCGCCTACTTGCCGAGCCCCTTTTCCATGAATCGCCCGATCGAGGACACCGTTCGTCGCCGCGATGACAGCCGGGTCTGCGCGAGCACGAACGCGCGATTCAGAACGCCGGGCACGATCATGTGCTTGCGGCCGATGGCTGCGAGCACCTCAGGTGCGACGTTGTCGCGGTCGCCGACGAGCCACTGTGGGTATTGCGAGAACGCATCACCCTGAGTGTTCATCAGGCCGCCGATCATCACCAAGACGTCCACACCGGTGCCGCGCAGCTCGTACCACAGTGTCTCACCCAGAATGATCTGAAACGCCTTGTTGGCGGCGTACCCCCCGTTGTACGGGCCCGACGTCAGACCAACCCCAGACGACACGATGACGATCGCGCCGCGCCCACGATCACGCATCGCACGCCCGAATCGATGCACCAGGGCGGTGTAGGCCCGGGCATTGATGTCGATCATCCGTAGGTGGACATCAAGGTCCAGGTCCAGGATGGTCGGCGTTTCGTCCGGCGTGTACATGTGGTTGCAGACCAGCACGTCGACGTCGAGATCCTGAACCACGGTCTCAAGATCCTCGTAAGGCGGAAATGCGCCCAGATCGCAGGCCACGGTCCGTACCTCGATGTCGAAGTCTCTACGCAACTCGTCGGCGCGTGAGTGGAGGTCCTGGTCAAGGATGTCGACGAGGACCAGGTTCACGCCGAACCCGGCCAACTGTCGGGCGAAGGCATACCCCAAACCCTCCGGACGGGCCGCGCCGGTGATCAGAGCCCAACCGCCCCTGTAACGGGCGATGCCGGTCGCACTCAACGGCTTTCGCGTCAATCGTGACATCAGAAGTCAAGCCCCCGATTTGCTGCATGGTCATCGAACCTCGCAACAGTGTCTCAGATTCTCGTACGGCGCGTTGAGAATTCGCAGCCCGCTGATTGTCGTACAGCGTCACGAGGTTGGTTTCGATGGTGGATCGCGACCGGTCGCATAACGTCGCGCTCAGTCGGGGTGAGAGATGCGGTCGGCAGTTCAGCCACGACGCGTCGCTTCCTGCGCCAGCTGCACGCGGGAGGTCAGCCCGAGTTTGGTGTAGATGTGGGTGAGGTGGGCCTGAACTGTGCGGGGTGAGACGAACAGCCGTGCGGCGACCTCCTTGTTGCCGAGGCCTTCGCTGACAAGCCGTACGACGTCGGGACGTCGACGGCGGCCCGCAGGCGATACGCGCGCTGGAAGGCTTTGGCCGTCGGCTCGTAGTTATCGGCCGTCGCGAACAGGTCGGCGGATCCGCACGGCTACTCTTCGCGTCGACTGTTGGATGGCTTAGCCCCGTACGGCGAACGCCGTCATTGCCGTCGAAAGCACCTGTGTCGCAACAATTTCCGTAGTGAACCAACCCTCGAAGAAATGTCACTGTGACGTATTAAGGGCTTCAACGGGGAGGCGCGGGACGGGGGTTACCCGAGGTCGACTGAGCGCCGTGAGCATCGGCGGGTGTATCCGATGCGGCGACAGCGTTGCGACAGGGCGCACCGCCGACCGCCGAGGCCGGTGATTACCACCGAGACCTGCGTGAACCACTCAATCGTCCACTGGTGCGAGTACTTGCATTTGATGCAACTCGCAATGGTTTACTGGTAACGCGGTGCGTCACTATGCCTCGAGTTGCCCTGCTGTAGGGCTCGGCGGGGGCGGGCCAGCGTGGCCCGCGGTTCTGCCCTGGGGGAGAGTGGCGACGCTTCAGGCTGAAGGTTGTTGAGGAACGAAGTCCAGTGGTGCCCCGGCGGGGATCAGGGGTTCCTTCGCGACGCTCTGTTTGAACTCGGCGAGTAACCGTCCGAAGTGGGCAAAGGTCCAGCTGTGCAGGTAGACGTGGTTGTAGGGTTCGCGTTCTTTGGGGTCGGTCATGAGGTTCACGACGTGGGGGAAGGCGAGCGGCAGCGCGGGGTCGGTGAAGTACTTTTGCTGGACCATCACACATTTGAAGTTCTGCCATTTGACGCCGTAGATCTGTTCGCCGTTCCAGTAGATGAAGCCGTCGCGGCTGGATGCTTCGTCCTGACCGGCCAGGAACGCGGTCTGGTCCTTCCCGTCGATGGCCCGATCGCCGGGGGCGTCGAGTCCGGTCATCGCGAGCAGGGTGGTGAACCAGTCGGTGACGTGCATGATCTCGTTGCTGATCACCCCTTCGGCGACGTGGCCCGGCCAGCGGGTGATGCACGGTGTCCGCAGCGAGCCCTCCATGCCGGTGAAGTAGGAGCCGTCGAAGAAGCCGGCGGTTCCGCGGTGCAGCAGCATCTCTTCGTTGCCGTTGTCGCCGGCGAACACCACGATGGTGTTGTCGGTGAGCCCGAGGGCGTCGAGTTTGTCCAGCAGGGCCCCGAAGTCGCCGTCGAGTTGCAGCAGGCAATCGGCCCAGTCGCCGTTGCCTCTGGTGCCCTTGTACTCATCGCGCGGCACGCAGGGCAGGTGCATCAAGGTGGGGTTGTAGTACAGGAAGAACGGTGCGTCCTTGGCGACGCTGTCGTCGATGAAGTCGAAGGCACGGCGTAGGTATTCCACGTCGACGTTGCGTTTCACCTCGAAGGTCAGCTGCTCGCACTCTGTTGGCGGTTGACCTGTGGTGCTCTCCAACAGGTGCGACACCGGGTCGCGGGTGGGGTCATACCAGGGGTCGGTCTCCCAGAGTGCTTCGTCGTAGGAGTGTTCTGGTCCATACCAGGCGTCGAACCCGTGGTCGGTGGGCCAGCGGCCCTCTTCGTCGCCGACGTGCCATTTGCCCAGACACGCGGTGGCGTACCCGGCCTCGGAGAAGATGTCGCCCAGGGTCCGTTCCCACGCGACAAGACCGAACGGCATGCCGTGCCCGGAGGCGGTGTGGTTGCCCGAGCGGATCGCGTGGCGTCCGGTGAGTAGCGCCGAACGGGTTGGGGTGCACTGGGATTCGGGCGCATAGTTCAACATTTGGAAGCCTTGCGCGGCGAAGGCGTCGATGCGTTTGGTGTCGGCGCCGCGCAGGATTCCGCCGCCGTAGCAGCCGAGTTCACCGAAGCCGAGGTTGTCGACGTGGAAGAACACGACGTTCGGCGACGCAGATTCCGACATTGGGGCCTCCTCCGCTGCCGACGGCAGCCGCCACCAGTATGGATGTAGCCACTACGTGCTCGACGTGGATTCGACGTCGAACCGTTGCGCGGTTGCCG
>NZ_JAVRPS010000086.1:0-3006 GCF_032162105.1 Mycobacterium sp. | reverse complement strand
TGAGCGAATGGACCGATCACGACGATCGCCAACGGGTCGCCTATGCGGAGTACGAGCACATCATGTGCGCGCCGGGCCCTGCCCCGGTCAGCGCCTACATCGACGGCGGAGTGATCGGGTTCGTCTTCGCCGAGATGTGGCGCCGCGGCGTGCTCACGCCGCGCGATCGTCGCTGGATCACCCTTGCGTGCGTCGGCATGGCCGACGCACCGCTGCCCATGGAGACCCACTGCTACGCCGCCCTCAAGAGCAACGAGGTGACGAAGGAGGAGATCGACGAGTTCCTACTCTTCTTTGGCACCCAGGCGGGTTGGCCCAAGGGCTCCTCGATGCTCACCTACATCATGGCTGCCTTCGCCAAGATCGCCGAGGAGGACGGCGAGACGCTGACCTTCGCGAGGTTCGTCCCGTGGGCCGATCCGGTTGCCGACGACGTCCGCGGGCCCGAGGTGAGGCGGCATACGCGGCCGTGCACGCAGCCCCGCCTGCACCGCCACGCACCTCATTTCAAGCCGTGGGCGACCTCGACTACCTCTACGGCGAGATCTGGAGCCGCGATCAGTACCTCACCCGGCGCGACCGACGACTAGTCGCAATCTCCTGCAGCGCCGCCCTCGGGATCGACGCGGAGATGACCGACCAGCTCGAGTCCGCCTTGCGCAGCGGCGATCTCACGTTCGACGAGTTGCAAGAGGTCGTCATGCACATCGCGGTATATCTCGGTTGGATCGTGGCGCGACGCCTCGATCACCTCCTGGTGGCAGCGGCGAAGAACACCGGCACAGACAGCTGACGAGGCGGTGATGCTGGCGTGATGCCGGGTTCTTCGATCGGGGGGCCCACGCCGTCTGCGAAGGAGACGCTGGTGCTTGAGGCGGTTCGAGTGCCCACCGCCGTGCCGATCAGCGTCACCGACGACGTCGTTGCACTTCGTATGCGCCCAAACAATGCTCGAGGGGGATGGCCCTCTCGAGACCTGTGGCGCCGAGAGCGCGGTGGTGGTCGGCCACGATGTCGCGCTCGGGACCGATGCTCATCCGTTCAGGGCAGTGCCCGCATTCGCGGGCGATCGTGCGTGGATCCTTGGAGCGCGGTCAGTGTCTCGGCCGAGGGAACCGTTGTAAGAAACGCAACCATCCCGTCCAGCAGTGCACTGACGTGGACCGCGTAAGTCGACACGGGCGTCCCGAACATGCGCGCACGGTGGCGGTCGGCGCAGGCGTGCACGCACATCGCCGACACCCGATGAATGCGGTCGTCACGCAGCGGCTGCGGCACATGGTCGATCAGGGCGCCGACGTGGTCGATGTACGCCTGGTGCGATTCGCGGTGGGCAGCCGGCAGGGTGGATAGCGGGCTGCTTCGGTAGTCGTAGCGCAACAGTTGTTCGAGGAAGGGCAGGTAGTAGCAGGTTTCGTCTTCAGCTAGTTCCATGAGTGGCAGCTGATGCGCCTCCACCACGCTTCGCAGGTCGTCCGCGGACATCCGCGCCCCGAGCAACTGTCGTCGGCGGGTCAGGTGCTCGAGTCGGTTCGCCAGGATCGCTTCGACCAGTACATCTTTCGATCCGAAGTGGTACTGCACGGCGGACTTGTTCGCCATTCCTGCCGTGGTGCCGATCAGTCGGAGTGGAACACCGTCGAGACCGTGCTGGGCAAAGAGTCGCTCGGCGGTGAGCACCAACCGCTGCCTGGCCGACGCACCTACCGGCGTGGACATCGACGTGGACATTTGACCAGAATCTCATACTAGACGGATTAAGTCCTGTAACTTAACATCCAGTCGAAGGTTTGAGAGGTGAATCGTTATGGACGAGCACCCGCGTCACCGAATCGCAGCAGTAGACATTGAAGACTCGGCGGTAGCCGACATGAGGAGATGCAAATGTCAGCACGACTCGAGGGACGCGTTGCATTCATCACCGGGGTGGCCCGCGGCCAGGGCCGCAGTCACGCGGTGCGTCTGGCCCAGGAGGGCGCCAACATCATAGGGATCGACATCTGTGCCGACATCCCGGCTAACCACTATCCGATGGCATCCCGCGATGAACTCGACGAAACCGTCGAACTGGTCGAGCGTGAGGGCGCCAAGATCGTCGCCAGCGTGGCCGATGTCCGCGACTTCCACCAGGTCAAGGCTGCAGTGGACGCCGGCGTAGCGCACTTCGGTCGGCTCGACATCGTGTGCGCGAACGCCGGCATTGCGCCGGTCGCCTTCCGCGAGCTGACCATCGAGGAGGAACTCGACCAATGGCGCGCCGCGACCGGGGTAATCCTGGACGGCTCGTATCACACCGCTTCGGCGGCGATACCGCATCTCATCGCGGGCCAACGAGGTGGGTCGATCGTGTTCACCAGCTCGACCGCGGGATTGAAGGGCTTCGGCGGCCTGCAGGGCGGAGGACTCGGATACGCTGCGGCGAAGCACGGAATCGTCGGACTGATGCGCACACTGGCAAATGCGCTGGCGCCCCACAGTATTCGGGTCAACACGGTGCACCCGACCGCCGTGCGAACCATGATGGCGGTCAATCCAGCCATGACCGAATTCCTGGAGCATTACCCAGAGGGTGGTGTGCATCTGCAGAATCCAATGCCCATCGACATGATAGAACCCGAGGACGTCAGTGCAGCCATCGCCTTTCTGGCTTCCGATGAGGCCAAGTACGTCACCGGCGTCACCTTCCCCGTCGACGCCGGCTTCTGCAACAAGCTTTGACCCATGAAAAAGGCGTCAACCGGCCGGGTGGCCGGAAAGCGGGTATTGATCACCGGGGCTGCGCGCGGCATGGGCCGCAGTCACGCCCTACGGTTGGCCGAAGAAGGCGCCGACGTCATCCTCGTCGACATCTGCGCAACGCCACCCGGGCTGGAATACGAACTGGCTACCGAGGACGAGCTTCAGGAAACCGCGGACCTGGTCGCCGAGCACGGCGGCAAGGCGATCACCACGGTCGTCGACGTTCGCAACGCCGAGGCCTTGGCATCAGCCGTCAGTGCAGCCGCG
>NZ_JAVRPS010000085.1:0-3109 GCF_032162105.1 Mycobacterium sp. | reverse complement strand
TCGCGGTCAGCGCTTCGGGGTCGGTTACCAGGCGGGTGCGTTGATCGATCAGCCAGACCCGGCGGCCGTTCACCGCACCGGCGGCGAATAGGGCGGCGACCTGGGGGAGTCGGTCGCGCAGGGCGAGCGCCAGATCGATTTCGCCGAGGGCGCGGCCGTGGCCGATGTTGAGTGCGGCGGCGATCTCGGCGGCGGTGGCGTCGGTGTCGTCGCACGCCGAATGAGCGTGCTCGCCGGTGTTGCGGCGGCGTTGCAGCTCGGCGATCGCAGCGTACTTGCGGGCGTCCGAGGCGGCGCTGGCCCGGGCCGTGGCCGTGATGACGTCGACCAGGCCCGCGTCACCGACTCTCTCGAACATGTGTTCGACTATACTCCGGCACCCTGACACGCGATTGCCTTCGATCCGACCCGTCGGGCTCCACCAGTGCGTTTGCCCGATTATCGTTTCGGCGTCTTCGGCCAATATGCTCGACCACGCAATGACCGATACAGCCTCGGGTGTGTCGACGGCCGCCCCTTGGCGTCAGACAGACCGCATCTCCGCCGAAGCGCGACGTCGCAGAACGTTCGCAGTGATTAGCCATCCCGACGCCGGCAAGTCCACGTTGACGGAGGCCCTGGTCCTGCATGCCAAGGCCATCACCGAGGCCGGCGCCATCCACGGCAAGGCCGGTCGCCGCGCCACCGTGTCGGACTGGATGGAGATGGAGAAGGCCCGCGGTATCTCCATCACCTCGACGGCTCTGCAATTCCCGTACCAGACCCAGACCGGGGAAACGGCCGTCATCAACCTGCTCGACACCCCGGGACACGCAGACTTCTCCGAAGACACGTACCGCGTCCTGACCGCCGTCGACTGCGCCGTGATGCTCATCGACGCCGCGAAAGGCCTTGAGCCACAGACACTCAAGCTGTTTCAGGTGTGCCGGCATCGTCGGATCCCGATCATCACGGTAATCAACAAATGGGACCGCCCCGGCCGCGACCCGCTCGAGCTCTTGGATGAGATCCAGGCGCGCATCGGCCTTCGTCCCACCCCACTGACGTGGCCAGTCGGCGTCGCAGGCGATTTCAAGGGTGTCCTCGACCGGCGCAGCGGAGATTTCATCCGGTACACCCGCACTGCGGGTGGCGCCAAGGCCGCTCCTGAAGAACACATCGCTCCGGATGACGCCCACGACTCGGCGGGCGTCGATTGGGATCGCGCGGTCGAGGAGTCCGAACTCCTCGAGGCCGATGGATCCGATTACGACCCGGCGAGTTTTCTGGGCTGCGAGTCGACGCCCGTGCTCTTTACGTCGGCGGTGCTCAACTTCGGGGTGAACCAGCTCCTCGACGTGCTCGTCCAGATCGCACCGCCGCCGAGCGGGCAGCTCGACGTCGAGGGCAACAGGCGCGAGGCCGCTGCGCCGTTCAGTGCCTTCGTGTTCAAGGTCCAGGCGGGCATGGACTCGGCCCATCGTGACCGAATCGCCTACGCCCGGGTGTGCTCGGGCACGTTCGAACGCGGCGAGGTCCTGACCCACGGTGCTACCGGCAAGCCGTTCGTCACCAAGTACGCGCAGTCGGTTTTCGGTCAGCAGCGGTCGACGCTGGACACGGCGTGGCCGGGCGACGTGATCGGACTGGCCAATGCCAACGCGCTACGCCCGGGCGACACGCTCTATGTCGACGTCCCCGTGCAGTACCCGCCGATCCCGAGCTTTTCGCCCGAGCATTTCGCCGTCGCGCGCGGCACCGATCCGAGCAAGCACAAGCAGTTCCGGAAAGGGATCGAGCAGCTCGACCAAGAAGGCGTCATCCAGGTGCTGCGTTCGGACCGGCGCGGTGATCAGGCGCCTGTCTTCGCCGCCGTCGGGCCCATGCAGTTCGAGGTGGCCAGCCATCGGATGGTTGCCGAATTCAGTGCGCCGATCCAGCTTGAGCCACTTCCGTACACGGTGGCCCGCGCCACCGACGCCGCCGGTGCCGAGATTCTGCAGAAACTGGCGTCAGTCGAGGTGTTCACCCGTACCGATGGTGTCGTCCTGGCTGTGTTCTCCACGAAGTGGCGCCTCGAAAACGTCCAAAGGGACAATCCCACCGTGCATTTGCGTTCCCTGGTTGCGGCCGGGGATTAATCCATCCGACCGGCGTCGACCAGCCGTATCACTGCGGCACCCTCCTCGTCGGAGGCCTCGAGGTCCACTTCCACCTCGAAGCCCCAATCATGGTCTCCGGCAGGGTCGTCCAGGATCTGGCGCACCCGCCACACGCCGGGCTGCCGATCGATGATCAGCAGGGCCGGGCCACGGGCGTCGGCGCCGATGCCCACGTCGTCGTGCTCATCGAAGTAGGCGCGGACGGCCTCCTCCCACCGATCCGCGGTCCATCCGGAGCCGCCGTCCAACTCGCCAAGGTCATACCAGCGACGCCGGGCGAACAGTTCCACCCGGCGGAACAGTGCATTGCGGACCATCGCGGTGAACGCCCGCTCGTTGCCGGTCAGCGGACGTGGGCGAGCAGGCACCGCCACGGGCGCGTCGAGCGGATCATCGGGGTTGGTGAGCTGCTCCCATTCGTCGAGCAGGCTCGAATCCACTTGGCGCACTAGTTCGCCCAGCCACTCGACGATGTCGGTGACCGCCTCGGTCCGCGCGGCGGCGGGCACTCCGGACCGCAGCGCCTTGAAGGCGTCGGAGAGGTAGCGCAGCACTGCGCCCTCGGAGCGGGTCAACCCGTAGACGCTGACGTACTCCCGGAACGTGAACGCCCGCTCCCACATCTCGCGCACGACGGACTTCGGCGACAGCTGCCCGTCAGCGGCCCAGGGGTTGGTCTGCCGGTACACCTCGTAGGCGTGTCCGAGCAGCTCCTCGAGCGGCTTGGGATAGGTGACGTCGTCCAGCAGCTCCATCCGTTCGTCGTACTCGATGCCCTCGGCCTTCATCTGGGCGACGGCCTCGCCCCTGGCCTTGTTCAGCTGCGCCGCCAGGATTTGGCGGGGGTCCTCGAGGGTCGCCTCGATGACCGAAACGACGTCCAGCGCATGGGTTTCGGCTGTCGGGTCGAGCACGTCGACCGCGGCGAGCGCGAACGTCGACAGCGGCTGGTTGAGCGCGAAGTCGGG
>NZ_JAVRPS010000084.1:0-8711 GCF_032162105.1 Mycobacterium sp. | reverse complement strand
AGTTCTCGGGCTGGCGCAGCACCCGGCAGCGGGTGTGGAGTCAGCTCGACTCGGCCCGCTGCGGCCCGATCCTCGGGGCGAGCGGCGACGACCCCGCCAACGACTGGGCGCGCTACGCGCTGAAGGCACCGGTGATGCTGGTGCACACGCCCGACGCCGCGCCGGTGACCGACTGGGTGCCGTTCGCCGACTGGGCCGACGGCACGACCCTGCTGGACGGGCGCCGACCGACGCAAGCCGACGTCGACTACCACCTGACCACGCTGTTCCCGCCCGTCCGGCCGCGGGGATTCCTGGAGATCCGTTACCTGGACAGCGTGCCCGACGACGTGTGGCCCGCGGTCGTGTTCACCCTCGTCACCCTGCTCGACGACCCGGCCGCGGCCGACGTCGCCGCCGAGGCCACCGAACCGGTCGCCACCGCGTGGGACCGCGCCGCGCGGGTCGGCCTGGGGGACCAACGGCTCCGGGAGGCCGCGGTCCGGTGCGTGCGGGCAGTCGCCGAGCGTGCACCCGAGGGATTGGTCGAGGCCATGGAGGCCCTGCTCTCGCAGGTGGAGCGGGGTCGCAGCCCGGCCGACGAGTTCTCCGATCAGGTCGTGGATCGTGGCGTCGCCTCGGCGGTGAGCCGGCTGGCGAAGGGCGTTTCGTGACCACACGTGAACTGCTGGCGCGGGAGTTGACCCTGGCGCGGGATCGCACGCTGCGGTTGGTCGAGTTCGACGACGCCGAACTGATGCGCCAGTACGACCCGCTGATGAGTCCGCTGGTCTGGGACCTCGCCCACATCGGCCAGCAGGAGGAGCTGTGGCTGCTGCGTGGTGGTGACCCGGGTCGGCCCGGCATCTTGCCTGCCGCGGTGGACGGTCTGTACGACGCGTTCGTGCACTCGCGGGCCAGCCGCGTCGGACTTCCCCTGCTTCCGCCCGCCGACGCCCGCGCGTACTGCGGCACCGTGCGGTCGAAGGCGCTCGATGCGTTGGACGCGCTGCCCGACGAGGACGGCTCGGGGGTGGACCCGGCGTTCGTCTTCGGCCTGGTGATCAGCCACGAAAACCAGCACGACGAGACGATGCTGCAGGCTCTCGGCCTTCGGTCGGGTCCGGCGATCCTCGGGTCCGGCACGCCGTTGCCGCCGGGCCGGGATGGCGTTGCAGGCACGTCGGTGCTGGTACCCGGCGGGCCGTTCGTCCTTGGCGTCGACGCCGCCACCGAACCGCACTCGCTGGACAACGAGCGGCCTGCGCACGTCGTGAACGTGCCCGGCTTCCGGATCGGCCGCGTGCCCGTCACCAATGCCGAGTGGTGCCGGTTCATCGACGACGGCGGCTACCGCGAGCCGCGGTGGTGGTCAAACCGCGGTTGGTCGCATCGCCAGGAGGCGGGTCTGGTGGCGCCGAAGTTCTGGAACATTGGGGCGGGCGGAGCGACGGGAGAAGGTACCGACGGCACGCGCACCAGGTTCGGTCACGTCGAGGACGTTGCCCCCGACGAACCCGTTCAGCACGTCACGTTCTTCGAAGCCGAGGCGTATGCGGCCTGGGCCGGTGCCCGGCTGCCCACCGAGGTGGAATGGGAGAAGGCGTGCGCCTGGGACCCCGTCGCGCGGGCGCGTCGCCGGTTCCCCTGGGGTGCAACGGAACCCACCGCAGCACTGGCCAATCTGGACGGCGAGGCGCTGCGGCCCGCGCCGGTCGGCGCCTACCCGGCTGGCGCGTCGGCGTACGGCGTGGAACAGATGCTCGGTGACGTGTGGGAGTGGACCACGTCACCGCTGCGGCCGTGGCCCGGCTTCACCCCGATGATCTACGACCGGTACTCGGAGCCGTTCTTCGACGGCGATTACCGAGTGCTGCGCGGCGGATCCTGGGCGGTCGGGTCCAGCATCGTGCGGCCCAGCTTCCGCAACTGGGATCACCCCATCCGGCGCCAGATCTTCTCCGGCGTCCGGCTTGCTTGGGACGCCTGACATGTGCCGACATCTGGGCTGGCTGGGGAAACCGGTCTCGGTGGCCTCCCTCGTCCTGGACCAGCCGTACGGCCTAGTGGTGCAATCGTATTCGCCGCGACGTCAGAAGCACGGCCTGATCAACGCCGACGGCTGGGGGGTCGGCTTCTTCGATCAGCAAGCCCCGCGACGGTGGCGCAGTGCGGCCCCGCTGTGGGGTGACGCGTCGTTCGCGTCGGTGGCGCCCGCGCTGCGCAGCGGATGCGTCGTCGCTGCAGTCCGCTCGGCCACCGTCGGCATGCCCATCGAACCGTCGGCTTCGGCGCCCTTCACCGACGGCGACTGGTTGCTGTCGCACAACGGGGTGGTGGACCGGGCGGTGTTGCCGCCGTCGGCGGCCGCCGAGTCCACCGTCGACAGCGCACTGCTTGCGGCACTGATCTTCGACCGGGGACTCGACCGACTCGGTGAGACCGTCGCAGAAGTCGGTGCCGCCGATCCCAACGCCCGGTTGAACATCCTGGCGGCCAACGGCTCTCGGATGCTGGCGACCACGTGGGGAGACACCCTGTCGGTGCTGCGGCGGGACGACGGCGTGGTGCTGGCCAGCGAGCCGTACGACGACGACCCCCACTGGCAGGAAATCCCCGACCGGCACCTGGTGCACGTCGAGGGCACACACGTCGAGCTGATTCCGCTGAAAGGACTCCCATGACCTTGTCGTTGTCCAACTACCTCGCTGCCGACTCCGCGGCGGAGGCGCTGCGGCGCGACGTGTGCGACGGCCTGACCAGATCGCCGAAGACGTTGCCGCCCAAGTGGTTCTACGACTCCGTCGGTAGCGACCTGTTCGACCGGATCACGCGGCTTCCCGAGTACTACCCGACGCGTGCCGAGGCGGAGATCCTGCGGGCCCGCGCCGCGGACATCGCGGCGGCGTCCGGCGCCGACACGCTCGTCGAAATCGGCAGCGGCACGTCGGAGAAGACCCGGATCCTGCTGGACGCCCTGCGGGAAGGTGGATCGCTGCGGCGGTTCATCCCGTTCGACGTCGATGCGTCCGTGCTCGAGTCGGCCGGCGCCGCCATCGGCGCGGAGTACCCCGGCGTCGAGATCGCCGCGGTCTGTGGGGACTTCGAAGAGCACCTCGGCAAGATTCCCCACGTCGGCCGTCGGCTGGTGATCTTCCTCGGCTCGACCATCGGCAACCTCACCACCGGGCCCCGCGCGGAATTCCTTGCCGCACTGTCGGACAACCTGGAACCCGGCGACACTCTGCTGTTGGGCACCGACCTGGTCAAGGACGTCGACCGGCTGGTGCGCGCCTACGACGACAGTGCCGGAGTGACCGCCCAGTTCAACAAGAACGTGCTCGCCGTGGTGAACCGGGAACTCGGCGCCGACTTCGACCTCGCGGCATTCGAGCACGTCGCGCGCTGGAACGCCGACGAGGAACGCATCGAAATGTGGCTGCGGGCAAGCACTCCGCAACGGGTGCACGTCGACCAGCTCGACCTGACCGTCGACTTCGACGCGGGCGAGGAGATGCTCACCGAGGTGTCCTGCAAGTTCCGGGCCGACGCCGTCGCCGACGAGCTCGCCGCCGCCGGTCTGCGCAGAACCAACTGGTGGACCGACCGGGCCGGAGACTTCGGACTGTCACTCGCGGTCAAATGACCCTGGCGACCGCTTGGCGGAACGCCAGACCGCCGGTGGCGGGCGTGCATCTCGACAGCGCCGCCTGCTCTCGGCAGACGTTCGCCGTGATCGATGCCGCCGCCCAGCACGCGCGGCACGAAGCCGAGGTCGGCGGCTACGTCGCGGCCGAAGCCGCCGTACCCGTGCTCGACGCGGGGCGCGCTGCCGTCGCGGCGCTCACCGGATTCGACGCCGCCGACGTCGCCTTCACCACGGGCTCCAACCACGCCCTCGACATCCTGCTCGGTGACTGGAGCGGGGCACGCACGCTGGCCTGCCTGCCGGGAGAGTTCGGACCGAACCTGATCATCATGGCGCTGCACGGATTCGACGTGCGGCTGCTCCCGGTCGACCCCGCCGGGCGCCTCGACGTCGACGCCGCCGCCCGTGCCCTGACGGCCGAGCCGCCCGCCCTGGTGCACCTCACGTCGCTGGGCAGTCACCGCGGCATCGTCCAGCCCGTCGCCGCGATCGCCGCGGTGTGCCGCGAGGTGGGTATCCCGCTGATCGTCGATGCCGCCCAGGCGTTCGCACACCTCGACTGCGTCGACGTCGGCGCGGACGCGGTGTATTCGTCGTCGCGCAAGTGGACGGCCGGGCCACGGGGTCTCGGCGTGCTCGCCGCCCGCGGCGGTCTGATGAGTGACCAGGTGCTCGCTCGGCTTGCCCACGCCGAAGCGAACGTCGCTGCGCAGGTAGGTCTTTCGATCGCGCTGGGCGAGCACCTGGCTGCCGGGCCTGCGCGAATCCAGGCCAGGCTGGCAGAAGTCGGCACGATGACTCGCACCGCCCTGGCCGGCGTGGCGGGCTGGCAGGTGGTCGAACCCACCGACGAGCCCAGCGCCATCACCACGCTGACCCCACCCGACGGCGTCGACCCTGCGGTCGTGCGGGCCAAGTTGATCGCCGAACACCGAATCGTCGCCACCTACGCGGGAACCGAGCGAGCGCCACGCGAGATGACCCGCCCGGCGTTGCGGCTGTCACCTCACGTCGACGCCAGCGCCGAGGACCTCGAGGCGTTCGTCGCGGCGCTGGTGGCCGTCTCCGATTAGGCCTTGTGCGCCGTCAGCAGGAACGCCGGGAACTTGATTCGGTCCTTGTCGTCGCGGTCGTGGGGCGGCGTCTCGAACGGCGCGTCCCGGATGGCGATAGCGTGTGCGTGGATGAACGCGGGCCGGACTTCGTCGATCTCCCAGTACTTGCCGACCGCCGCCCGCAATTCGGCCCCGTCGACCTCGTTGGGCTTGGTGTCGACTTCGGCCGGGAACGCGCCCTTCGCGAACACCAGGACGTAGTACGTCGCACCAGGAGCTGCGGCGCGGAACACCGACTGCTGGTAGCCGTCGCGGCCTTCGATGGGCAGCGAGTGGAACAGCGTCGAGTCGATGATCGTGTTGAACCGGCCGTCGAAACCGGTGAACGTCGTGATGTCGTCCTGCACGAACGTCGCGTTGGGCAGATTGCGTTCCTTGGCAGCCTTCGTCGCGGCGGCGACCGCGGTCGGGGTCAGCTCGATGCCGACCACCGTGTAACCGTCGGCGGCCAGGGCCAGCGACAGCTCCGCATGTCCGCACCCGGCGTCCAGCACGTCGCTGCGCACCTTGCCGTCGCGAATGAGCGCGGCCAACTCGGGCTGCGGCTCGCCGATGTTCCACGGCGGTGGGCCCTCGAACCCGCCCTCTCCGCGGTAAACGTCGTCCCAATCCATCACTTCGGAGTTCATCGAATCGGTCATGATTCCACGCTACGCGGGGCCATCCCACGTGTGCACGGGCTCGTTGCTGTGCATGCGTTGGCAGTAGAGGCGCAGCATCTCGGCCAGCGCCTGCGGCCGGGTCAGCCCCCGTTCCTGCAACGCGTGGACCGTCGCGACCTGCCATGCCGACCCGTTGCGGCCCGTCTTCGCGCGGCCCTCGATGACGTCGAGGAACCGGTCGCGCACCTCGGTGGCGACACCCCACCGGCGCAATCCCTCCTCGGCCATCGGCAGCAGCTTGCGCAACACCAGCTCGTCCGGGGTCACCTCGCCAACACCGGGCCAGTACAGCCGCGCGTCCATGCCGTGCTGGGCGGCGGCCAGGAAATTGTGTTCCGCCGCAGCGAAACTCAGCTTCGTCCAGATGGGCCGGTCGTCGTCGGACAACGTGCGCAGCAGCCCGTAGTAGAACGCCGAGTTCGCCAGCATGTCCACCACCGTGGGACCGGCGGGCAGCACCCGGTTCTCCACCCGAAGGTGCGGCCGGCCTGCGCCATCGTCACCGACCACGTCGTACACCGGCCGGTTCCACCGGTAGATGGTGCCGTTGTGCAGCCGCAACTCGGGCAGCTTGGGCGCGCGGCCTGCCGCGAGTTCGGCGACCGGGTCCTCGTCGGAGAGTTCGGGCAGCAGGGTCGGGAAGTAGCGGACGTTCTCCTCGAACAGATCGAAGATCGACGTGATCCAGCGCTCGCCGAACCAGACCCGCGGCCGCACGCCCTGAGTCTTGAGCTCATCGGGCCGGGTGTCGGTGGCCTGGGCGAACAGCTCGATGCGGGTCTCCGCCCACAACTGGTGGCCGAAGAAGTACGGCGAGTTGGCGCCAAGCGCCAGCTGCGGACCCGCCAGCACCTGCGCGGCATTCCAGTTCCTCGCGAAGTCGGCGGGGGACACCTGGAGGTGCAATTGCATGCTGGTGCAGGCGGATTCGGGCGCAATGGACGCCGACTCCAGGCTGAGCCGCTCCGGGCCGCTGATGTCGATGTGGATGTCCTCGCCGCGCGCGGTGAAGATCGAGTCGTTGAGCGCCTGATACCGCGTCGACTCGCTCATCCAATGACCCGAGAGGTGCTCGGGCAGCAGCGTCGGCAGGATGCCGATCATGACGATGTGGGCGCCGTCCTCGTTCGCCTTGGCCTCGGCGGCGTTCAGGCTGGCACGCACCTCGCTCTCCAGCTCGAGCGCGGCGCGTCCTGGCAAGGGACGCGGCGGAACGTTGAATTCGATGTTGTAGGCACCTAATTCGGTCTGGTAGGCCGGATCGGCGATCGACGCCAGGACATCGGAGTTGCTCATCATGGGCTGGTAGTCGGCGTCGACCAGGTTGCACTCGATCTCCATGCCGGTCATCGGGCGTTCGACGTCGAAACTGGACTGGGCGAGCATCGTCTCGAACACATCGAGGCACAGCTGCACCTTGCGCCGGTACTCACGGCGTTGTGCGCGGCTGTATTCGGCCTGGGTGACCTCTTCGCCCACCAGGCGAGCCTAGCCGCGGGTTGCCACCACCACTTGCGGACTGGCGAGGCCGCCGCGCAATTCGACTTTGATCGCGGGGTCGGCGTGGCCGGCAAGTGCGCGCAGCGCCGACGGACTGTAGGCGCGCAGTGAGCTGATCACGCCGTCGTGCACGAATGGGACGAACGGCGCGAGCGGCAGCATCGTGGCCAGCCGCAGGAGGTGCAGCGGCGTCGGTGGCCGTGGCAGGTCGATGATCACCAGCTTGTCGGCCACACGGGTGCCCTCGGCGAACACCCGGGACGCCGCTGCGGGTGGTAGGTGATGGAACGACAGCGCGAATACCGCGAGGTCGAATGCGCCGTCCTCGGCGTCGATGTGGGTGGCATCCATCTCGCGCACCGACACGCGGGGATCGTCACCGAGTTCGCCTGCCGCGATCGCCGCCACCGAATCGGGTTCGACGTCGGTGACGGTGAGCCGGGCGGTCGGATGCATCTCCAGCAGGTGGGCCGACAACCCGCCGTGGCCCGACCCCAGCTCGAGGATCTTCGGATCCGGCACGTCGGCCACTTCCTCGAGGGCGATCTGCGCGAACTTCTGGTGGTTGCCGAACCACTCCCCGGTGCGTTCGAGCGCCTTTACGACGCCCCGCTTCACCGCGGGGTCGACGTCATCGCGGTCGATGTACTCCAGCCGGTCGGTCTCCAGCAGGCGGTCCAGGCACGACGCGTCCGGCCCGCCGCGGGGCATGCTGGCGATGTCGGCAAGGGGGTGGGCCATGTAGTCCATGATGGACGACTGGAACCAATCGAAGGAGCACGCGTGGCCGAATTCGTCGCCGCCATCGACCAGGGCACCACGAGCACCAGGTGCATGATCTTCGACCACGACGGCGCCGAGGTGGGCCGTCATCAGCTCGAGCACGAACAGATCCTGCCGAAGCCGGGCTGGGTCGAGCACAACCCGGTGGAGATCTGGGAGCGCACGGCGTCGGTGATCATGTCGGCGCTCAACAAGACCAAGCTGTCCTCGGGCGACCTGGCCGCCCTCGGCATCACCAACCAGCGTGAGACCGCGCTGGTCTGGAACAGAACGACCGGCAGACCCTATTACAACGCCATCGTCTGGCAGGACACCCGAACCGACCGGATCGCCGCGGCGCTGGACCGCGACGGCCGCGGTGACGTGATCCGCCGCAAGGCCGGGCTACCGCCTGCGACCTACTTCTCCGCGGGCAAGGTGCAGTGGATCCTGGAGAACGTCGACGGGGTGCGGGCCGACGCCGAGAAGGGCGATGCGATCTTCGGCACCCCCGACACCTGGGTGCTGTGGCACCTCACCGGCGGACCGCGCGGCGGCGTGCACGTCACCGACGTGACGAACGCCAGCCGGACCATGCTGATGAACCTGGAGACGCTCGACTGGGACGACGAACTGTTGTCGTTCTTCGGGATTCCGCGCCAGATGCTGCCGCAGATCAAGCCGTCGTCGTATCCGGAGTCCTACGGCGAGACCCGCGACGACGGCCCGGTCGCGGGGCGCGTTCCGCTGACGGGCATCCTCGGCGACCAGCAGGCCGCGATGGTCGGTCAGGTGTGCCTGAGTGCGGGTGAGGCCAAGAACACCTACGGCACAGGCAATTTCCTGCTGCTCAACACCGGCGAGAAGATGGTGCGGTCGGAGAACGGTCTCCTGACCACGGTCTGCTACCAGTTCGGTGACGCGAAACCCGTTTACGCACTTGAGGGTTCGATCGCCGTCACCGGATCGGCCGTGCAGTGGCTGCGCGATCAGCTGGGCATCATCAGCGGCGCCGCCCAGAGTGAGGCGCTGGCGCGGCAGGTC
>NZ_JAVRPS010000083.1:0-17712 GCF_032162105.1 Mycobacterium sp. | reverse complement strand
CGACGACCGCAGGCACGACGATCTCGAACAGGGCGTTGAGCCGGGCGACGGTGTCCTCGGCGGTGTTGGCTTCGGCGAACGGGGTGAAGTCGCGGATGTCGACGAACATCACCGTCACCTGGCGGCGCTCACCGGTGAAGACGTCATCACCCTGCTCAAGCAAGCGTGCTGCGAGGGCGGGGTCGACGTAGGTGCCGAACGCCGCCTGAAGTCGTTGCCGCTCAGCCAATCCGGCCTGCATGCGGTTGAACGATGCCGCGAGCGCGCCGAGGTCGTCGTCCTGGACCACCGGCAGGCGTTGGCTGTAGTCGCCGGCCGCGACACGTTCGGTTCCTTCGGCGAGGTCGCGAATGGGTCGTAGGGAGGGCGCGAACACGGCTCCAACGGTGGTCGGCACCGCGAAGAAAACCGTGAACCCACCGGCAATTGCGACAGCAAGCACGGGTACCTCTCTGAGGCGATCGAGAACCCCCGCAAGCATTGCGCCTCCTACGCAAAAAGCGAACATGGCCGCGAGCATCGATACGTTCGTCCACGCGGCGAAAGACGGGCGTGAGCGCGGCAGCGAGTCACCAATTCCAGTCTCACCGGCGATGGCGGCCCTCGCCGGCCGCAACGCTGCCTCCACGAAGCTGTGCACACCGATCAGCGCCACGGCAGTGCCGATGGTAGCCCCCAGAATCCCGTATTGGACGAGCCGCGAGCCGTCCCCCCCGGCGATCGCACCGACGACGACCGCAGCCAGGGCGACCCCCAAGAAGCCGCCCACTACCGCGCGGGCGACCACTCGCCGAGCCCAGGTGTACGTGGCCTCCAGGGCCTTCGCTCGATCGATCGGGCGGCCGCCGGCCCACTGCCTCCACAACGCGACTGCGCCCTGCGCCGGGAAGAACCATCACGTAAACCAGCACCAGCACGGCGACAACCGTGATCGCGGCCGCCTCCAGGTAGCGACTCGACTGTTCAAAAGCGACGATGACAAGCGTCGAGAAGAGGTAGGTCGGCAACAAGACCGGGACGCTGATCGCGTAGAACGCCCACGAGTATCTCGGCCCGTATCGATCCCACGCCCACTGCCAGATGCGGTCCATTCCGCGAGGCTAACGTCCGCCACCACTGACCTGGGCTTTTTGAAGTGAAGCTGCGCCCGTTCGATTTGCCAACACGGATCTACAGACAATGGTCGTTCGTTACGCTCCGCGATGTCAGGGTCACATTGCGGATGGGGAGCCCACTATGAGCGAGCGTGAGCGTATGAAGGAAGCCGCCGCCGCGAAGGAAGCGGAGTATCAAGAAAGCGCCCATCGGCTCCGGGAATTCGTCACGGTCGCGACGTTCTCCGACAACGACCTGCAGCGGATCGTCCGCGCAGCACATCGCACCTCGACCTCCGCGCCGTGGCCGCTGATTCGTGAACAGACTCCTTCGGACGCCTGCTACATCCTGCTTAGCGGGGAGGCGGCGGTGTACGTCGGCCAAGACCGCGTTGCCGTGGTGGGACCGGGGGAGGTGATCGGCGAATCCGCGCTTCGCCGCGGGAAGCTGCGGAATGCGACCGTGACGACGACCGGAAAGGCCGAGGTGCTGCGTGTTGCGCGCGATGATCTCGACCGCTTGCTCAACGAGATACCTGCACTGCGTGGAATCATGGATGCGACTGTCGCCCGGCACATGCCGGGGGGAACTGTCGATCCGTGAGTTAGCACCGAGCGGAACCCGTGAGCGTCGTTGAGGTTGTCCCTCTAGGCACGGCTGTAGACAGCCGCGTCATCGATGTTCGCGCGGGAACGGTCGGGGAGGGCGACTACGCAGGCCACGGTGATGACCGCGGCAAGCACGATGTATGCGGAAATTGAGTACGGTGTGCCGGTCTCGTGCAGCAGCCACGTCGCCAGTAGAGGCGCCGGGCCTCCGGCGAAAACCGACGCCAGCTGGTAGCCGAGACCGGCACCGCCGTAGCGCAGGTGGGTCGGGAAGCTTTCGCCGATCAGCGCGGCCTGGGGCCCGTACTGCATGGCGTGCACTACCAAGGACAAGACGATGGCGATGAAGATCAGCGCGTAACCGCCGTGCGACAAGACGGCAAAGTACGGAAAGGCGAAAATCCCGGTCAAGACGGCTCCGGTGAGGTACACCCGTTTGCGCCCGAACCGGTCGGAAAGGTGCGAGAACAGCGGGATCGTCACGAGTTCCAACGTTGCGCCCACGAGCACCGCGGTGAGCACAAACGTCTTGCTGTAGTGGTGTGTCGCCACGACGTAGGTCAGCACGAAGGTGGTGAACAGGTAGAACGGCATCTGCTCGCTGAATCGCGCCCCCGCCGAGAGCAGGATCTCCCGCCAGTGCTGCCGGATTGCGTCCATCACCGGGGTACTCGCGGTTTTCCCTTGAGCGAGCACCCTGGCGAACATCGGCGTCTCGAGTATCTTCAGCCGGATCACCAGGCCGACCGCCACCAGCACCAAGCTGGCAAGGAACGGCACCCGCCAGCCCCAGGAGTTGAACGCCTCGGGCGACAATGTTGCCGAAAGCAGTGACATACCACCAGTGCCGAGCACCAGCCCGACCGGGACACCGATCTGCGCGGCACTGCCGAGCAGGCCGCGTCTATCTTGATCTCCCCACTCCATCGCAAGCAGCACCGACCCGCTCCACTCGCCGCCGATCGCAATGCCCTGCACCAGCCGCAGTAGCACCAGAATCAGCGGCGCCGCCAACCCGATCGACGCCGTCCCGGGCAGTATGCCGACGACGGCGGAGGCGATGCCCATCACCAGCAGCGTGATGATCAGGGTGGTCTTACGCCCGATCCGGTCGCCGTAGTGCCCGAAGATCGCGGCCCCGACCGGGCGCGCGGCGAACCCGACCGCGTAGGTCGCAAAGGACTGCATCGCACCCGCGTAGTCGCTCGAGGCCGGGAAGAACACGTGCGGGAAAACCAGCGCGGCGGCCGTGTTGTAAAGGAAGAAGTCGTACCACTCGATCGTCGTGCCGATCGCGCTTCCCAGTGCCGCACGCCGTACCTGTATCCGCCGCGATTCCCGGTCCAGCTCCGTATTGTCGGTCGCCATGAATTGATGATGGATCTACTCCGCTCGCCGTGAGACCGGATTGACGCAGTTTTCGCCAATTGCTTCCCGGCGGCGTCAGCAGCTGAGCTGAGTGGCGAGGTCGATGAATCGTGAGCGTTGATGTCGAACTCTTCATCAACCGTTGTGTTGGCGGCGCAGCCGACCCTGAACTCCAGCGGGCGGCGATGAAGGCGGTCTGCAATCCGAGACGCGGCGCAAGCCTTGTCCGTTCGCCTCGAGTAAATCGCGGATAAGTCGCGGGAGTGTTAACGAAAAGAGGCCCAGGTCGGGGATTGTCTCCCGACCTGGGCCTTTTCTGTGGAGCTGCCGGGAATCGAACTCGGCGCGCAAATCGGCTTGACCTGCACAAGCGTCGAGATTCCATACGCGAAATGACGCGCCGCGACGTGCCGATACACCGAAAGGTGTTGATGGCATCAACACACCGATCCCACCGTGCAATATCGGCTGCAATCGCGCCGCAGCGACGCTGCAATGTCGCGAAACGATCCTGTTCCAGTGACAACCCGACAGGAGGACAACCCCATGACCACTTACGACACGGACGCGGACGTGCTTACGACAGAGCAATTCGCCGACAAGATCTTCGACGCCGTGCGCGGTGCGGCGCAGGTGCAGGCGCTGTATCTCGGCGACCGACTCGGCTGGTACCGGGTGCTGGCTGAAGAAGGCCCGCTGACGGCGGCCGAACTGGCGCACCGCACCGGAACCGTCGAACGCTATGCCCGGGAGTGGCTCGAACACCAAACTGTCTCCGGCATCATCACCGCCGACCTGGACCAGGAGCCTGCTCGCTTTGGACTCCCCCTCGACTACGTGGAGGTACTGGTCAATGCGGACAGCACCAGTTACATGGCGCCGATGGCGCGGTTCTTCGCCGCGACCGGGGTGCGGCTGCCTGACCTGGTCGAGGCGTACCGCAACGGTGGCGGCGTGTCGTGGGAGCAGTTTGGCACCGACGCGCGGGAAGCCCAGGGAGCCATCAACCGTCCGATGTTCCTGCATCAGCTCACCTCGGAGGTCCTGCCGCAGATTTCCGACCTACACGGATTGCTGCAGGCCGGTGCCAGGGTGGCGGATGTCGGCTGTGGCGAAGGGTGGTCGGCGATCGGCCTGGCGCTGGGATATCCGGCCTGTGAGATCGACGGCTACGACATCGACCAACCGTCGGTCACCGCAGCGAAGCGCAACGCGGCCGGCCACGGCGTGGCCGAACAGGTGTCATTCACCGTGGCCGACGCCAGCGGGTCGCCGCCTGCCGGCTACGACGCCGTCTTCGCGTTCGAATGCATCCACGATCTGCCCGATCCGGTCGCAGTGCTGTCCACCATGCGACGGATCGCCAAGCCTGGCGCGCCCGTCGTGGTGATGGACGAACGCACCGCCGATGGGTTTGACCCCAACGCAGGTCCGGTCGAGGAGCTGCTCTACGGCTACTCGCTGGTGTGCTGTCTGCCCGACGGTATGTCCCATGGGGACAGCGCCGCCACCGGGACTGTGATGAGGGCGTCGACCCTCGACGGTTATGCGCGGTCAGCTGGATTCGACGGGGCGATACCGCTGGGGATCGAGCATGACTTCTTCCGGTTCTACCGGTTGCAGTGAGTCGAGCAGGCCGCCAATCACGGTGACTGCGGCGCGGCCCGACGCGGCCAAGTCACGGGTGCTGCCGACGAAGCGGTGCTGCGCGAAGTCGGCAGCGCCCAGCCGCGCCGCAAGCGCAGACTCGGCCGCCGAGAGCCGCTCGAGTTCTTGGCCGTAGGTCGGGGTCTGATCGAACCGGGTAACTGCACCGAGGAGCTGTGCTGCCCCGGCGTCGGCCCCTACCTCGGTCAGCGTGGGCACCAGATTGCGCATCGTGGTCAACAGATGCGACCACGATCCCACGTCCAACCATCGCTGGATGACCTCGGCATACCGTGGAAGCGAAGCGCGCGGTGGCGCCGTCCGCGACTCCAACGTGATCGCAGACACTCGGGCAACACCGCCGACGTAGTGACTGCCCGCCGCGTCCGCAAGCGCGATGGCCCTGGTGAACGCGACCAGCGCGGTTTCCGGGTCGTCGTCCAACAGCACCTCGCCGTGCACGTAGGCCAGCCAGCTCTGCTGGGTGGGGCTCAACGCCGCCATGTCGAGCCGCCCTTCGAACTCGTCGAAACGTGTTCGTGCGGCTTCCTGATGGCCCCCGTAGGCCAACGACATGGCCGCCCCGACGTGGCCGATCAGCTCGTAGTAGGTCTCGCCAGCACGTCGGCCCACAGTCGCCAGCTCCGACCACCACTTGTGTGCATCCTCGAGATCACCCAGGAACAGACAGGAATCACCGAGTGCCTCCAATGCGCGGCAACGCGTCTGGTCGTCGGTGGCATCAGCGAGCGCGCTTCGCGCCCGCTGCTGGGCTGGGTCGAGTTGCTCGGCAATGACGTACCGGTACGCAATCGAGGAATCGACTGCAGCGCGCAGTTCGGGCCGGTCCTGCACGAGGGGAACCAGCTTTGCGGCCCAACCGAGCAGTTCGGTTTGCAGTCGCGACACCCCAAATCGGTGCAGCGACATTGACATCCACACCGCAGCTTCAACGTCGACGCGACGGGCACGGCTGTGCGCAAGGCGAAGCTCGTCGATGAGTTCGACGAGCCGCTGATGGGCGGCGGCCTCATCAGGTGTCTCCAACGCCGCCGCCGCCCGCGCTGCAGCGGCGTTGAAGTATTCGAGGTGCCTGCGCTCGGTGGCCGTCGATGCCGGACCGACAACTGAACGCACCGTCTGCAGCATCCTGTAGTACGTTCTGCCGGAGCGCATCTCAATACTGAGTAATGAACGTCGGGCAAGATCGTCGATTACCTCGGGTGAAACCTGCAGCACTGCCTGCGCATCGCTCAACCCGACGGCACCGGCGAAGACGGTCCACTGTGCCAACGCTTCCTTGGCGCTGTCAGGTAGCAGGCGTTCCGACCATTCGATCGCTGCCCGCAGTGTCCGATGGCGCGGCTCGCCGCCCCGGCGGGACAGGCGCGCCAATGGTCGCTCCGTACCTACCGATGCCTCGATCTGCTCGCCGAGATCGGCGAGTCCCAAGGTCGCGACTTGTGCGGCGGCCAGCTCGATCGCCAGTGGAAGTCCGTCGAGCCGGCGCACGATCGCCGTGATCGTGTCCTGGTCGGCCCCGGTCACCGCTCCCGGCCGGGATGCGTCTGCTCGCCGGCAGAAGAATTGCTGGGCCGGCGAATCGGGCCGGGAGCAGTCCAGCGGCTTCAACGGCCAGGCGTATTCAGCAGGCATTCCGATGAGTTCTCGGCTGGTGGCAACGACGCGCAACGTTGACGAACCGGGGCCAAGGACGGCGTCAAGCACCTCGCACACGGCGTCCAGTACATGTTCGCAATTATCCAGCAGAACAACGAGATCCATAAAGCGCGCGCGCCGCAGCAGGGCGACGGCCGCGCCGCCGTCACTGGTCAAACCGAGTGCTGTTACCACAGCGTCCGGCACCGCGGAGGCATCGGTGACGGCGGCAAGTTCGACGACGCGAACCCCGCCGCCATGGGCCGAAGCGCGGCGCCGAGTGACCTCGCGGGCCAGAGCGGTCTTGCCGACGCCGCCGGGACCTACGATCGTGACTAGGGGCTGGCGGTCAACGATCTCGGCCAACGCGGCAAGGTCCTGGTCACGACCCAGTAGGTCCTCGCCGGGCAGCGTGCGGGTTGGCGAGTCCGGCATCGGGGTGGGTGCATCGAAGGTGTCACGCTGAGCATTCCGCAATCGTTCGGACGGTTCGAGCCCAACGGCCGACAGCGCTTCGTAGGCCCGGCGATAGGCCTGCAGCGCGTCGGAGGTGCGGCCAGCGGCACTTAGTGCGCGGATGAGCACTTCCCATGCCCCCTCGGCGAGCGGAAGCTCGGCGAGCAACGCCTCGGACTCCGCGATGGCGGCGGCGAACTCAGCGGATCGTAGTAGCGCGTTCGCGAGCTGCTCGCGTGCGCCGACCTTGAGTTGCTCCAATGCCCGAGCCTGGGCACAAACGGCACCAAGGTCGGCACACTCGCCGAAGGCCGAGCCGCGCCACATCTCGACGGCGGATCGTAGCGTGTCGGCGGCGGCCCCCGGCGCGAGCAACTTGGCCGAGGCCAGCCGTCGTTCAAACTCAGTGGAGTCGAGACGAATATCTTTGGTGCGCAAGCACAATCCGCCACCGCTGGCCACGATGCACGCGCCCACAACGGCCCGGAGTCGGGAAACGTAACTACGCAGCGTCCGATCGGCACTTGGCGGCGGATTGGTGGCCCACAGCGCGTCGATCAGGGTGTCCGCGCGGACGTGTTGGTCGGGATGAGCCGCCAGCACCGCCAGCACAACGCGCTGTTTGGGGCTCGTTGGGGTGACGTCCCTGCCGTCAACACAAATTTCGATGGGTCCGAGGACCCGCACGTCCATGCGCAAACAATAGGCGCACCTGAATGGGGGCAGGGTACGGAAAAGGCGAGATCAGAATTGATTTCGCCGTCGGACCCCTGGAACGCGGCAGCGGCTAGTACAGATCGTCGGCCTACCGTGACCGCCGATAAGACACCCTCTTGTTTGACGGGAAGGTTGATGAAAACGAGGCCCAGGCCGGGAATCGCTTCCCTGACCTGGGCCTTTCGGTGGAGCTGCCGGGAATCGAACCCGCTGCAGAAAGGCCGCTGACCTGAAGAAACGCTGAATCTGGCGTCGCGAAACGACGGGAAACAACGCGAAGCGACGTGCGGATACACCGAAAGGTGTTGATGACATCAACGATGCGCGACGCGGCACCTACCGGCTGGAGGGGTGACTCACGGACAGCGCGACCTCGGATTTCACCCGGCTCCCTTAGCGCCGCGCGTGCGCACCGGTGTCGCAAATCCGATCATTAGTCACCCAGCAAGCGTTAACGTCGTGTTGTCGTCGCAATCGACTGCTGGGAGGCGACATGAGCGGCTATCGGACGGTGGTTGTCGGGACCGACGGCTCGGCATCGTCATTGCGTGCGGTCGACCGCGCAGCCGCGGTCGCAGCGCAAGACAATGCGAAGCTGATCGTCGCGAGCGCGCATTTCCCCGAGGTCGAAAAGGGGGGCTGGTCAAGACCACCATCGCACGATCATGTGGCTGATCCCCGCGCCGCCGACACCCTCAGGAGCGAGGGCTACAAATTGCACGGGAGTGCCCCCACATATGCGATCCTCCGGGAGGCCCGCGACCGGGCGCAGGCCGTCGGCGCCCGCGACATCGAGGAGCGGGCGATCGTTGGCGCGGCGGTCGACGCACTGATCAAGCTGGCCGACGAGATCAAGGCAGACCTACTCGTCGTCGGCGACGTGGGACTGGACACGGTGGCCGGACGGCTACTGGGCTCGGTGCCCGCGAACGTTGCCCGCAGAGCCAGAGTTGACATCCTCATCGTCCACACCGCCGGATAGGTCCAGCCGACGGGCGGTTTCTTAGCCGCGGCAGTCCTTATCGCCTACGTGCGCCCTCCGAGCACGCTGGCCTCCGTAGCTGTCCGGCGGCGACCGGCGGGCGGGGCGAGGCGGGCCATCCCGCGCAGGATCCACGGCGTCCGCCTCGCCATCACTTCCACGGCGCGATCTGACCGGCGCATCGCGGTCCGAGCGCCGGGGGTCGGTCTTGACGCGAGTTTCGCCTCAACCGATCCCGCCCGCGCACCGTGGCGCTCGACCGCTAAGAGTTGCCAGGGCCCGGCACACCACGCAGCTCGACACTGCCGCGATCCTCGAAGCTCGTGCCAGAGCCGACTACCAGGTCACGCACGGTGCGGGAGACCAGGATTTCGCCAGCGCCGGCGTGGCCGACAATCCGCGCCGCGATGTGTACGGCGATTCCTCCGATGTCCTTGTCCAGCAGTTCGCACTCACCGGTGTGGATGCCGGCGCGGATCTCGATTCCCAGTGTCTCGGCGTCCGCACGCAAGGCCTCGGCGCAGCGGATGGCCTGCGTCGGACCGCCGAACGTGGCGAGGTGACCGTCGCCAGTGCTCTTCACCACCGTGCCACCGAATCGTTCCGCAAGTTCGGCGGTGATCTCACCAAACCGCTGAAGCACTGCCCGCCACCGCTCGTCGCCCGTCGCCGCCGCGCGTTGCGTCGACGCGACGATGTCGGTGAACAACACGGTCCGCAGGGCGCGATGTGACTGCGCCGGTGCCGCATGGCTACCGGTGAGGAACTCCTCGATCCCGGTCAAGATCCGGTCGGGCTCGGTGAACCAGGGCGCATGGTCCACGCCGTCCACCTCGAGGTACCGCGCGCCGGGGATGTGGTCGGCGAGGTACCGGCCACATTGCACCGGCATGGGGTCTCCGCGGGCATGGGTGACGAGGGTTGGCACGGCGATCGTCGCCAGGATCGACCGGATGTCGATGCTGAACACCGATTCTGCCGTCGCCCGCACCATTCCCGGGCTTGCGCTCATGCGCTCGAACATTGCGAGTTGGCGCATCGACCTGACTGACGGGAACATACTCCTTGCTGACTCACCGGTGCCCCACCCAGAGCGGAGAGCGCGTCCCACTTCTTGGAGGCGGGCGAGCTGCTCGGTCGACGGCAGGTAGGCCGCACCTACCTCGAAATCCTCACCGGCCTCAGCTAAGAGGCGTTGCCGCAGCTCGGCCGGGTCGCGATCGACGTCGTCCCACCCGACTGCCATGAACGGGTAGGTGCCGTAGAGGATCAACGCGCGCGTTCGCTCCGGTCGTCCTGCCGCGAACACGATGGAGGCCGTGCCGCCCTCGCTCATACCGAAGACGACGGGCTTTTCGAAGCGGCGGCGTCCATGACGGCCTCGATCTCGGCGGCTCGATCATCCAGCGTGCGAACTTTCGGGACTGGGTCCGACAGCCCGACCCCGGCCTTGTCGAACAGTGCGACGCGACAGAACGTGGCGAGCTGCTCGAAGAACGCCTTGAATTCGGGCATGGTCCAGAACAGCTCGACGTGGCTGACGAATGGCCCGACGAAGACCAGCTCGACCGGCCCGTCGCCGAATACCTGATACGCCAGACTGAGGTCGCCGCAGGATGCGTACGACGTTTCCGCCATGGCATCGAGCGTAATTGTCGCTGGCGCCAACACTCCGCCTTTGGCGCAATTGCACGGGATAGTGCACCCACCACGCGTGCCGATCTGCGATCGCACTTGTTGATGGGATGTTGATGAGAAAAGAAGACAGGCCAGGGCTTGTGGCCCTGACCTGCTCCTTCTTCGGTGGAGCTGCCGGGAATCGAACCCGGGTCCTACGGCATTCCCTCGAGGCTTCTCCGTGCGCAGTCCGCTATGCCTCTACTTGGATCTCTCGGTCTCGCGAACAAGCCGTGATGACGATCCCAGTCGCTGTTTGATGTCCCACTAGATCCCGCGACCGGATTTAGCGGTTTGTCCCTCTAGCTGATGCCAGGGTCCGGGCCGAGGGCGCTCCCGGTCTGACAGACACACCGTCGCTTAGGCAGCGAGGGCGTAGTCGCGCTGATTGGAATCGGCGCTTAATTGGTTGCAACGACGCTTACGGTGGTCTCTTGCCTGCACCGGCACGCTTCCCTCGATTCGATGCGCGAAGTCGAAACCGTTCAGCCCCTCGCATCCCCACCGAACTTCGGCGGGACAGTCCATCATACCCGGCAGCACGACATCGACCAGCGATTAAATAGTCCCGGTCAGATCACGTATGCCAGGTGGTCGACGATCCGACGGCCCACCTCGGCGTCGCCCTCGACCTCGATTTCAGTCGAGCGGTCGGTGCCCATCGGCCGTCCACCGCACCGCCGGGTGAACTGCAGACCGTCGAGCCGGATGACCGTCGTCGGTTCGGCACCACCGAAGTCGTCGACCACGGCCGCCCGGCCGTCGACCGCCACCCTGATGGTCCGCGCCATCGGGCCGGTCAGCTCGAAGGCCACCCGCGCGCCGTCCGGCGCTTTGCCGAGCTTGCCGACGACGAAGCCCATGCTGGCCGCCATCTCGTCGAGCGCCAGGCGTGCCGTGGGGCCGTCGAGGTCGGCGTCCGACGGTGGGCGCGACAACGCGCTGCGGATGTCCTGCTCGTGCATCCAGCAGTCGAACGTCCGGATGCGCATGAACCGGCCATAGGTGTCCTGCCCGGCGGGAGTCATGGTGACCGCGTTCCAGTCAGCGTCGGTCATGTTGGTGAGCATCTCCTTGCGTTGGGCGGTCACGTCGCGGAACCGCGTCAGCACGTCGTCTCCGGTCTCGCCGCGCAGGTGCTGCACCCAGCACTCGTTCAGCTCGCCGATGCCGTTGCGGACGTGGCTGAGCGTCGAGACGTCGACGTCCAATCCCGGGGTGGCGACCCCGAACAGCATCGACTCGGTGCCGATGACGTGGGCGACGACGTCGTGGACGCACCAGCCCGGCAGCGGCGTCGGCGACTGCCAGCGCGCGTCGGGTAGACCTGTCATCAGCAGGTCGATGGCGTCCCACACCGCGAAGAGTCCGTCGAGAACCTCCGACTTGTCGAGGTGGGTGGAGGGGCGTGTGGGGCTGTTCACCAATCGACGGTATCGCCCGGACCGGCTGCCCGTCAGCCGGTCGCGATCATCCCGACGGCCAGCACGGCCAGCACCATGCCGAGGGCCTGCCAGCGGGTCACCCGCTCCTTGAGCACCACCATCGCCAGCGCCACCGTCGCCGCCGGGTTGAGGCATGGTTAGCGGTTCTGTTGTCGGGGTTGGTTGTCGGTGGTGTGTGTGATGGTGTGGTGGTGGGTTCGGTTCGCCGTCGGTGGCGTGGGGTGAAGCCGGTCGCTGTCCCGGCTGGGGTGGCGATCAGCACCCGGGTGCGTACCACTGCTGAGGACGATCGGGTGCTTGGCCTGGTCGCTGGGCATCTGGGCTGGTTGCGACGTTGCGACCTCGCTGCGGTGTCACCCTCCCAACAGGTCGATCTGGGATTGGATGTCGAGGGTCGCCGGCAGGCGCGTCGAACCCGTTTGAATGCCCGTAAGAGAGAGTTGACGGGGCAGTCGTCGGCGCGGTGGGCCAGCGCGATCATCGCCGGTAACGATGATCAGGTCAGATTGGCGCGTGATGCGCAGTATCGCCACGTTGTGGGTCTGCGTGCGGCGATCGCCACCATCGAGGCGCGTCTGGCCGCCCCGACCGATGACACCCTGACTGTCGCCGAGCGTAAGAGCCGCCGACAGACGAAGGCGGCCAAGGGGTACGCCACTCAGTCCGAACGCTTCCAGAAGCAGCGGCGGGTGCAACATCTGCGAGGCGAACTTGCCCGGACCGAACAGGACCGGGCGGCCGGCCGGGTCCATGTCGTCGAGGGCGGCAAACGGCTCGCGCACACGCGCCAGCACCTGGCCGCTGCCGGCCTGACCGAACCGCAGTGGCGCCAACAGTGGGCCGCGGCCCGGTGGCGCATCAGAGCCAACGGTTCGCCCGATGAACCGTTCGGGAACCTCACGATCACCGTCACCCCGGCGGGTGCGATCAGTGTGCGGCTGCCGAAGCCGCTGGAGCACCTGGCCAATGCCCCACGCGGCCGCTATGTCCTCTCCGGTGCGGCGGTGTTTGGCCACCGCGCCGATGAATGGGCTACCCGGATTACCGGCGGAAACTCGTTGTCCTACACCATCACCCGCCGACCAAACCGGGGCGGTGTGTATCTGACCGCGTCATGGGCGGTCCCCTCGGTGCCGTACTGGGCGGGCCGCGACGACTGCGCTGCCGGTGACGACGTGTCCGCGGCGGGCCCGGTGGTGGGTGTGGATCTCAACGACGGGCACATCGCGCTCCGGCGCCTGGACTCGCACGGAAACCCCGTCGGGGCCGCGGACCGTATCGATATCGACCTGTCCGGGTCCTCGGCACGGCGCGACGCCCACGTCCGCCACGCCATTACCCGTCTACTGCACTACAGCCGCCAGCATGGCATTACCGTCATCGCGGTCGAGGACTTGAACTTCGCCGACGCCCGCACGACCGGACGCGAGACCATGGGCCGGGGACAGCGCGGGAAACGTTTCCGCCGTACCGTGTCCGGGATCCCCACCGCGGTATTCCGCAACAGGCTGGCCGGCATGGCCGCCCGTGCCGGCATCGAGCTGTTGGCGGTCAATCCCGCCTACAGCAGCATCTGGGGCGGCCAGCACTGGCAACACCCCTATGTGAACGTCACCCGACACCAGGCAGCCGCCACGGTGATCGGGCGTCGCGCTCAAGGCCTCTCGGCCCGGCGACGGAAAGGTGTGACACCGCAGCGACCAGAGGATCACGCGGTGAGAGCTACCAACCAGACCGTGCCGACCAGCCCGCCAGCGACCACCGGTAGCCGCCACGAACCCGGGACACGAGGAATCACATCTCGCCGCCCCCACTCCACACGAACGCGACCACCGGGCCGGGCAACCGCTACCCCGGCAACGGCCAACAACGGCCAACAACATTTGTAACGGTACAACGACATCAACACTCCGCGATGCCATGCCACCGACGAAGTCGCTGATGCCGTACCCGATCGCCGACATCAGCGCGAAGACGACCCCGATCAGGTCATGCCCTTGGACCGCCGCCCCAGTTCCCGGGTGACCTCTCGGTTGGCGTCACGCTTGGCCATGTCCTGCCGCTTGTCGTGCGTCTGCTTGCCTCGCGCCAGCGCGAGCTCCACCTTGACCTTGCCGTCGGTGAAGTACAGCGACAACGGCACCAACGTCAGATTTCCGTCGCGGATCTTGCCCACCAGGTTGTCGATCTGGCTGCGGTGCAGCAGCAATTTGCGGTTGCGCCGCGGCGCGTGGTTGGTCCAGCTGCCTGCGTGATACTCCGGGATGTGCAGGTTGCGCAGCCAGATCTCACCGTCGTCGAGGGTGGCGAACGCGTCGGCCAGCGACGCCTGGCCTTCACGCAGGCTCTTGACCTCGGTGCCCATCAACGCGACGCCGGCCTCAAAGGTCTCGAGGATCGAATAGTTGTGCCGCGCCTTGCGATTGGTCGCGACCACCTGGTTGTTGCGCCGAGTGGCCTCGTCCACCTTCTTCTTCGCCATGGCTACCGCCGCACGTAAAGGCGCAAGGTGACGTACCCGGTGACACCGGCCATCGCCACGCCGACGAACAACAGGATGGGCGCAATGTAGAGGATGTCGGCGTAGTCGATCCGGGCTATCAAGTTCGCTTGATAGAACTGGTTGAGCGCCTTCCCCAGGAACAATGCCCGCACCGTGATCAGCCCGAGGATCGCGATCACGACGCCGAGGAACGCGGCCAGCATTGCCTCGACGAGGAACGGCAGCTGCGTGTACCAGCGGCTGGCGCCGACCAATCGCATGATGCCCACCTCCGTTCGGCGGGTATAGGCCGCGACTTGAACCATGTTGGCTATCAACAGGATCGCACCGACCGCCTGCACCAGGGCGACCGCGAACGCCGCGTTGCTCAACCCGTCGAGCACCGCGAACAACCGATCTATCAAGTCCTTCTGGTTGAGCACGTTGAGCACGCCCGGCTGGCCGACCAACGAGTTGTCGAACTCCTTGTGCTGCTCGGGATTGTCGAGCTTGACGATGAACAAGGCCGGAAACGCGTCCTTGCCAGCGACGTCCTTGTACTGCGGGAACTTCTTGATCGCGTCCTCGTAGGCTTGGTCGCGGTTGAGGAAGCGAACGGACTTCACGTCGCCGCGATCCTCGATCTGCTTACGCAGCGCCTTGCACGGGTCGGCGTCACACGTCGGATCATTGGCCGAGACGTCGTTGGTCAGGAAGACCTGGCTCTCCACCCGGTCCAGGTAGATGTTGCGGGAGCTGTCGGCGAGCCGGACGACCAGCAGGCCGCCGCCGAACAGGCCGATCGAGATGGCGGTCGTCAAGATCATGGCGACCGTCATCGTGACGTTGCGACGAAGCCCTGTGAGGACCTCGTTGATCAGAAAGCCGAAGCGCACTTAGCGGTCCATTCCGTAGACACCGCTCTGCTCGTCGCGGATCAGGCGACCGAGCTCGAGTTCGATGACGCGCTGGCGCATCGAATCGACGATGTGGTGATCGTGGGTGGCCATCAGCACCGTCGTTCCGGTGCGGTTGATCCGCTCGAGCAGATCCATGATGTCCTTGCTGGTTTCCGGATCCAGGTTTCCGGTGGGTTCGTCGGCCAACAGCACCAGCGGGCGGTTGACGAAGGCCCGGGCGATGGCGACGCGCTGCTGCTCGCCACCGGACAATTCGTGCGGCAGGCGGTTGGCCTTGCCGGACAGGCCGACCATCTCCAGCACGTCGGGCACCACGCGGTTGATCACGTCGGAACGCTTGCCGATCACCTCGAGGGCGAACGCAATGTTCTCGAACACGGTCTTCTGCTGCAGCAGCCGGAAGTCCTGGAACACGCAGCCGAGCACCTGCCGCAGGCTGGGGATGTGGCGGCTGGACAGCTTGTTGACGTGAAACTTGGACACCTGGATGTCGCCGTTGCTTGGCGTCTCCTCGGCGAGCAGCAGCCGCATGAAGGTCGACTTACCCGATCCGGACGGACCGATCAGGAAGACGAACTCACCCTTGTCGATATTGAGCGAGACGTTGTCCAGGGCTGGCCGTGCCGAGGATTTGTACTGCTTGCTCACGTGGTCGAGGCTGATCATCACGGCTCGCCAGTGTAGCGGTGCCCGCCGATGAGACCCTGCTACCTCTATGGCGCGGGCGTCGGGGGCACCGGCCCGGGTCCGGGTAGCGACGGAAGAACGACCGGAGGAATCGTGATCGGTGGAATCGGACCGGCACCGTCCGGATCGATCGTCACCGGCACGGGCGTGGTGGGCGCCGTCGAGCTCGTCGGACTGGTCGGTGACGTGGACGTGGTGTCGGTCGGGCTGGGTTCCGTGGTGGTCGGCGTCGTCGTCGTGGTGGTGGTGGTCCTCGGTCGCTGCTGCACGTTGGTGCGGGGCACCCAGGTGTACTCAGGGTCGGGCACGAACCCTGGCGGCACCACCGCCGTCTCGGGCGCCGTGGGAGCGGGCGGCGGAGGCTGGTAGGTGTTGTGCACCCAGGCGATCGCAAAGAACGCAACGATGAGCCCCACGGTGGACGTGCGGATTCGCCCATTTATGAGGTATGCCGGCCACCCGTGATCGTCGCGTCTCCGGGTGAGCCAGCTCCAGAAGTTCACCGGCCGTCCTCCGGGTCCCGCGGCGGCTCTTGACCGCTGACGATCGCCGGACTCGGAATGGTGTTCACCATCGGCTTGCTGTTGGTAGAGGTGACGATCCCCGCGCGCGCCAGCGAACCGATCACCAGCACGCGGAGCCTGCGGCCGACCTCGAACTGCTTGCCAGGCAGCGTTCGCGCGACCATGCGCAGGTTCACGGTGTCGAGTTCGATGCTCTCCACGCCCATCACCTGTGGCGCATCCAACAGCAGCTTCCTCAGGCTCTCGTCTTTCATCGCGGTTTCGCTGACGCCGTGCAGCAGATCGTTGACCCGGGTGAGATCGGCGCTGGTCGGGACTGGGATGTCGATGACGGCACGAGCCCAGTCCTTGGACAGGTTCATCGTCTTGACGATCTGACCGTTGGGAACGGTGAACACTTCCCCTTCGGTGGACCGCAGCTTGGTCACGCGCAGGGTGACGTCTTCCACCGTGCCCTCCGCCGGGTCGGAGATGCCGGCGACGGTCAGCGCAACCAGGTCACCGAAGCCGTACTGCTTCTCGGTGATGATGAAAAAGCCCGCCAGCAAGTCCTGGACGATGCGCTGCGCCCCGAAGCCCAGCGCGGCGCCCAACACGGCCGCGGGGGCAACGAGCGATCCGACGGGAATGGCCAGCACGTCGGTGATCTCGACGGCCACCACTACGAACAGGATCGCGATCGACACCCAGGAGATGACCGACGCAACCGCCTGACGGTGCTTGGCGGTCTCGGTGCGCACCAGCTGGTCACTGTCCCGGAAGTCGGCATCGATGCGACTGGTGATCTTTTGCGCGGACCAGCTGATGAAGCGGGCGGCCAGCAGAGAGAAGACGATGATCAGGGCGATCCTCAGCCCTCGGGTAAGGATCCACTCGCCGATACCGCCCCGCCAGAAGTCATGCCAGCGTTGCGCTACCGAAAAAGCTAGGTACGTAGTGTTAGTCGTCATCTTTCCTATTGCGCCAACGGATTCCGGCTTCGAGGAATCCGTCGATGTCTCCGTCGAGTACCGCGGCCGGATTTCCGACCTCGTATTCGGTGCGTAGGTCTTTGACCATTTGGTACGGCTGCAGCACGTAGGAACGCATCTGGTTCCCCCACGAGCTGCCGCCATCGCCCTTGAGCGCGTCCATTTCGGCGCGTTCTTCTAAGCGTTTACGTTCCAATAACTTTGCCTGCAATACGCGCATTGCCGCAACCTTGTTCTGCAATTGCGACTTCTCGTTCTGGCAAGTCACGACGATACCGGTGGGGATGTGCGTGAGGCGAACGGCCGAGTCGGTGGTGTTCACGGACTGGCCACCGGGACCGCTCGACCGGTAGACGTCGACGCGCAGGTCGCCCTCGGGAATCTCGATGTGGTCGGTGGTCTCGACCACGGGCAGCACCTCGACGTCGGCGAACGACGTCTGGCGCCTGCTCTGGTTGTCGAACGGGCTGATCC
>NZ_JAVRPS010000082.1:0-6480 GCF_032162105.1 Mycobacterium sp. | reverse complement strand
ATGCGGTCCGGGTGGCGCAGGAAGAGTTCGACAAGACCTTTCCCGGATTCCGCACCGAACCACTGACGCTGGTGATCGAGAGCGACAACGGCCAGCCGGTCAGCGACCAGCAGATCGCCGAGGTCCGTAACGACGCGATGCAGATCCCCGGCTTCATCGAGCAGAACAACGATCCCTCCACCATGTGGAAGGAACGCCCGTATCTCGACGGAGCCTCCAAGGACCCGAACGTGCGGGTACTCCAGAACGGCCTCGTCACGCGCGGCGACGCCTCCAAGAAGATCAACGAGCTCCGGGCGATGGCGCCGCCGCGAGGAGTCACCGTCTCGGTGGGCGGCACCCCCGCGCTGGAACAGGACAGCATCCACAGCCTCTTCGCCAAGCTGCCAATGATGGTGGTCGTGCTGATTCTCACGACCACGGTGCTGATGTTCCTGGCATTCGGCTCGCTCGTACTGCCGATCAAGGCCGCGTTGATGAGTGCGCTCACGCTCGGTTCCACCATGGGCATCCTGACGTGGATGTTCGTCGACGGGCACGGCTCCGGCCTGATGAACTACACACCGCAACCGCTGATGGCACCGATGATCGGGTTGATCATCGCGGTGATCTGGGGTCTGTCGACCGACTACGAGGTGTTCCTGGTCTCTCGAATGGTGGAGGCCCGGGCACGCGGAATGTCCACTGCCGAGGCGATCCGCATCGGCACGGCCACCACGGGACGCCTGATCACCGGTGCTGCCCTGGTCCTGGCCGTCGTCGCGGGCGCGTTCGTGTTCTCCGACCTGGTGATGATGAAGTACCTGGCCTTCGGTCTGTTGTTGGCACTGCTACTGGACGCCACCGTCGTCCGAATGTTCCTCGTCCCGGCGATCATGAAGATGCTCGGCGACGACTGCTGGTGGGCGCCGCAGTGGATGAAGCGCATCCAGGAGCGACTCGGCCTCGGCGAGGTGGAGCTGCCCGACGAGCGCAAACGCCCGAGCTTCCGGGAACCGGAGGAAGCCCTGGTCGGGGCTGGCGCCCCGGTGCGTCCCCGGCCTCCGCACGATCCCGGGCATCCGGATGCCGGACCTCCCCGGCCCGGCGGACCGACCGGTCCCGGGCGCCCGCCCGCTCCCCCGCGGACCCTTCCACCGTCGACGGCCGGAACCACCCGGATCCCCACCACGCCGACCGCGCAGGCCGGGGAGGCCCCGACCACCCGTTTCTCGGCGCCCAAGGAGGCGGCCCCCAGCGCTCCGGCCAACGCCGGGTCCAATGCGGGGGCGCCCACGTCCCGCACGCCGCGGGTCGACCCGAACCGACCGGTGACACCGGCCGCACCGCCGAGCACCAGGGCATCCCGCCGGGCCGAGTCGCTGCGCGGATCGACGCCCAATCGCGAGATCGAGTCGTGGCTCGGTGAATTGCGCGGCGGGAACGGCGGATCGGCCCAGCCGTCGGCGGACCCGACGCGGGCGATGCCCGAGCACCGGCCCCCACAACGGCAAAGCCCGCCGCAGCAGCCGGGCAACGAGCCGACGACGGCGATCCCGACCCAGCGTCCGCGGGATCCCGAGGCCACCGAGAAGATCGCCACCCCCCGTGAGGCCGACGAGGAACCGAAGCGCCGCGGCGGCGGCGTCAGTGCTGCGGATCTGCTGCGCCGCGAGGGCCGGCTCTAACCGTCCGGCGGAAGGTCGTCGGGTTCGGCGTTGATCGCCGGACCCACTTCGGCCTCGAGGATGGCCTCCTCGACCTTCGGATCGTCGGCCAGCAGCACACGCACCGCGCTGTTCACGAACGCCACCGTCGGCACGGCCAGCAAGGCTCCGACGATGCCGGCCAGTACGGCACCGGCGGCGATCGCCAGCACGACCGCGAGCGGGTGCACCGAGACCGCGCGACCCATCACCAACGGTTGCAGGACGTGGCCCTCGAGCTGCTGCACGGCGATGATCAGGCCGAGAGTGATCAGCGCGAAGATCCAGCCCTTCGCGATCAGCGCCACGATCACCGCGAGGAACCCGGCGATCACGGCACCGACCAGCGGGATGAAGGCGCCGAGGAACACCAACGACGCCAGCGGCAGCGCCAGCGGGATGCCCATGATCGCCAGCCCGGTACCGATGCCGATGGCGTCGACGAGGGCCACCAGGAACGTCGCCCGGACGTAGCCGATCAGGGAGTGGAATCCGGCCCGCCCTGCGTCACGGACCCGGTCGCGGACGGTCATCGGGAAGATCTTGGTGACGTAGGCGAAGATGTTGCGGCCGCCGTGGAGCAGGAAGATCAGGGTGAAGAACACCAGCAGCGCGCCGGTGACGATCTCGGTGATGGTGCCCGCGGTCGACAGCGCGCCGCTGGTCAACTTCGCCTGGTTGTTCTTCAGCGCATCGATGGCCGCCTCGGTGGCGCTGTTGATCTGATCGCTGCTGAAGTGCGAGAACAACCCGGTCGTCATCCACTCCCTGGCGGTGGTGATGCTTCGGGCGACCTGGTCGACCAGGGCGGGCGCGCCCTCGATGAACTGGCTGACGACGAACGTCAGAATGCCGCCGACCACCACGAAACCGCTGAGCAGCACCGCGAACACGGCGACCCCCCTCGGCAGCCCACGCCGGTCGAGCAGGTCCACGACCGGCAGCAGCATCGCCGTCAACATGATCGCGAGCAAGACCGGAACCACGATCACCTCGACGTGCTTGACCACCCACAGCAACGCGATCAATGTGGCGAGGAGGATCAGCAGTCGCCAGGACCAGGCAGCGGCCTTGCGGACGATGGGATGCACGGCGGCGTCTGCGGTCGAATCGAGCGAGAAGCCCTCTGACATGCCGGTAGCGTAACGACTCGGCGCGCCCGCTCCCGGCACGCTGATTCGGCGAGGCGCCGCCGTTACCCTGTAGGGCGTGTCGCACGACGCGCCGGAGCGCAGAGGCGGAGCGACCCGGGAGAGCCCAATGATCAGCGACTCCAGCCGCCGAGAAGGCCGCCAGCGCGGCCGATACTGGTGGCTGCGGTGGGCGATCATCGGCGTCGCCGTCGTGGTGCTCGCCGTCGAGGTGTTGCTGGTCTGGGATCAGCTCGCCAAGGCGTGGAAGAGCCTGGTGTCCGCGAACTGGTGGTGGGTGCTGGCCGCGCTCGCCGCCGCGTTGGCGTCGATGCACAGCTTCGCCCAGATCCAGCGCACGCTGCTGAAGTCGGCGGGCGTGCACGTCAAGCAGTGGCGCTCGGAGGCCGCTTACTACTGCGGCAACGCGCTGAGCACCACCATGCCGGGCGGCCCGGTGCTGTCGGCTACCTTCGTCTACCGCCAGCAACGGATCTGGGGTGCCTCTCCCGTGGTCGCGTCCTGGCAGCTGGTGATGTCGGGCGTACTGCAGATCGTGGGCCTGGCCCTGCTCGGTCTCGGCGGTGCATTCCTGCTCGGTGCCAGCAAGAACCCTCTGTCGCTTATCTTTACGCTCGGAGTCTTCGTCGCCCTGCTGCTTCTGGCGCAGGCGGTTGCATCCCGCCCTGAACTCATGGACGGCATCGGCGTCCGCGTCCTTTCATGGGTCAACTCGGTTCGTGGCAAACCCGCTGACACCGGCTTGGACAAGTGGCGTGAGACCCTCCAACAGCTGGAGTCGGTCAGCCTGAGCCGCCGCACCCTCGGAATGGCGTTCAGCTGGTCGATGTTCAACTGGATCGCCGACGTGGCGTGCCTGGCGTTTGCCTGCTATGCCGCAGGCGGCCATCCGTCGCTGGCCGGGCTGACCGTCGCCTACGCAGCGGCCCGCGCCGTCGGGTCGATCCCGTTGATGCCAGGCGGACTGCTGATCGTCGAAGCGCTGCTGGTGCCGGGCCTGGTGTCGAGCGGGATGACACTGGCCTCGGCCATATCCGCGATGCTCATATACCGCCTGGTCAGCTGGATCTTCATCTCCGCGATCGGCTGGGTGGTGTTCTTCTTCGTATTCCGCACCGAGAAGGACCTGGATCCCGACGCAGACCCCGACGCGGCGATCAACGAGACCTCGGGTGCCGAGCCCGCCGAGTTCAGCCCCGACCCCGAGGCGATCTACGCCCCCGATGGCCCAGAGCCCGACCAGGTCCCTCCCGACCCCGAGGCGAGGCACGAGCCCGACCGCGACTCATAGGATCGGCTGATGCCCCCCAGCCTCCGCGGCCTCGTCGCGATCCTCGGCACGATCGGCTTGGTGGCGGCGTGTTCGTCGTCGACCGAGACCCCGTCGCAGTCCGCCGAGGCGTCGCCAACCCCTTCGGCCGCCGTCGAACCGGCTACTGCCACCCCGCTGCTCGCCGAAGTGCTCGCGCCGCCGATTCCGGTGCCCGCCACCGACGGCAAGGTACATCTCGCCTACGAACTACAGCTGACCAACGCGCTCGGGCAGGACCTGACCGTGGCGTCCGTGACTGTCAAGGCCGGGGACAAGACGCTGCTGAGCCTGGCCGGCGACCAACTCGCCTACTGGATGCGGACGCTAGGCGGCACGGAACCGACGACCAAGGTGGGTCCCGGCCAGAGCGCCTTCGTCTGGCTGGACGTCGTCATCGACGGCGCTACTGACAGTACGCCCGCTGTGCCACAAGAACTTTCGCATACCGTCGTGACCAACCTGACCAAGCCGGTGCCGCCACTGCTCCCCGCGACGATGACGGAGCACGTCGCCCCGGTGACGGTCTCCACCCACGAGCCGCCCGTCATCTCCCCTCCCCTTGACGGACCTCGCTGGGTGGACGCCAACAGCTGCTGCGACATGACGGCACACCGGATGGCGCTGAATCCGTTGAACGGCAAGCTGTGGGCTGCCGAGCGGTTCGCGATCGACTACCTGCAGATGAGCCCCGACGGTACCGTCTACCGCGGCGACGGTTCGAAGCCGGAGAGCTACCCCTACTTCGGCGCCGACATCCACGCCGTCGCCGACGGCCCCGTCGTCACCGCGGTCGACGGATTGCCCGAGCAGGTGGCCGGCCAGACCCCGACGGGGCTGACCCTCGAACAGTACGGAGGCAACCACATCATTCAGGACATCGGCGATGGCAATTACGCCTTCTACGCACACCTCAAGACCGGCACCGTCAAGGTGAAGCCGGGTGATCGGCTGACCACCGGGCAGGTGATCGCCAACCTCGGCAACACGGGCAACACCGACGCGCCGCACCTGCACTTCCACGTGATGAGCGCGCCCGATCCGCTGATGGCCAACGGCCTTCCGTTCATCTTCAAGTCATTCAAGCTCGACGGCCGACTCGCCTCGGAGGACGGAGTCGGCGACCTGCTGACCGGCAAGCCGGCCCCCGCCCAGCAAGGGCTCACCGCCAGGGACGAGGAAAATGTCAGCCCACTGGTGCTCGACGTGATGACCTATGCCGCAGGCTAGCGACACCCGGGTACGACCCGCCGCGGCGGTGCTCGTCGACGTCGTGTGCGTGCTGGTGTTCTGCACGATCGGTCGGCGCAGTCACGCCGAGGGGATCACCGTCGCCGGCGTCGCCGAGACGGCGTGGCCGTTCCTCGCCGGGACCGCGGCCGGGTGGCTCGCGGTACGCGGCTGGCGCCGACCCACGACGCTCGCACCGACCGGGCTGGTGATCTGGCTGAGCACCGTGGTGATCGGAATGCTGTTGCGCAAGGCCACCTCCCAGGGCACGGCGGTCAGCTTCGTGGTGGTCGCTTCGCTAGTGACCGCCATCCTGCTACTTGGGTGGCGCGCCGCCGTAGCGGCCCTGGCTCGGCGCTGACAGATCCGCTGTCGTCCGGATTCTGCTGCGGCTCAGGCGAACTCGTCACCGTCAAGGTGGCGCGCAACCCGCCCCGCGGCCCGTCGGACAGCTCGATGCTGCCGCCGTGCAGTTCGGCCTGCTGCGCAACCAGGGCCAGGCCCAGCCCCGACCCACCAGGGGCCGCGGTGCTTCCCCTGGCGAACCGGCCAAGGACCACCTGGTGCTCGTCGACGGGCAGCCCGCGGCCGTTGTCGTCGACGACGATCGTCAGCACGTCACCAGTTCTGTGCGCGGCCAGCGTGATCCGGGTGGCCGCGCCGTGCGCTATGGCGTTGCGCACAAGGTTGTCCACGGCCAGTCGCAGACCACCGGGCCACCCCCAGATGAAGCCGATGTCGTCGGCCTCCACGACGATCTCGACGGCGCCGGCTGCGCGGGCGTTCTCCCGCGCCACCCGGTCGAGCATGTCCGTCACGTCGATCAATTCGCGGTCCTCGACCTGCGCGAGCTGGCCCGATGCCAGCTGTCCGAGCGCGGTGATGATCGCCTCGACGCGACGCTGTGAGCGGAGCAGGTCGCCCACCACCTCCTCGCGTTCCTCGGGGGGCAGGTCATGGATCCGCAGGGTGTCCAGGTCGGCGCGCATCGCGGTCAGCGGGGTGCGCAGTTCGTGGGCGGCGTTGGCCGCGAAGTCCTGCGCCGCCTGCAACGAGTTGGTCGTCGCCTGCTGCGCGGCCGCCAGCCGGTTGAGCATCCCGGCCA
>NZ_JAVRPS010000081.1:0-6608 GCF_032162105.1 Mycobacterium sp. | reverse complement strand
AGGCGAGCGGCTCGGAATGGTCGAGAACGGCGTTGTGCTCGGCGATCCGCCCGTCGAGCTGCGCCCCACACACCAACCCAGCGATCACGCAGCCCGCCGTAACGGCGACCGCGATCACGGCGACGACACCGGGCGTCGTGCGGGCAAAACGTCGCAGCCACGCCACGGAAGCCCCCGCGTCCAGCGTGCGCGGAGCGCCCATCTCGATCCACTCCCCTCCCCCAGAGCGTGATCGTAACCGCAGATGGTGCCCCGGTCCCGGGCAATGATTGATTCAGATTCGTGCCGCAAACGACGCGGCGAGCCGCTTCGCGACTGCTGCCTCTACGTGGCTGGGCTGAGTGCGGATCGCGTCATCGCCACGACGAGCGCCGGCCGCGGATACCGATACCGTGCGCAAGCGTCATCGATCGCTTCGTCCAAGTCCTCCGAGACGCCGTGCAGGTAGCTGCGGTCGCAGCCAAGTTCGGTGGCGTGGAACTCGGCAAGGCTCACCCGGGTGAGGATGACGGCATGCTTCCAGCGGATCCACGACATCTGCGCGATCATCTCTCGCACGCTGTCCGCGGCCGATTCACGATCGGCGTCGCCAAGGCGGTAATGCAGCCCGATGAGGTCCAGCCGCTGACGCGACATGATCTCCGCCGCCAGGACGTCCGCGGGTTGCGTCGTCACGTCGACGAGCACCCGCTGGGTCCGTTGAGCGCTACTGGCGAGCAGCGCGATCTGTTGGCCCGAGTGCACGACGAAGCGACCGACTGCGGCGTTGACGGCGAGGCGAATCGGACGAGCGGTCGCGTCGACGCAGTGCATGACCATCCGCGGCGGCGAAATTCCCTCCGTGACCGCGAGATCCAGTTCGTCGACCGTCTCCATGTCGACACTGACACCGTGCCGCTTCACCCAGTCAGCCACCGGTCCCATCCACAGGATGCCGGCCGGATAGCTGATTGCGGCTCCCCGCAGTGCCTTTCGGTACGTCGCGCACCGGCGCAACGCAACCGTGACGTCCAGCCGCGGATCTAGCGGTTCCACGACCGGGCGCGGAGCCAAGCCGACGTGAAGTCGTGCGACGGCCTCCCCCGGCATGGCCCAGATGCCCCGAGAATGGTGTGCGGTCATGCCGCCTCCTGCCCTAGGATCGCGAGGCTCGCCGAGAGAGCGACCATGGGACGAGGGAAGCGCAGGGTGGCGCAGGCATCGTCGAGTGATTCATCGATTTCGGTCGCGAGTTGCGGCAATTGGACCGCCCAGTCGCCCGGCGGGACGGCACGGCCACCGCCGAGTGCCAGGGCGGTGAGCACGATGTCGTGTTCGTCCCTGATGTGGGCCATCTCGGCGATCATGTGACCGATGGCAGCGGGATAGCTGATGAAGTCCCGTTCTCCCGCGCCGATTTCGCAGTGCAGACCGATCAGGTCGAGCCGGCCACGGTCGAGGATCACGCCAACCGCGTCGTCTACTTCGCCGGCAGTGCCGTCCACCGCCGCGTTGACGTCCGTCATCGCGACGAGCACTCCCTGCCTGCGCCGCGGAGCGCGGGAGGCCAGCAGATCGACCTGCTCGGTCGAGTTGACGACCAACCGGTTGACTCCGAGGTTCGCCGTGCAGAACAGGATTTCGTTGGCGCTCAAGCCGTCGGCGTGGATGGTCAACCGCGCCGGATGAATTCCGGCGGCCAGCGACACCCCGAGGTCGTCGCCCGAGCGCACCTCGATGGCCACGTTCTGATCCCTGACCCACTTCGCCACGACGTGGTTCCGCAACGCCATTGCCGGAAGGACTACTTCGGTCATCGGGAAGGCGCTGCGGTAGATCACGCAGCGGCGCAGGGGTTCCTGCTCGGGGGACGACGGTTCAGCTGCCAACCGGCGCGTCGCGGACGCGTGCGGTGTGGTTCCTGAAAGTACCGAAAGAAAGACGTCCGAGAGAGTCACCGACACCTTGTCTCATCGAGCCCCGGCCTGCTGCCGACTGGGCACCACTCGACGATCCCTCGAACCCAATCCGCTCACCACATTCCTTGCGATCTCTTGACGGCCCCGGATCAAACCTTGACGCCGCATTGACACCTCGCGGCGGGCGCCTATCCGAGGGCGTCCGCCAGGGGGCCGAGAGCCAGCGCAGGCAGATACTCCAGTCCCACCATGATCAAGGTGACACTCACGATCAGCACGATGAAGGTCGGCCGATGGGTGCGGAGGGTGCCGGCAGTGACTACACCCTGTCGTTGAGTGGCGAAGGTTCCCGCCAGCGCCATCACCACGATGATCGGCACGAACCGCCCGGCAACCATCGCAATCGCCAGCGCAACGTTGTACCAGGTGGTATTGCCGGTGAACCCGGCGAATGCGCTGCCGTTGTTGGCCGCCGAACTGGTGAAGGCATAGAGCACCTCGGAAAGGCCGTGCGGCCCGGTGTTCAGCATCGACGCCACCTGACCGGGCAACGCCATCGCGATCGCGCAGCCGACCAGGACCGTCACGGGAATCACGAGGATGTAGAGGCTGATCAACTTCATGTGACGCGCCACCAGTCGCTTCTGGAGGAATTCGGGGGTGGTGCCGACCATCAGTCCGCCGAGGAACACCGCCAGCAGGGCCATCATCACCAGGCCGTACAGCCCGCTGCCTGCGCCCCCTGGCCCAGCATCATGTTCATCAGCAGCACGCCGCCGGCAAGACCGGCGAAGCTGTCGTACGAGGCGTTCGCCGCGCCGTCGCCGCTAGCGGTCGCCGCCTGCCCGAACACGGCGCTGCCGGGCACCCCGAACCGGGTTTCGGTGCCCTCGGTTGCGGCGCCGACGGCGCCGATGACGGTGCCGTGCCCGACAGTTTGGGCCCAGATGATGGCAACCGTGCCGATGACGAACAGGATCGCGACCGCGGCGAATAATGCCCAGCCCTGTTTCTTGTCGCCGACCATGACGCCAAAGGTCCGGATGAATGCCGCCGGAATCAGGAGCATCGCGACGATTTCGACGACATTTGACAGCGGCGTGGGGTTCTCGAACGGGTGGGCGCTATTCACGTTGAAGGCGCCGCCGCCGTCACCGGACATCAGCTTGATCGACTCCCAGGACGCGACGGGGCCGCCGAGAATCGTCTGGCTACCGCCGGCCACGGTCGAAACATCCTGCGGACCATTGAAATTCGCGACGACACCGAGAGTGAGCAGGATGATGGCGACCACGACGGACAGTGGGATCAGGATGCGAACCACCGTCCGCACCAGATCTACCCAGAAATTGCCGAGCTCGCCTGTCTGCCCTCGCGCTAGCCCTCGAATCAAGGCAATGGCGACGCACATCCCGACGGCGCAACTCGCGAACGCCTGCACGCCAAGGCCTGCGGCCAACCCGAGATGCCCGAGAGTGGATTCGCCGGGGTAATTCTGCCAGCTGGTATTGGTCGTAAAGGAAATAGCCGTATTGAACGCTAATGCCGGTGTCATTCCCTTATGACCCCAGGGTTCTGGCAAATGCGCTTGTTCCAGCAATATCGCATAGAGAAGCAAAACACTCACCAGTGAAAATGCCAGCAGCGAACTTAGATAGCTAGTCCACCTTTGCTCATTGCCCGGCTGAACCCCGACCACCCGGTAGATCGCCTTCTCGACACGCCAACTGGGTACGGCGGTATAGGCCCTGGCCAGGTAATTCCCAAGTGGCACATGCAAGATCACCATGATGGCGATGACCACGGCGACCTGCAGCCATGCCGCTTCACTCCAGTGCGACGGACCGTTGATGAGCTTGGCTCCCTTGTCCTCGAGTTGTCGTTGGGCAACCGTATGAGCTATCGCCGGACAATCACCTATTGATTACGCGATCGCTACGCCGAACCGGCGGCCATTGACGCGATCTTGATGGGCCAACCGACGCACCCGATGGCCGCGCCGAACGAAGACCGTAAAGGACCCGCGTGGCGGCGTAAAGAAAACGTCAATGGACGACGACGTCTACGCAGGCGGGGCTAGCTTCGGGTCTGGTCCTTAACCCGGCAGAGGCTGTCTCGAACGACACCCGAGCGCACGCAAGTTTTCAGTGAACGGAGACGAGATGTCCGTAGTGGTGTTCATCGTGCTGACGGTGGCGATCTTCGCCGTCCTCGGCCTGGTGCAGAAGTTGGTCGAGCGACTGTGAGCTACGACAACGTCATCGGTCTGGCGCTGGCGATTCTCATCGCGCTGTTTCTCTTCGCCGCGCTGTTCTTCCCCGAGAGGTTCTAGTGAGTACTACGACTGCGGGGATCTTGTTCCTCGTAATCCTCATCGCCGCGCTGGTCGCCGTACACGCGCCGTTTGGCGACTACATGTACCGGGTGTACAGCTCCGAAAAGCATTCGCGCGCTGAGCGCGTCATCTACCGGCTGATCGGAGCCGACCCCCAAGCCGAACAGACCTGGGGCGCCTACGCCCGCAGTGTGCTGGCGTTCTCCGCCATCGGCGTCCTGTTCCTGTTCATCTTCCAACTCGTCCAGGGCAAGCTGCCGCTGCACCTCAACGACCCCGCCACTCCGATGACTCCGGCACTGGCCTGGAACACCGCGATCAGCTTCGTGACGAACACCAACTGGCAGGCCTACTCCGGTGAGTCCACCCAGGGCCATCTGGTGCAGATGGCGGGTCTGGCCGTACAGAACTTCGCCTCGGCCGCGGTCGGCATGGCCGTTGCGATCGCCTTCGTTCGTGGCTTCGCGCGGCGTCGCAGCACTGACCTCGGCAACTTCTGGGTGGACCTGGTGCGCGGCACCATCCGCATCCTGCTGCCCATCTCGGTCGTTGCGGCCATCGTGTTGATCGCCGGCGGCGCGATCCAGAACTTCCACCTGCACGACCAGGTCGTCAACACCCTTGCCGGCGGTCAACAGACCATCACCGGTGGTCCGGTGGCCAGCCAGGAAGCCATCAAGGAACTCGGCACCAACGGCGGCGGCTTCTTCAACGCCAACTCCGCGCATCCGTTCGAGAATCCGACCACCTGGACGAACTGGATCGAGATCTTCCTGCTGTTGGTCAACAGCTTCTCGCTGCCGCGCACCTTCGGCCGCATGGTGGACAGCAAGAAGCAGGGTTACGCAATCGCCGCGGTCATGGGCGTCCTCGCCACCGTGAGCGTGTCGCTGATGATGCTGTTTCAGCTGCAGCACCACGGCACCGTCCCTACCGCGATCGGCTCGGCGATGGAGGGTGTCGAGCAGCGGTTCGGTGTCGCCAACTCGGCGGTTTTCGCCGACGCGACGACGCTGACCTCGACCGGCGCGGTGGACTCGTTCCACGACTCGTACACGAGCCTGGGCGGCATGATCACGATGTTCAACATGAAGCTCGGCGAGATCGCGCCCGGTGGTGTGGGCTCGGGCCTCTACGGCATGCTCATTCTCGCGATCATCACGGTGTTCATCGCGGGTCTGATGGTCGGACGCACACCGGAATACCTCGGCAAGAAGATCACTCCGCGTGAGATCAAGCTCGCCGCAGCGTATTTCCTGATCACACCGCTGATCGTGCTGACAGGTACCGCAGTGGCGATGGCGTTGCCGAGCCCGCGGGCCAGCATGCTCAACACCGGGCCACACGGGCTCTCGGAGGTGTTGTACGCGTTCACCTCCGCGGGCAACAACAACGGATCGGCGTTCGCAGGCATATCCGTCAACACCGATTGGTACAACACGGCTTTGGGCCTGGCCATGGTGTTCGGCAGGTTCCTGCCGCTCATCCTGGTGCTCGCGCTGGCCGGCTCCCTCGCCAAACAGGGCTCGACGCCGGAATCCATCGGAACGTTGCCCACCCATCGACCACAGTTCGTCGGAATGGTTGCCGGTGTGACCTTGATCCTGGTCGCCCTGAGCTTCCTGCCCGTGCTCGCGCTCGGGCCTCTCGCTGAAGGAATTCACTGATGTCCACCCCAACAATCGACTCCGCGCCCTCAACGCAACAGAAGAGTGGAGCTGCCAACCGCGTTCAGGGCGGCCTGCTCGACCCGAAGATGTTGTGGAAGTCGCTGCCCGACGCACTGGTCAAGCTCGACCCGCGCACGCTGTGGCACAACCCGGTCATGTTCATCGTGGAGATCGGCGCCGCGTGGAGCACCGTTCTCGCGATCGCCGAGCCGTCCTGGTTCGCCTGGCTGATCGTGGTGTGGCTGTGGCTGACGGTGGTGTTCGCCAACCTGGCCGAAGCGGTCGCCGAAGGACGCGGCAAGGCGCAGGCCGAGTCGCTGCGCAGGACCAAGACCGCCACGATGGCGCGCCGCCTCACCGGATGGGAACCAGGAGTTCCCGGCCGCGAGGAAGAGGTCGCCGCGCCGCTGCTGCAACAGGGCGACATCGTGGTGGTCGAAGCCGGTCAGCCGATCCCCGGTGACGGCGATGTCGTGGAAGGCATTGCCTCGGTGGACGAGTCGGCGATCACCGGCGAATCCGCCCCGGTCATCCGCGAGTCCGGCGGCGACCGTTCGGCGGTCACCGGTGGCACCACCGTGTTGTCGGACCGCATCGTGGTCAAGATCACCCAGAAGCAGGGTGACAGCTTCATCGACCGGATGATCGCCCTCGTCGAGGGCGCCAACCGGCAGAAGACGCCCAACGAGATCGCGCTCAACATCC
>NZ_JAVRPS010000080.1:0-4117 GCF_032162105.1 Mycobacterium sp. | reverse complement strand
ACCGACATCACCACGATTCGTGGATTGGCGGACTCCCTCTGCGGAAAGTTGGAGCCCGCGGAGGTGGCTGCATGAGGTCTCCGCAGGCTTCGGGTGTCGTAGTTGTCTTGGGTGTTGGCGCGCAGTGAGGAGTGAACGGTGTTCGTAGGGGCATTGGAGATCGTCAGGCTCGAGGAGTGGGAGCCGGGAACGGGTTCGGTCGTGTCATGGCACGGTTCACCGGCATCACGGGCGAAGGCGATGGCTGCGCCGGTGAGTACCGTGCCGGCCAGTTACATGCAGGCTCAACACGTTCGGGGCTTCCACGAGTTCGCCGAGCGCGGGCTGGACTACTCACGTCTGGTGACCGTCTCCTGGGATGAGCAGGGGCAGTGCGACCAACGGGCGATGAACTACGTGATCAACGCCCATCTGCGTCGCCACGACACGTATCGCAGCTGGTTCGAGTACAGGGATGACGGCCGCATCGTGCGGCGGACGATCCAGAATCCCAACGACATCAAGTTCGTCCCGACCAAGCATGGTGCGATGGCGGCCGACGATTTCCACCAGTTGGTCCTCAATACCAGGACCATGGCGGAATGGGATTGCTTCAGCTTCGGGATCATTCAGCACGAGGATCACTTCAGCTTCTACGTGATCATGGACCACGTCCACACCGACCCGATGCTGATGGCGATGCTGTTCGTCGAGATCCATCAGACCTACACCACATTGCTCGAAGGCGGTGCGCCCCCGCAGCTTCCCGAGCCGAGCGGCTACGACGACTACTGCGTTCGCCAGCATCAGTACACGTCGGCGCTGACGGCGGATTCTCCGTCGGTGCGCAGCTGGATCGACTTCGCGAGCAGCAACGACGGGACCCTTCCGGAGTTCTCCCTGCCCCTCGGTGATCCGAACACTCCGTGCGGCGGGGATCTCATGGTCACGCAGTTGATGAACGCAGAGCAGACGGCCGCCTTCGAAAACGCCTGCATTGCCGCGGGTTCGCGGTTCGTCGGCGGGGTGTTCGCCGCCGCGGCCGTCGCGCAGTACCGGTTGACCGGGGTGGACGCGTACTACGGCATGACGCCGAAGGACATGCGCACTAGTCCCGAGGAGTTCATGACGTGTGGCTGGTTCACCGGCATGATCCCGGTCGGCGTGCCCGTGACGCGGGGCTCGTTCGCCCAGACGGCCCGTGCGGCGCAGAAGTCCTTCGACGCGAACACCGACCTGGCGAAGGTTCCGTTCGACCGGGTCCTGGAGTTGGTGCCGTGGCTGCATCGGTCGCAGCGTGGATTCCCCATGCTGGCCTACCTCGATGCCGGTCTGCCCCCGCTCTCCGCGGTGGTCGCCTCCCATCTCGACGGGGTGAACGCACGGGCGTACACCGACGGCAAGAGTCCGGCGCACATCTGCATGTGGGTGGGACGCGTCCACGACGAGACCGCACTGACGGTCTCCTTCCCGGACAACCCGATCGCCCGCGAGTCGGTCACCCGCTACGTCGAGGCGATGAAGGAGGTCTATGCCGGCGTGGCCGAAGGCCGTGAGGTGGTCGTGACCTCCATGCGTGAGACGGCTTGATCCCGCCTCATCCCAAACGGACCGGTGGATCGATGACAGGCAGGGACGAACCGATGAGGTTCACCCTGGCGGTGCACGGCACCCGGGGTGACGTGGAACCCTGCGCGGCGGTCGGGCGCGAGCTTCTCCGTCGCGGGCACGAGGTACGGATGGCTGCACCGCCCAACCTGATCGACTTCGTCGAGTCCGCGGGCGTGCCCGGTGTGGTCGCCTACGGGCCCGATTCACAGAAGCAGTTGGAGGCCGACTTCTTCCGCGAATTCTGGAAGATCCAGAACCCCGTCACGCTGGTGCGCAAGGGCATGGAGTACATCACCGAGGGTTGGGCGGAGATGAGTGCGACGCTGGTGGCGCTCTCCGAGGGCACCGACCTGATCTTGACGGGGACGACCTACCAGGAGGTGGTCGCGAACGTCGCCGAGTATCAGGGCATTCCGTTGGCCGCACTGCACTACTTCCCGGCCAGGGTGAACAGCAGCGCCGTCCCGATTCCGGCGCCGCCACCGCTGATCCGCTCGATCTGGGCCTCCATCGAATGGCTGCACTGGCGGATGATGAAGGAGGCCGAGGACGAACAGCGGCGCGAACTCGGCCTTCCCGCGGCGACGGTCCGGTGCGCACGGCGCATCGTGGAGGGCGGTGCGCTCGAGATACAGGCATACGACCGACTGTTCTTCCCTGGCCTATCCGAGGAGTGGGACGGGACGCGGCCGTTCGTCGGCGCTCTGACGATGGAACTGCCGACGTCGACCGACGACGACGTGGCTTCGTGGATCGCTCGCGGCAAACCACCGATATACTTCGGCTTCGGCAGCATGCCGGTCGAATCTCCGTCGGAGGCGGTCGCCAGGATCAGTGAGGTATGCGCGAAGCTGGGGGAGCGGGCGCTCGTCTCCTCGGGAGTCTGGGATCTCGACGACACCGCTCACGGTGACCACGTCAAGCTGGTAGGTGCGGTGAATCACGCGGCGGTGTTCCCCGCCTGTCGGGCCGTCGTGCACCACGGCGGCGCGGGTACTACGGCCGCCGGCATGCGCGCCGGTGTGCCGACCCTCGTCCTGTGGGTCGGAGCCGACCAGCCGGTGTGGGCAAACCAGGTGAAGCGGCTCGAAGTGGGTATCTCCCGGCGCTTCTCGTCCACCAACCAGGACCGGCTGCTCGCCGACCTCCGTACGGTGCTGGCCCCACGTTTCACCGCCCGCGCCCGTGAGGTCGCGACCCAGCTGACCAAACCGGGGGCCAGCGTGGAGACCGCAGCCGATCTCCTCGAGGAGAAGGCCGGCGTCATGGCCGCGAAGTGACGTGATCGCCATGGGGATGCCTGGCGGCGAAAAACTCCGGAAACCGTTCAAGGGGGCGAGTTTTCCGGCGTTGGGGCGTTTCATCGTCCGCCACCCCGTGATGGTCATCGTCGCGTGGATCGCTCTGGCGATAGCGCTGTTCCTAGCGATCCCGCCGCTGCCGGACGTGGCCGTGCTGAAGCCACCTGCCTTCCTGCCGAGCGACTCTCCCGTCCTGATCTCGAGCACCGAGATGAAGCAGGCCTTCAAGGAGCCCAGTTCGGACAACCTCGCGGTCGTCATCCTGAGCGACCAGAATGGGCTGACCCCCGCCGATGACGCCACGTACAAGACGCTGGTGGACAAACTCCACGCGGACAAGTCGAGTGTGGTGGGGACGCAGGACTTCCTCGCGATCCCCGAGCTGAAGCAAGCCCTCCAGAGCACCGACACCAAGGCCTGGCAGCTGCCGGTGAACATGGTCGGGGTGATGGGCACCGGCGAGGGGCAGCAGGCTTATCGAAACGTCGTGAAGATCGTCAAGGACACGACGGCGGGCACCACCCTGACCGCCAACGTCGTCGGGCCCGCGGCGACGATGGACGATCTCACCTCGACCGGGGCGGAAGACCAGCACTTCATCGAGATCGCCACGGTGTTGATGGTGTTGACGATCCTGATGGTGGTGTATCGCAACGTGATCGCGATGCTTCTGCCGCTGGCCACGATCGGGGTGTCCCTGGTCGTGGCACAACAGGTGGTGGCAGGACTCGGCCTTCACGGGCTGCCCGTCGGGCCTCAGACCCTCGTCTTGATGACGGGTTTGTTGATGGGCGCGGGAACCGATTACGCCGTGTTCCTGTTCAGCCGGTACCACGAATTGGTGCGGAGCGGACGGACGTCGGACGATGCCCTGGTCGAGGCACTCGCCTCGATAGGCGGAGTGATCACGGCGTCGGCGGGAACGGTGGCCATTGCCTTCTTCGGGCTGGCCTTCACGACGCTTGGCATCTTTCAGACGATCGGTCCTTCCTTGACGGTCACCATCGCGACCGGCTTCTTCGCGGCGATCACGATGTTGCCCGCACTGATCGTGCTGGCCGGACGCCGAGGCTGGATCAAACCGCGCAAGGACATGACCGGCCGGTTCTGGCGCCGCTCCGGTGTCCACATCGCGCGCAGGCCCAGGATTCACCTCGCGGTGAGCCTCGTCATCCTCATCTCGCTGGCGGCCACCGTGATGTTGGCCAAGTACAACTACGACGACC
>NZ_JAVRPS010000079.1:0-6356 GCF_032162105.1 Mycobacterium sp. | reverse complement strand
GCCGAAATCTGCGCGAGGGTCGCGATTTCGTTGTGGCGACCGCCCTGTGGCAGATCTCGACGAAAGGCGGGCTTACACCAGCGCGGCGAGCTTCCCGGCAAGTCGCTCCACGTAGGCGGCGACGTCGGACTCCGACTTGTCGGGCAGCCCGAACAGCACCTCGGTGACGCCGAGTTCGGCCCAGCGGGCCAGCTTGTCCGGGTCGGGCTTGAAGTCCAGCGCGACGATCTGGGGTGCGCCGTCGCGACCGGCGGCGGCCCAGGTGTCCTGCAGCAGCTTCACGGGTGCATCGATGTCGAAGTCGCGCGGGGTGGTGATCCAGCCGTCGGCCGAACGGGCGATCCACTTGAAGTTCTTCTCGGTGCCCGCGGCGCCGACGAGGACCGGGATGTGGGACTGAACGGGCTTGGGCCACGCCCAACTCGGACCGAACTTGACGAACTCGCCGTCGTATTCGGCCTCTTCCTGCGTCCACAGGGCGCGCATCGCCTCCAGGTACTCGCGCAGCATCGTGCGGCGGCGCCCTGGCGGCACATTGTGATCGTTGAGTTCGTCTGTGTTCCAACCGAATCCGACGCCGACGCTGACCCGGCCGCCGGACAGGTGGTCGAGGGTGGCGATGGACTTGGCCAGCGTGATGCAGTCGTGCTCGACGGGCAAGGCCACCGCGGTCGACAGTCGCACGCGCGTGGTCACCGCAGCCGCGGTGCCCAGCGACACCCACGGGTCGAGGGTGCGCATGTAGCGGTCGTCGGGCAGCGATTCGTCCCCCGTGGTGGGGTGCGCGGCCTCCCGCTTGATCGGGATGTGGGTGTGTTCGGGCACGTAGAAGGTGTGAAAGCCGTGATCGTCGGCCAGTTTCGCGGCGGCCGCCGGCGCGATGCCCCGGTCACTGGTGAAAAGTACGAGGCTGCACGCCAACTGGCCGGCTCCGGTCTCGGTGGCTCGTGGTGCACGGTCGGCCGTTGGGCGGCCGGACGTCTCGTGCACGGTGCCGATGTCGGCCGTCACGAAGTCGCCCCTGCATCGATTCGTAGAACCACATTGTTTTTCTACCAGGATATGCCTATGGTCACAAGGCGGTGGTCGCTCGGCGCCGCCGCGGCGAGTACTGGTGAACGTAGCCGTACGCAGAACGAAGGAGCCGACGTGAAGGTGCATCTGCAGCTTGACGGTTCGCCGTCGCAGGTGTCGAGCCACGCACGCGATCTGGCGGTGGTGGGATGCGACGGAGTCTTCACCTTCGAGGGTCAGCACGACGCCTTCTTTCCATTGGTGGTAGCGGCCGCCGACACCGACCTTGAATTGATGACGAACGTGGCCATCGCGGGTCCCCGCAGTCCACTTCATCTGGCGCACGCGGCCTACGATCTCCAGGTCTATGGCCGGGGGCGGTTTCGGCTTGGCCTGGGTTCGCAGATCAAGGTGCACATCGAGAAGCGGTACGGAAGTCAATGGGGCAGTCCGGCGGCGCGGCTGGCGGAGACGGTCGCCGCGGTCAAGGCCATCTTCGCTGCGTGGGAGGGCAAGTCGCGTCTGGACTTTCGCGGCGAGTTCTTCACCCATACCTTGATGCCGCCCAACTTCAACCCCGGTCCCAATCCGTTCGGGCCACCGCCGATCCTCATGGGTGCGCTGGGACCGGTGATGACCCGTGCGGCCGCCCAAGTTGCCGACGGCTTGTTGGTGATGCCGTTCAACAGTGCCAGGCACATCGCCGAGCGCACCATGCCCGCGCTCACCGAGGGGCTGCGGCGGTCGGGTCGGGAAGCGGGCGACCTCCAAGTCATCGCGCAGGCGATGGTGGCCGTCGGCCGTACCGACGCGGAGCTGGCGGTTGCGATCGACGCGGTCGCATCGCTGATCGCGTTCTACGGGTCCACGCCCGCCTACGTGCCCGTGCTGGAGGTCGAAGGGTGGGCGGAAGTACAGCCAAAGCTCAACGCGCTCTCCAAGAGGGGAGCCTTCCGCGAGATGCGCGCGTTGATCACCGATCCGATGGTGCACACGATCGGAATCGTCGGCACGCCCGAACAGTGTGCGGCCGAGATCGACGCCCGGTTCGGCAAGCTGAGTGACGAAGTCTGTTGCTACTTCCCGGGGTACACACCGCGGAGTGAGGACGTCGCCGACCTCGTCGCCGCCCTGCACGATGTCGCGGCGCGCTGATGTCACCGGATCTGGCGGTCGAGATCAGTGACGGCGTCGCCGTACTGACGCTGAACCGACCGGACCACCTCAACGCCTACACCAGCGAGATGGGTGCGTTGTTGAGCCAGGCGTACCGCAGCTGCGACGAGGACGACGACGTGCGGGCGATCGTGCTCACCGGTGCAGGCACCGCGTTCTGCGCGGGCGCGGACTTCTCCGGCGGCGCCAGCCCCTTCGACTCGCCCGACGACGCCACGGGGTTCTCCGCGTCGCCGATCGACCCGGCAGCGTTCGAACTGCGGACTCCGGTCATCGCTGCAGTCAACGGGCACGCGATCGGGATCGGTCTGACGATAGCGCTGCAGGCGGACATCCGAATCGTCGCCGAGGACGCCAAGTACGGTGTCGTTCAAGTGCGTCGGGGCGTGATCCCCGACTGCATGTCGCACTGGACGCTGACCCGTGTGGCCGGTGCGGCGGTCGCGGCGGAAATCTTGCTCACCGGACGGAAATTCGACGGCGTCGAAGCGGTGGCCCGGGGTATCGCCGCACGCGCTGTGCCCGCCGCCAAGGTATTGGATCACGCGATGGAGATCGCCCGCGACATCGCCGTCAACGTGGCACCGATGTCGGCGGCACTGAGCAAACGGCTGTTGTGGGACAGCCTGAACAACGGGTACTCCGCACGCCAAGTCGCCTGGATGGAGACCCAGCTCCATCACCGTGTGATGGGTACCGACGACGCCAGGGAAGGCGTGGCCGCCTTTCTGGACCGACGCGCTCCGCGGTGGAGCGCGTCGGTCTCACGTGATTGGGCTGAGCTGCCGGAGCCGTGACGGCCGTTTGCCGGAACCCCGCTAGGTCGAAGGGACCGCGAAATGCACATCGACGTAGTTGCCGAAGGACTCGGCTTCACCGAGGGTCCGGTGTGGCTTGACGATCACCGCATCGCGTTGACCTCCATCAGTCACGGCTGCGTCTACATCGTCGACCCATCCGGTGGAGCAACCGAGCGCATCGACACCGGGGGCGGCCCGAATGGCTTGGCGCACAGGGACGACGGCACCTTGTACGTGGCCCAGAACGGGGGAGTGTTCGGCGCCAGCGGAACCGCGCAACCCGGTGTGCAGGTGATCGCCGACGGGCGCGTGGATTATCTCGTCGGGGGCATGGGCGCGCCCAACGATTTGATGTTCGGGCCGGACGGGCGGCTGTGGGTGACGGACACCCGCCGCGAGATCGATCCCATGACGCCGCGGGATGGACTACCTGGTCACGTATGGGCAGTCGACGTCGACACCGGTGACGCCGAGGTGATGGTGGAGAGCGGACCGGTCTTCGTCAACGGGCTGGGGTTCACCTGCGATGGACGCACGCTACTGGTCACCGCCACCTTGGTCGCCGAGCTGTTGGCCTACGAGGTTGCACCAGCCGACGCGGCCTCGTGGCGGGCACCGCGTCTCGTGCACGCCTTCGACAACGGCTGGCCCGACGGGATGGCGATCAGTGCGCTGGGCGAGGCGTGGGTGGCGTTGACCGCCGCCGACCGCATCGACGTCATCGACGGCGCGGGTGAGCGCACCGCCAGCATCACGGTGCCCGCGGGTTCGCTGCCCACCAACGTCTGTATCGGCGGGGGTCCCGTCGACGAGCTGTTCGTCACGGCTGCGCATGGCGAGTCGCTGCTGCGGATCCGTCTCGACGATCGCGGTGACCCCGCCCTCGCGCCGTGATTGCATAAGACTGCAGTCTTGCGGTCAACTGCATTTACTCGTATCGTGGGGTGACGTCGAGGGCGCTGTGAGCGGCGGCCCGAACCTGGCAGAGGACTGGAGAACAGATGAGCCTGACAGAGCAGTCAGCACCCTCGGTGAGGGACTTCATGGACGACCCGATCGGGTTCTTCGGCGAGTCGCTGACCCAGATGCACAGCATCCCGCGCGCCGAGTTGGAAGAGCTCCAGCGAAAGGCCATGAGCATCCGGTTCCAGCAGCACCGCGAGAGCATTGAAATCCTCCGCAAGCTCGCCGACCGGCTCGGCATCACCGAAGTAAGCGAATTCAATGACGTTGTCCCGCTGTTCTTCTCGCACACGGCGTTCAAGTCCTACCCAGCGGCGTTGATCGACAACAAGCGCTTCGACTTGATGACGAAGTGGCTGGACAAACTCTCCAGCCATGACTTGTCCCAGTTCGATGCCAAGGGGTGCAACAGCATCGACGAGTGGATCGACCGACTCGACGAACACACACCGCTGGAAGTGATCACGTCCAGCGGCACGACCGGCACCCTGTCGATCCTTCCCAAGGACAAGCACGGTGCGCGCGAGGGCATGGTGCTCTGGAAGATCTGTCTGTTCCAGACGTTCGGCATCGAACCCACCGAGGAGCAACTCAACCCGGCGGTGGAGGTGATTTGGCCGAACTATGCCAGCGGCAAGCTCGGCCACCTGCGCATCGCGAACATGCTCAAGGGCGGGTTCACGGGCGGCGACGAGAGCAGGTTCCACGCGCTGTACTCCGACGCGGTCGACACCGATCTGATGTTCCTGGCGTCCAAGATGCGTGCGGCGGCGTCCCGGGGCGAACTGGATCGCCTCGTCATCGATCCCGCGCTCGCGGCACGCAAGGACGAGTTCATCGCCATGCAGATGCGACAGCCCCAGGAACTCGACGCGTTCTTCACCGAGATGTCCGAAAAACTGCGCGGCAAGCGAATCTTCATGATCGGCACCTACAACCTGATGTACGACGTCGCCAAGGCGGGCCTGGACCGCGGCATCAAGGGTGTGTTCGCCAAGGACTCGGTGATACTCACCGGTGGCGGCTTGAAGGGATTCGTCCTGCCCGACGGATACATGGACGTCATCCGCGAGTTCCTCGGCGTCGACCGGATCCAGGAGGGCTACGGGTTCTCCGAACAGAGCGCCTTCCACTTCGCGTGCAGCGAGGGGCGTTATCACGTGCAACCGTGGGTCATCCCGTTCATCCTGGATCCGGAAACGAGCGAACCGTTGCCGCGCACGGGCGTACAGACCGGTCGTGCCGCCGTATACGACGTCCTGCTCAAAGCCCACTGGGGTGGCGTCATCTCCGGCGACGAGGTGACCATCGACTGGGATCTGGTCTGCCCGTGTGGACAGACCAGCGTCGCGTTCGAGCACGACATCATCCGCTACAGCGAGAAGACGGGCGCCGAGGACGATCGCATCACCTGCGCCGCGACCCACGAAGTCCACAACGAGGCCGTCAACTTCATGAAGGAGTTCGAGTCATGAGCGGCGCCTTCACCGTTCCGCTCTTCCTTCGCGGCGAGGTCATCGCCGATGATCTGGTCTCGTTCGGGACCCGCTCAGGCGGTTCGAATTTCCAGGCCCCCGACATGAGCAAGTACGTCGGGCGCCTGCCACTGGCGAACCCGATGCAGATGTCGGACCTCTACGACCTCGGCTTCGACGAGATCCTCGACGTCTTGCAGGCGATGGGCGACGCGCTGGTGTTCGAGAGGAACACCCACCTGCAGGAGGCGTACGAAGCTGCGCTGCTTGCGAATCCACTGCCGGCGGAAATGCTGAAGAACAGCTACCAGATTCTTCAGCCGCTCTTCGCGCGCGCCAACGTGCTGGAGGTCGCTGACAGTCAGGTCGGACTCGCCTACCTCAATGGGTGGGTTCCGCAGCACCTCGCCGACGGTCGCGAGCTGCGGGTCCGGGCATTCGGTTCACGGGTGCTGCACATTCCCGCGGGCAACGGGGGACTCGTCTCGGCGGTCACCATTCTGCGGTCGGTCATCGCCCGCTGCGACACCATCATCAAGGCGCCATCCAACGACCCGCTGACCGCGGTCGCCATCGCACGAACCCTTGCCGACGTCGCGCCGGATCACCCCATCACCAAGCACCTCGTGGTCGGTTACTGGAAGGGCGGTGATCTCACCGTGGAGGAGGAGTTGTACCAGCCGCAGCACATCGAGAAGATCGTGGCGTGGGGCGGCCTGGCGTCCGTCAAGCACGTCACCCGCTACATCCAGCCGGGGTTGGAGCTGATCGCGCTCGACCCCAAGCGCAGCGCGACCATCATCGGCGCCGAGGCGTTCGAGGATGAGGAGACGATGCGTGACGTGGCGGGTCGTGCCGCAGTCGACATCGGTGTCGCCAATCAGGAGGGATGCGCCAACGCCCGCGTGATCTACGTGATGAGCGGGAC
>NZ_JAVRPS010000078.1:0-14154 GCF_032162105.1 Mycobacterium sp. | reverse complement strand
TTGTCGCGACGCCGCCCGGTGTCGAATCACTCCTGCGACAACACGGCGCGGTCCGAGAAACACGGTTGACCCTCGCGTGGGCAGAGAAAGGGCGCGGATTCGGCCTTACCGACGCATTGTCCGCAGGCTTGACAGTCGTCACCGACGCGACGATCACGGGCGGCAAGACGCTCGTCGTCGACGCCGCCAAGGTCAGCGGATTCGTGATCGTCGCGCACGATCATGATGGCCCGCAGATGGTTTACGTCGACGCGTCCGACGTCCGTGTGTACCCGCACTCGACCCTGGACGGTTCCAGACCGCTCGCCGACATCGAATTGGCTGCCGCATCAGCACTCCCGCTGATCCCGTCGGCGGATGTCGCGGACATTGTCGCCTCCATGGAACATCGGGCGTATGCGCTGACCGCCGCCGAGGCCCTCGGCGTCGGACGGTCGGCGCTCGATCTAGGATTGACTCACGCGCGCGAGCGGAGTCAATTCGGAAAGCCCATCGGCGCCTACCAAGCGGTATCGCACCGGCTGGTCGATGCATACGCCGAACTCGAACTCGCTCGGTCACTTACATACTGGGCGATACACAGCCTGCAGACGGCCGACAACGACCGCGCGGCTGCGTGCGCCGCCGCGAAGGTTGCCGCGACCGCCGCGGCCGTTCACACCTGCGAGACGACGATCCAAATCACCGGCGGTCTCGGCATGACCTGGGATCACACCGCCCACCGACTTTATAAACGAGCCATGTCCCTACAGTCCTACTTGGCCGGCGAGCGGCGCCTGTACCAAGACATCGCCGATGCGATTCTTCTCCGAGGCGCCTAATATCCACGCACGATCACCTCCGCGAGCGCTCACTTCGTGCTGATGACGCCACAGGCTCGATGATGTGGTCGACCCAGCCCTTGAGAACGAAGTTGTACAACTGAGGCCGAGCAGGACCGTGTGCGACCCGCGTTGTTGGCGACTAGCTCATGCGGCCAACTTCTAATTATGCTAGTCACTTGTATTTACTAGTCTATAGCGGTAATAATTGTTTGGGTGACTGTTCCTCTAGATCTGCGTACTGCACTCGAACAAGCCGTGGTCGAGAGTTTCACGACCGTCGACTCGGCCACACCTAAACACCCACACAGCCTCACGCGCCACACCGCGCGAGCGTGGGGCCACAAGAACGTGCGGTGCAATGCCGTGGCGCCCGGCAAAGTCCTCAGCGGCAAGGGCATGACTACCACGCCGCAGGGATACAACCAGTCAATGTTGGACCGAATGTGCCTGCCGCGGCTGGGTCAGCCCCAAGATCTCGCATCGACGCTCGCTTTCCTGCTGTCTGACGAATCGAGCTGGATTACCGGCCAGATTCTCTCCGTCGACGGCGGATTGATGTTGCGCGAGTAGCCATCACGAAGGTGACAGTCAGCGATCGACCGTTCGTTCCGGTCACGCCGGGTCGAAGCCCGGAGTCAATCATCAGCGACCGTCGATTGTGTTGACTTTGACGCCTCGATGTCGTCGAGTGCCGCCTGGAGGAGTCGGCTGGGGTCGGTTTGGTCCCCGTCCAGCACGAACAGGTAGGCCGAGCCGATGGTGAGTGCCAGGAGCTCCCTGGCCTTCGTCTCGGGCCGGACTGTGGGCCGGATGGAGCCGTCAGCGATGCCTTCGGCGACGTGCGCCCGGAAGTTGCGTTCGACGTCCCGTAGCCACGCTGCGATGCGAGGCTGGAGCTCGGGGATCGAGGTGCCGGCTTCGAGATTCAGGACGAAGACCGCTCGCAGGAACACGGACGATTCGTCGGCGAGCTCCTTGAGTGCGTGCGCTGACGCGCGCAGTCGAGCGAGCCCAGTGGCGTCCGACGGCGCCGGAGCACTGATGAGCCGGTGCTGGTAATCACTGGTGAGGATGTCGGCGATGAGTCCGGCCTTCGAGCCGAAGCGCACTCGGACCATCTCCCGGCTGTAGCCGGCCCGCTCGGCGATCTGCGCTGCGGTGGTCCGGTGGTAACCCTGCTCGGCGACGAGCTGGGCAGCCGCTTCGAGCAGGCGATGGGTGGACTGGTCGACCCGCTCGGCTTGCGTCGGCCGTTGGAACGAGGCGGGCATTCCACGATTCTGCTCGCCCGATCCGCTACGGGCTGGTTTGGCCCTGCCGGTAGGCGGTGACGACCGGGGCCAGTTCGCTGGGCGCGGCGCCGTGGAGGATCACGGCGTCGGCACCGAGGGCGCGCTGGCGGCGGATGGCGCGGGCGCACGCCTGGGGTGTGCCCGTAGCCGCGGCCGCGAGCCACTCCCCGGGGATGAGTGTGGCGACGTGCTCGAGCTGCTCGGTCGTGGCGTGCCCGTCGATCGAAGTGCTGAAGCCAGCGACGAGCGGGTCGGCGCGGAAGCGGGCCAGTGCCGCCGGGTCCCAGCCGTTGGTTTCGACGAGCAGGTCGCCGTAGGCCTGCAGGTAGGTGGCGAGCCGCCCGACGGACTTCTTGAGCCGGAGCGGCTCGGGGATGTGATCGCCGATCGTGGCGTAACAGGACCACACCCGCACGTCGGCGGGGTCGCGACCGGCATGGGCGGCCGCGTCCTTCACGATCCCGACGCAGCGAGCCAAGGTCTCATCGGTGAAGTAGGTGTGCAAGATGACGTCGTCGAACAATCGGCCGCCGAGGGCGAGCGAGTTGGGACCGAACGCCACCAGGCCCAGTGGGATGGTCTCGTCGAAGCCCGGATCGAGATGCAGTAACGGATAGGACCCGGCTGGGCCGTTGTGGCCGATGATCGCCTCCCCCTTCCACAGGCGGCGCATCAGGCCGACGAAGTCCTCGAGCTGGGCCGTGGTGATGCGGGACAGCCCCATGGCGTCAAGAAGGAGTGGGATGCCGCGACCGAGGCCAAGCGTGAAGCGCCCCCCGGTCATGCGATGCATCGTCGTGGCGTAGGAGGCGGTCACGATCGGATGGCGAGTGTTGTGGTTGGTGGCCGCGGTGATGATGCGCAGACGACTGGAGACCGCAGCGGCGGCGCCCGACAGGGTCACCGCCTCCTTGAGGTCGAACCGCTCGGAGATGAATACAGCGCCGAGTCCGAGATCCTCCGCGTCGCGAACCTCGTCGATGAGGGCACGGGGCCACTCCGGCGCCCCAGCCAAGCCATAGAAGCCAAGTTCGGGCAGTAGCTCCTGCATCCCGTCAGCCTATGCAGATAGTTGCGTGAAGGCAAATAAAGACGGTACGGTCGCACGCATGGGTCCGGTGGTCGGGAGTTCATCTGCGTCGATGCCGATTTCGATTGCGGAGGTGACACCCGACTGGTTGACTGCAGTGCTGCGGGCCGATGGTGCGATCGCAGCTGAGGGCATTGTGACGGGGGTCGCCACCGAGCAGATCGCAGTCGGCACTGGCTTCCTGTCCGACCTATTTCGCCTACGTCTGCAGGGCGACGGGCCCGACAGCCTCATCCTCAAAATTCCTGCGACGTCCGCGCTGTACCGGGCCACGGCCCAGGGCGCCAACGTGTACGAGCGCGAGGTCGTGTTCTACCGGGACCTGGCGAGGTCCTGCCCGCTGCGCACACCCCATGCGTACTACGCGGAGTTCGAGGAGTCCGGGGCCATGGTGCTCTTGCTCGAAGATCTGCGTCTCCTCGAAGCGCCCGACCATCTCGAGGGCCTGCAACTCGGCCGGGCCGGCCTGGTGATCGATCGCCTTGCCGAATTCCACGCCTGGGGAGCGTCGCCCAACCGTCCACCCTTGGATCCAGCGCTCTTCCCCGCAGTGGTCGACCAAGTCGGGCAACTCGGCGCCGTCGTCCCGCTCGGGTGGGAGATCTATCTCGCCAACCGCAGACATGACCACCCACCTGCCGTCGACCTATTGGTTGAACGCCTGCCCGATCTGACCCACGGGCTGGCGGCTTCACTGACAGCTCCGGCCTGCCTCGTCCACGGCGACCTGCGGGTCGACAACCTGTTCTTCGCCGGCAATGACGTAGCCGTCGTGGATTTTCAGTTCTGCACGCGGGCCAGCGGCGTCTACGACGTCGCCTACCTACTCTCGCAGGGCCTGGACTCGACCGTCCGTCGCGGGCGTGACCGCGAGTTGGTCGGCCGCTACGTCCGCGCACTCGGCTCCGCCGGGCTCGTCATCGATGACGACACCGCGTGGGACCAGTATCTGCGGGCCACTGCCCTCCTGGTGGTGTTCCCGCTGGGCGCAATCCTCGGCTGGCCCACGCTCGGTGAGCGAGGGCGAGATCTCGTCCTCACGCTCATCGAACGATGGGCGGCCGCAGCAGTCGACGGCGAGGCCACGGCGCTGGCGTCATGAAGCCGGCCCGGCCGGTGGTCGATGCCTTCAGCTTCGATACCTGGAGCAGGGCGCAGCACCTCGTCTTCACACTGCTGGCGTGATCGCCGACGGCGAACTCGTCGCCATCGTGTGCCGATGCCGATCGCGGACTCATGACGACAACGTACGCACGCGCGGTGCTCGTCCTCGCGAGGAACTCACGTCGGCGGAGGTGCAGCACGGTCGCGCAGCTCGGGGTGCTCTACCCACGCAACCACATCCATCGGAGACTTCTTGCTCGGCGCGGCCGGCTCGAGCAGCTCGAGGTCGAGCTCGACCTTCACCACCTCGCCGAGCATGACGGCACTAACCCCGGGCGGGAGCTGGACATCGATGCCGAAGTCTTTGCGGCGGACCTCCATCGTGGCCGCGAAGCCGGCGTGGCGGGGACCGCCCGGGACGCTCTCGATGCCGCCGAACTCGACGCCGAGGACGGTCGGACGGGTGACCTCGCCGATCGTCAGCTCGCCGTCGACCCGGTACTCCGAGCCTGCACCGGTGACCCGAGTGGAGCGGAACACCATGGTCGGACGCTTGGCGACATCGAAGAGGGCAGGTGACAACACGTTCTTGTCGCGGTCGGCGTTGGCCGTGTCGATCGATGCGACGTCGACGGTTGCGGTGAGGGTGGTCGTGTCGAGTGTGTCGCCGATGACAATCTCGGCGTCGAAGCGGTTGAAGCGACCCCGCACCTTGGACACGCCGAGGTGCCGGATAGCGAACCCGACGAACGAGTGGTGGGGGTCGACCGCCCACCGGCCGGGGATCAAAGGCAGCGAGACGCCAGTGGTTGATGCGGTGGTCATGGCTGGAACGCTCCTCGATGGTGGCAGTGGCCGAGAGGCGACCGTTGGCAGCCCGGACTCCTGATGGCCTCGGGCAAGCGTCTCCCGATATATACAAATTACAGCATAACGCCAGTCACTAGCAATACAGTGTCGCTCGCATTTTACCCGGTGAGCTCGGCGACGAAACTTTGGACGAGGTCGATGATGCGATCAACGGCCTCTTCGGCGGAGCTGGGCACGTCGCCGGTCTGCACCACGTAATTGCGATACCAGTTGGCGGCGAGGATGCAGGAGGCGGCGAGCAGGTACGGTCGGCTGTCACGTGCTGGGTTAACAGCCATACGGTCGGCGATGGCCAGAGCCACCTCGCCGATCAGTGCCTCGCGAACGGCGAGCCCTTGGGCCCGGACGCTGTGGGAAGACTTGGTGAGCTCGGCGCGGTGGCGCTCGTTGTCGATGTCGACCATCAAATTCGCCGCGAGGTCCTTGATGCCCATGCGCATCGTCTCAAGCAGGGGCAGCTCGGCCGGCTGGGCGCGCACGGCGTCACCGAGGCGGCCGGTCCAGTCGCCGAGGTCCGAGAAGATCACCGCCTCCTTGGAGCCGAAGTGGCGGTAGAAGGTCGAGGGGTCGACATCGGCGCGATCCGCGATGTCGTTCACGGTGACGGCGTCGAAACCCCGTTCGGCAAAGAGCTCGAGCGCGACGGCCGCCAGGCCATTTCGCGTCTCGAGGCGCTTTCGGTCACGCCGACCCAGCGGCGGGCCGACGTAGGCTTTCTCGGACACTGCGGGCTCCCGCCTCAAAGGGGACTTGTAAATGTTAGTCCCTCGCATAGTCGAGTCGCTTCCGACTTCGGCGAGCCGATCGCTTTGCGGCGCTAACCCGCGGGGGTCAAGTTCCGGAAGTGCCGGTCGCGTACTGGTCGCGACCAATCGTCATCAGCTCGGCGAGCGGTGCTCCGGCCTGGTAGCCGGCCAGCAGCTCCTCCGGGTCGAAGGGCCAGCCGACCGGATTGGCGGCGAACTCCGGGCTGTGGATCCACTCGTCGGCCAGCTCCATCGGCATCGTCTCGACCATCATCTCGTTCTTGTGGCCGTCAGGATCGGCGTAGTAGATGCTTACCGTTGCACCGTGGTTCATGCAGTACACCGGCTTGAAGCCCGCGGCCTTGGCCCGCACGTACATGCCGAGGAGCCCGCCAAGCGACTCGAAGACGAACGCGAGGTGCTCGAGGCCCGGGGCGATGGCGACGTCCACCCCGACGGTGCCGGTGGCGTCGGCGACGCGGATGTCCTCGCCCGCCCTCTTTTCGGCCAGCTCGGGTACGGCGACGAACGCAAGGCGGTGGTGCTCCTCGTCATAGGTGATCGCGGCCCCGTAGGGGCGCTGGTCGAAGACCATGCGGGCATTGAGCAGCAGCTGGTAATGGCGGATCGTGTCGTCCAGATGGGCGGTGCGCAGCACCGCGTGGGCCAGCTTGTAGGGCGCGACCGGCGCGGTCGGCAAGGTCCTAGCCATGGAGACTCCTCGGGTGGATGGCCATTAGGGCGTCGGGCGAAAGTGCCCGATAGATGCAAGTTACAGTGTTACGCAAGTTGCTTGCAATGCCCAGTTGCTTGTACCCTCCGAGCAATGCCCGGACCGCGCATCCCACCCATGCCTGCCGACCAGCTCGAGGCGGAGCACGCCGATCTCCTCGACAGGATCAACCGTGACGGGACCGGGGCGAGCAACGTCGTAACCACGCTCCTGCGCCACCCCCAGCTGTTCCGCCTGTGGGCGCCGCTCTCCGGTGGGCTGCTCTACGGTTCGCTCCTCCCCCATCGTGATCGCGAGCTGCTCATCCTGCGCACCGCCTCGAACTGCCATGCCGACTACGAGTGGGCCCACCACGTCGTGATCGGCAAACAGGCGGGCCTCACCGGCGAGGAGATCGAGCACGTCCGCGACGGCCCGACCGACGAGAGCTGGAGCCTCGACGACGCTCTCCTGCTGACCGCGGCCGACGAGCTCCACCACGACAGCCAGATCAGCGACACGACATGGGCCGCGCTCGCGGCTCGCTACGACGAGAAGCAGCTGATCGAGCTCCCGGTCCTGGTGGGCCAGTACCACGTGGTCGCCTTTAGCCTGAACTCCTTCGGCGTCGAGCTCGAACCCGGCTTCTGACGCCGGACCGCGCGTTCAACCCACCACGAGGTCGTGGCCGAACTGTGGCACGACGGCGCAGTCGGTCGCGGTCTCACCAGCGGCCTGCCGCTCAGAAGGAGCACGGGCATCGGCCGGGTTGCGGAGCCACCGCCACATCTTCCGAATGTCGAACGGAAGGTTGCCGGCTGACCGCCCGTGCTCGTTCTTGAAGTAGTTCTGCGCGCGGGGGTCGGTATACATCTTGGTGGCCTCCACGCGATCCAGTTCGTCGTTGTATCGCCGGTACGCGTCCATGGTCACCTCCACCACGGACCGGTGCTCGTCCGCGGCCAGGTGTGCGAGGCACCCGAGGATGAATCTAGTCACGATCTCCTCGACATCGACGATTCCGAGACCCCCGGTGGCGTTGGTGTTCGGCCCGTAGAGCATGAAGAAATTGGGAAACCCCGGCAGCATCGTTCCTAGGTAGGCGCGAGCACCATCCTTCTCCCACAGCTCCTCGACACGCCTGCCGCCGCGTCCGCGCACCTCCATGGGCCACAGGAAGTCGTTCGCTTTGAAGCCCGTCGCCAAGACGATGGCATCGACCGGGTACGTGCCGTCGCCGTCGACCTCGATCGCAGTCGGCGTGATGCGTCGGATCGGATCCGTCACCAGCGTGACGTCGGGTCTGAGTACTGCGTCGTAGATGCTGTTCTTGTCGTCGATCAGCACCGGTCGCGATGACATTGGTGGCGCGCCGGGCAGCATTTTGTCGAGGAGTTCAGGGCGATCGGCGAACTTCTTACGCAGAAACTCGAGGCGGCCCTCACGCAGCCGGTGGTTCCACTCGCTCCTGGTGTGCGGATCGTCGAACGCGGGATCGATCTCGAATGCGCGCATCATGCCTTGTGGCCCGAAGGGCCAGCTGGACCGGAAGCGCATGAAGTTGGTGTGGAACGGCATGTTGCGGTCCAGCCAGCTCACCTGCGGCGGGAAGGTGGCCAGGTATCCGGGAACCGCGAAACACCAGCTGGGCGTGCGTTGGAAGACATACATGTGGCCGGTGGACTTGGCCAGTTCGGGCACCAGTTGGTAGCCGGTGCATCCTGTTCCGATCACCGCGACGTGCTTGCCGGTGAGGTCGGCTCGCTCAGGCCAGCGGGCGGTGTGGAAGGTGGCGCCGGCGAATTCGTCGAGACCCTCGATGGCGGGAACGTTGGGGCGCGAGAGGAATCCCACCGCGCTGATCACCGCGTTCGCTCGCCATCGGCGGACTCCATCAGGACCTGTCGCGCCGATCTCCCAGACCGCGTCGTCGTCGTTCCAGATCAGCGAGGTGACCTCGGTGTCGAACTCGATGTGCTTGCGGACGTCGAAGTGATCAGCGACCCAGTTGAAGTACTTCTCGTTGGCCGACTGATCGGAGAAGGCGCCTGGAAGTGCGAAGTCGACGCCGTAAATATGGGTATAGGCGCGGCTGGGTGAATCGACCCGGGCGCCGGGATAGCGGTTCTCGTACCACGTCCCCCCCACCCCTGAGTTCTTCTCGAGAAGGGTGAACGGAATTCCCGCGTGCTTCAACTGGACGGCGGCATTGAGCCCGCCCATACCGGCGCCGATAACCGCGACCGTGAACTGTTGGAGGCGTTCTGGGGAGGGCCGCTGCTCGTGCCAGACGTGACCCCGCGCCCACGGGTCCAAAGCCAGCTGTTCGAGCCACATGTCGATTTCGGTGTCGGGTATGTCGGCTCCGGCGGCCAGACCCAGGCTGCGTTGCAGACGCGTCTGTGGGCCGACGGAGATGTCGCCGGCCCCACGGTCACGGTAGGCCTTCAAGAACTCGGCAGCCTTGGACTGAATCAGCGCCACCGCCGCCCGACTGGCCGGCATCTGCGCTTCGAGGAAGCCGAACTGTACTGACGCGACTTCGGTGCGTTGCAGGCTCTCATCGCCCGTGAGTTGGTAGATGAGACCGCGTAACACCATGGGATCGGCGTACTTCACCGCGTCCTCGATCATCTCATCGGTGGCCTCGAGCAATTCTGGCCGTTCGGTCATCTGTGCGCCGCTCCTGTCCTGTTCGCGTTCAGGTGCCGCGGGCGAGGTCGGTTGGCCGACGGTCATGGACGCTGCTCGCAGGCCGGCGCGGCGGCGACTTCGTTCCGCAGTGGGGGTAGAGCGCCGACGGTGACTTCGACGACGTCGCCGGCCGAAAGGAACTGCGCCTGAACGAATCCGACGCCGGCAGGTGACCCGGTGAGAATCACGTCGCCGGGGTGCAGTGCGACGGACTGGGAGACGGTGGCGACGATCTCGGGTATGGCGAAGATCAGTTCGTCGGTGTCTGCTTCCTGCCGCACCTCGCCGTTGACCGTCGTCGTGATCGACAACGTCCCGCGCGCCTGGTCACCGGTGATCAGCCCCGGACCCAGCGGCTTGAACGACGGGAAGGTCTTGGCGGTCGTGTAGTCCCCGTTGGCCAACCCCGCCATCTGCACGTCCCGGGCGCTCACATCGTTGGCCGCCGTGACTCCGGCGATGAAGGTCCAGGCCAACGCCGGATCGACGTCGCGGGCCTCGCGACCGATGACGATGGCGACGTCGCCCTCGTAGTCCACTTGGCCCGGCGCCTCGGCAGGCAGCACGATCGGAGTCTCCGGTCCCGCGGCGGCCTCGACGCGATCGCTGACGAAGAACATCATCGCCTCGGGGACCGGCTGACCGATCTCCGCGACATGCGAGCGATAGTTGAGCCCGACGATTACGATCTGCGCCGGCACCGTCGGGGCGAGCAGCACCGCGTCGGACAAGGCGACTCGCTCCTTGCCCGGTGCGCCGGAGATGTCGTCGGACATCGCCCACGCGAGGACGTCGGCCGTCCCGTCAAGGACGACCAACTCGTCGCCGTCGCGGCGGGCCGCACCCAAAGTGGTCTGAAAGAGCTGCACGGGGCTAGGCCGGCGGCGCGTCGAGGACGGGTGTGATCGTGCGGGACGCGAGGCGCCAGCCATCCGGCGTCCGTGCCCAGCGGTCGGCGAAGTCGGCGATGGTGCGCGTGGTGACCTCCGCGCCTTCGTCTCGGCGATGAACGCACATCACGAACGCGATGTCTACGGCATCGCCATCGACATCGAGGACCCGCAGGTTGCTCCACTGATGCCGCGTCTCATACGGTGCCGCAACCCGAACGCTCATCATCTTCTGGAACTGCTCCAGGTCAAGGTCGATCCCCGGCCCGTGCAGCGCGAACCCTTCGGCGCACAGCTTCGGCACCCGATCGGCTTCGCCATGGTCAACCCACGCGAAGGTCTCGCTGAGGAGCTGCTCGATTTCCTTGCGCTCGGATGGTTCAACTAACATGCAAGTCAACCTACGTGCGCCAGTAACTTGCAGTCAACAGTTACTTGCATAATCATCACTCACTGGGCACCGCCACCACCTTCGACGGAGGACCACATGACACGACACCGCGCGATCGGCCAAGGGCTCCCGCTATGAAGCCGGCCATCTGTGAGAAGTTCGGTATCGATTTCCCGCTCTTCGCGTTCAGTCATTGCCGCGATGTCGTTGCGGCGGTGACGAATGCCGGCGGATTCGGCGTGCTCGGCGCGGTCGCGTACACCCCGGATCAGCTCGAGCAGGAGCTGTCCTGGATCGACGAGCACGTGCACGGCAAGCCGTACGGCGCCGACATCATCGTGCCGGGGAAGTTCGAGGGCAAGGGCGAGAAACTGTCCCGCGACCAGCTGGCCGAGCGGATCCCCGACGACTATCGACGCTTCGTCGCCGAACTACTGGCCCGCCACGACATCGACACCGAGCAGACGGCGCGGGTCGGCGCACCGGCGCTGACCGGTGACACCGGCCGCGCGCTGCTGGAGGTGGCGATGAGCCACCCCATCAAGTTGATCGCCAACGCGCTCGGCGTGCCGCCGGACTACATGATCGAGGCGGGAAAGGAGCGTGGCATCCCGGTCGCCGCGCTGGTCGGAGCCAAGGAGCACGCCGTCAAGCAGGTCAACGCCGGCGTGGACCTGCTCGTCGCCCAGGGCACCGAAGCCGGCGGGCACTGCGGCGAGGTCACCACCATGGTCCTGATTCCCGAAGTTCTGGAGGCCATCGACGACGCCATCCCGGTGCTCGCCGCCGGCGGCATCGTCACCGGCAGGCAGATGGCCGCCGCGGTCGCGATGGGTGCGGCCGGTGCCTGGACGGGCTCGGTGTGGCTCACCACCGAGGAAGCCGAGACCGCGCCGCACACCGTCGAAAGGATGCTCGCCGCGACCTCACGCGACACCATCCGTTCCGCGGGTCGCACCGGAAAGCCGTCCCGGCAACTGGTGTCGGAATGGACCGATGCCTGGCAGCCCCACGACGGCGGTAAGCAGCCGCTGCCACTGCCGTTGCAGTCAATGATCAGCGAGCCCGCGCTGCGCCGCATCGACGCGTTGGCCGCCAAAGGTCATCCGGGCGCGCAGGCGTTGGCCACATACTGGGTCGGGCAGGGCGTCGGCTTGATGAACAAGGAGATGCCGGCCCGCGACGTGGTGATCGCGTTCATCGAGGACTACCTCGCCGCCACGGAGCGACTGAGTAACTCGCTGCCGGAGTAGCGCTGCGAGCGCCACGACATCTTCCCCCCGGGCAGGCGCTCGGCGGCACCATCTTCGACGAGGACGACACATGACGCGAAACATGAACGGTGGCCAAGCCCTGATCCGCACGCTCGTCGACTGCGGCGTCGACACGTGCTTCATGAACCCGGGCACGTCGGAAATGCACTTCGTCGCCGCCCTCGATGCCGTGCCCGAGATGCGCAGCGTGCTCGCGCTCTTCGAGGGTGTCGCCACCGGCGCTGCCGACGGCTACGGTCGAATGGCCGGGCGCCCGGCCGCCACGGTGCTGCACCTCGGGCCCGGGTTGGGCAACGGCCTGGCCAACTTGCACAACGCCCGCAAGGCCCGCACGCCGATCGTCAACATCGTCGGCGACCACGCCACCTACCACAAGCAGTTCGACGCCCAGCTCGAGTCCGACATCGAGACCGTGGCGCGAAACGTGTCGACGTTCATCCGCTGGTCGGCCAAGCCCGGCGAGGTCGGCGCCGACGCGGCCGAGGCCGTCTCGGTGGCCAGCGGCCCGCCGGGACAGGTGGCCACGCTCGTGCTGCCGGCCGACGTGTCGTGGTCGGAGGGCGGCGTGGCCGGTCGGCTGCCCGCTCCTGCGCGGCGCGAGCCGCCCGACGACGCGGCGATCACCGAGATCGCCGCCGCGCTGCAATCGGGTGAGCCCGCCTGCGTCTTCGTGGGCGGACGGGCGTGCCGAGCCGAGCTGCTGGCCCAGGCGTCGGGCATCGCCGCCGCTACCGGCGCCAAGCTGCTGTGTGAGACGTTCCCCGCGCGGCTCGAGCGTGGCGCCGGGCGGGCGCCGATCGACCGCCTCGCCTACCTCGCCGAGCTGGCGGCGATGCAGCTCGACGGCCTGCGCCACATCGTGCTCGTCGACGCCAGAGCACCGGTCTCGTTCTTCGCCTACCCGGGCAAGGCCAGCGACCTGGTGCCCCAGGGCTGCCGCGTCCACGTGCTCGCCGCGCCCGACGGCGACCTCGCCACCGCGCTGGCCATGCTCGCCGAACGCGTCGGGGCATCGACCGCGCCCGTGCAACAAGCAACCGCGCCCGAGCTGCCGACCGGTGCGCTCACCGCCGACGCCGTCTGCGCCGCGCTCGGAGCGCTGATGCCCGAGGGTGCGATCGTCTCCGACGAGGGCAACACCTCGGGGCTGTCGGCAGCGGGATACTCCGCGGGCTCCCCTCCGCATGACTGGCTGTGCCTCACCGGCGGGGCCATCGGCCAAGGGCTCCCGGTGGCGGTCGGCGCGGCCGTCGCGTGCCCCGACCGCAAGGTGATCGCGCTCGAGTCCGACGGCAGCGCGCTCTACACCATGCAGTCGTGGTGGACGATGGCCCGCGAAAGCCTCAACGTCACCACAATCCTGTTCAACAACCGGTCCTACGCGATACTCAACATGGAGCTGAGCCGGGTCGGTGCCGAGGCCGGCGGCCCGAGGGCCAAGGACATGCTCGACCTGTCCCGCCCCGACATGGACTTCACGGCCATGGCCAAGGGCCTCGGTGTCGACGCCACTCGGGCGACGACGGCCGATGAATTCGTCGACCAGCTCGGCCGCGCGCTCGCCACCCCGGGTCCCACCGTCATCGAAGCGATGGTCCCCTCGATCCTCTGACCCGCGTCAAAGAATCCAAACATCGCCTGAACCCCCAACAGCGACAACGAGGTCGGCCACTCGACGCCTGCTACAGCGTGATCCGATCGACCTCGGCCATATCGGCGTCGGTCAGAACCCAGCCGGCGGCAGTAGCGTTGGACTTCACCTGCGCGGCCGACGTCGCCCCGGCGATCACCGTCGCCACCTTGGGCAGACAGGCCAGCCACGACATCGCCAGTTCGACCAGCGTGTGCCCACGCTCGGCGGCGAACGCCTCGAGCGCCTCAACGATGTCGAAGTTCTTCTCGTTGAGCACCGAGTCGCGGTAGGCCTGGAACATTGCGGCCCTGCGCTCCTCCGGCGCCGAGCCCATCCGGGTGCCGGAGGGCGGTTCGACGCCCCGTCGATATTTGCCGGTGAGCATGCCACTCGCCAGTGGGAAGTACGGGAGTACCGCCATATCGTTGCGCTCGGCCGTGGCGATCAATTCGGCACCGCGGGCGGGTCGCGCTTCGAGAGTGCTGGCGTGCGCACCGGAGGTCTCCCGCCGAAGCAAGCTGAGTTCGTTCTCCACCGCCACGAACCGCGCCGTACCCGTGCTCGCAGACGCCTTCGCCGCTTCGTCGATCTGGCTGGACGCGAAGTTGGAGCACGCGATCTCGATCACCTTGCC
>NZ_JAVRPS010000077.1:0-8238 GCF_032162105.1 Mycobacterium sp. | reverse complement strand
CTGGTACTTCGGCGAAGACACCAAGGAATACACGAACGGGGTCGTATCCAGCACCGCCGGTTCGTGGGAGGCGGGCGTCGACGGAGCGCTGCCCGGCATCATCATGCAGGCCAACCCGTTACAGGGCGCTGCCTACCGACAGGAGTACCGGCCGACGGTCGCGGAGGACGTGGCCCTGATCAAGCAACTCGGCGCCTCCGCCGAGGTCCCAGCCGGCCACTACTCCGACGTGCTGGTGACCAACGATCGCGACCTCCTCGACCTCAACAAGGACGAAGACAAGTACTTCGCGCCCAGCGTCGGCCTCGTCAAGCTGGGCGGGCTCGTGAACGGTCACCGCGAAGAGGTGTGGCTGGTCTCCATCCTGGCGCCGAAATGAACCCACCCCCGGGGCCGGCGTTGGAAGCGCTTGGGCTGTACCACATCTACCGCGAGGCCGACGTCGAGACCATCGCGCTTCGAGGCGCGGCGTTGACTCTCGAGGCCGGCACATGGACGAGCATCATGGGACCCTCGGGAAGCGGCAAGAGCACTCTCGTCTACGTGCTGGCCGGGCTCGTCGAGCCCAGCGGAGGAGCGGTGGTCGTCGACGGTGAAGACCTCACCCGTCTGCCTCCGCCCGCCCGGGCGCGCTGGCGCCGTAAGCGGGTGGGCGTCGTGCTTCAACGGGACAACCTCCACCCGCTCCTCGACGTCGCCGAGAACATCGAGCTGCCGCTGCGCCTCGAGGGGCGAGGACGCAACGAGATTCGAGCCCGGGTCGACCAACTTCTGGACGAGGTCGGTCTCGCCGACCGACGCCGACACCGGACAGGACAGTTGTCCGGCGGCGAATCGCAACGGGCAGCAATCGCCATCGCCCTGGCACCGCAACCGCAGGTGCTGCTGGCCGACGAGCCGACCGGCGAACTGGACGAATCGACGGCCGCAGGTGTGCTCGACCTCCTTACAACTCTCAAGGCGCGCGAGGGGGCGAGCATCCTCACGGTTACGCACAACCCGCAGGTCGCCGAGCGGGCCGACCAGCGACTCATCATGCGCGACGGCGAGATCCTCGATGTCGCCTGACGCGCCGGCCATCGAGGCGCGCGCTGTGACCCGGACCTACCAAGGTGGTGGACACCAGGTTCGCGGTGTCGACCAGGTGTCGCTCGCCGCCGCGCGGGGCGAGGTCGTCGCGGTTACCGGCCCAAGCGGCTCTGGGAAGAGCACCCTGCTATTTCTGCTCGGCGGACTCGACGTACCCGACGCGGGTCAGGTGTGCGTGACCGGCGTTGACTGGGCGACACTGCGGGGCCGCGCCCGCGCCCGATTTCGCAGGGAAACATGCAGTTTCATCGTTCAAGGTCTGGCGCTGCTTCCGCAGGCGACGGCGGCCGAGAACGTCGAGGTGCCGTTGCTGCTCGACGCCGTCGAGCCGACGGCACGGGCTCGCCGCGTGGCCGAGGCGCTGGAGAGAGTGGGACTGGCGCAGCACGCGCTCAAGCTGACCGACCAACTCTCCGGTGGCCAGCAACAGCGGGTCGCTATCGCCCGAGCGCTGGTGGTCGAACCCGCGGTCGTTCTCGCCGACGAGCCAACGGGAAGCTTGGACTCGGTGACCGCTGAGGAGATCGTCCGGCTGCTGGTTGCCGCCGCGCGCGAGCGTGACGCGGCAGTCGTCATGGTCACTCACGATCCCACCGTCGCGGCTCACGCCGATCGCGTGGTCGCCATGCACTCGGGCCGGCTCCAATGATCAGCTGGCTGACGGCACTGACGATCCGGCGTGCGCCGAGACGTTTCGTGCTCGGCACCCTCGGGGTCGCGTTTCCGGTCGCGATGCTCGCGGCGACGATGCTCTTCGTCGATGACGCCGACCGCGCCATGACCCGCGTGGCACTGGAACCGGTGCAGATCGAGATGCGGGCGATGGGCACATCGCTGGACGTCGACATGACGTCCGTCAGCCACGATCTGGGGGCGGTGCCGGCGGTCGCCCGCGCCGAACCGTTCGCGGCAACCAACGTGGTGGTCGACGCCCCTGGGGCAGGTAAGTGGACAGCCCGCCTGATCGCCGTCGACCCCTCCTACTTCGCCGGTCGCCCCTGGCTCCGCGTCGTGAGCGGCAGCCCGGGCGGCGGCGCACTCTTGGATGAGGCACTTCGCAACACTCCCGGATTCGCTTCGGCCGCAACGATCTCGATCGCGTTGCCCGGCGACGCCCCGAAGCTCTCGCTTGCGCTCCCAGTGACCGGAACGGTCGATCTGCGCCAGGCGACCACATGGTTCTCGATCCCCTCAGGAGACGTGCAGGGCGATGTGGTCGCGGTTCCCCGCTCAATTGTCATCGACTTCAGCACTTTCCAGCGCAACATCCTGCCGGTGCTGCAGGAATGGGCCACCCACGGGGGAATCTCACCGGTGTTCGATCCCGGATCCACCGATCTGCCGCCCGTGAGCGTCGAATCCCACGTCAGCGTTGACCACACCGCGTATCCGCCCAACCCGAGTCGCGCGACGGCGTGGTCGGGGCAGCTTCGATCGCTGCTGGAGCGACGGGCGGCGGGCTCAATCCTAGTTGCCGACAACGCCGCCGAGACGTTGGTGACTGCACAGTCCGATGCCACGAACGCGAAGATCCTCTTCCTCCTGCTGGGGATCCCCGGAGTGCTCGCGGCCGGCGCACTCGGTCTTGCTGCCGGGTCCGCCCTCGCCGAGGCCAACCGGCGTGAGGAGGCACTGATCCGGCTCCGAGGCGCCACGAGCGGGCAGGTCATCCGCTTGGCTGCGGCCGACGCGGCGATCGTCGGCCTCGCGGGATCCGCTGTCGGACTCCTCGTCGCAGTCGCCACAGTCAGTTTGGTGACCGATGGACCCGTATGGCGCGGTGTCGCTCCGGGAGACCTCGCCACCACGGCGATCATGGCCGTTGCCGTCGGCGCCGCGACCACGATCATCCGGCTTCTCCGACTCAGAAGAGCCGGGCGCGAGTCGGAAGTCGCCTTGGAACGCCATGTGCTGGAGCGTGGGTGGAGGCCGCTGTGGAAGCGGACGTACCTCGATCTGATCTTCATCGTCCTTGGCCTGTGCATCCTCGCCATCAATCGCCTGGCCGGCGGTTTGTCTCAGACCCCGATCGAGGGAACGTCCCTGGCACTGTCGTTCTACGTGCTGCTGGCACCCATCTTCCTGTGGTTGGGGGTCACGTTCCTGGCGGTCCGCGTCGTGCTGGCGATCCTGAGTCGGCGGGCGGAGCGGGGGCCGTCGAAGCCGTTGCGTTCTTGGCGCGACGCGGCCACCCGATGGACCGGCCGCCGTCCGGCACGCATGGCCGTGGCCCTCATCCTCGGAGCCTTGGCGGTGGCATTCGGCACGCAGGTGTTGGCGTTCGCGGCGACCTATCGCACCGCGAAATCGACCGACGCCCAAGCGGCTTTGGGCTCCGACATGCGGCTCACCCCAGCCGATCCGGCCAACGAGCTACCCCCACTCGGCCCCGGGATCGCCGCCGTCAGCCCGTTCCGCCTCGTACCTGCCCAAGCGGGAAGCGATCGCAAGACGATCATGGCGATCGACCTCTCCACATATCCCGCCGTGTCCACGATGGCACCGCGGATCCTGCAGGGTCAGGGCCCCCAAGCGCTCGCCGGCGACCGGCTGGGAGTCCTGTTGCTGAAAGAGCTCGCCGTCGACTTCGAGGTCGGGCCCGGTGACACGCTGCCGATCACGATCTTTCCGGACGATTACGAGAAGAGCACGAACCTGAAGCTCCACGTCCTCGGCGTCTACGGTTCGTTTCCTCCGACGAGCCCGCCGCCCGATCAACCGGCCGAGCTCGTCATGTCGGCGGCCGCGATCCCGCAGACGGTGCCGGCGCCCCCCGACTTCTACCTTGCCCGTGTCACTGCCGGGCAGTCGGTCAGCACAGTGGCCGCCGACGTCCACGCAAACCTGGCCGATCGATTCGGCGTGACGACGATCGGCAATCCTTTCCAGCGTGGCCTCACCGCGCTGAACCTCGCAGGGCTCGGTCGCATTGAAGCACTCGGAGCCGCGCTGATCGCCGGGGTCGGGGTCGCCGTGCTCGGGGCGTTCCTCGTGCTCGAACGGCGCCGCGAATTCGCGATCCTCCAGGCCGTTGGCGCGGAGACGCCCCAGGTCCTGGCGGGCCCGGCTTCCGAGGGTGTCCTCGTCGTGCTGGGGAGCCTGCTGATCGGTGTTCCCGTCGGCCTCTGCCTGGCACTGCTGGAGGTTCGAGTGCTCTCACTCTTCTTCGCCCTGCCCCCACCGCTACTCACGGTCCCGGCGGGCTCGCTCGCGGTGTTCATCGCCTTCATGGTGTTGACGTCGGCCATCGCCATGGCCGCAGCGCTCGCAGCCGTCACGCGGGTCCGCCCCGCCTCGGTATTGCGAGAGCCCTAGCGGGCGTGCAGTCCCGTCACGGCCTGCTTGAGCGTGGCCGCGGCACGGTCGACCGCAGGAAGATCTTCGGCGTCGGAGGCCTGCCGAAGTTCCTTCAGCGCGGTGTCGACAGCTCCCGCCTGCTCGACGCCGGGGCGGGTGCGCTCCCAGGTCCGTTCCAGGGCAGCCACATCGCCGAGCACCGCACCCGCATCGTCGGCCGCGACATCAACCGGAAGCTGGTCTGCCCACAAGGCCATGCGGGCCAGATCGACGTCGATCACCCGGTGGTACAGCAGCCGCAGATCGAGTTCGTTTTGCGCGATCCGCAGCGCAGCCGACTGAGCACCTCCCCAATCCCTGACGTCTATGGCAGTGGTGAGCTCGCCGATGTCCCTCTTCATCTGCGACTCCATCTGCGGCGGAATGCCCTTGGCAAGCACCGCCTCCCACGCCTGATTCAGCGCCGTAGCTGCTTGCTTCGCACGTTCGGCATCGGACGCCGCGACGGCGTCGAAGACTCCTCGCGCGGCGGCGGAGAGAGCGCCGAATTCGGCGGGAGCCGCATCCGCCCTTTTGTCGGTCGGCGACGCCAGCGACACCGCCTCGAGGTCTCCGCCTGGGACTCCGGTGGAGAACTCGCCGTATCCCGGCGCGAAGGTCTTCCCCTCCCGAGTGCCGTCCATGTGCAGCTCATTGACTTCCATTGCGCCGCTGATGTTTCCGCTCGGGCCGGCGATGTTCATGTCGACCTTGTCGACGCGCACCTCTTCGAACACGACCTCCGGGACGTTCTCCGGGCGATACACGTTGCCGACGCGCGGTTGGGCCGGCATGATCAGCGCGGCCGGTATCTTGTCGTCGACCACCCAGGTCCCTTCGGTGTCGGTGACCTTCCCGTCCTCGTAAGCGGAATAGTCCTCGCCGAAGTACCACACCGAGCCGTCGTCGGCCTGCGCGTACCGATCGATGTCCACCTCTTGGAGGCGGCCGTCCAGGTATGCCACGTACTGGATCAGAGCCGTGTTGATCGTCGCGCCGCGATACGGCGTCGCCTTCGTCTCCGGCAATAGGGTCACCTCGGTGCGGAATGGCTTGCCGTCGACATGACCGCCGTAGATGGTCTGCTCGACCCCGCTGGTCGGATGTAGCGGATTCGTGATCGGGGTCGGGTGACTGAACGTCGGTGTCCCCAGATCGACCCGTTCACTGTCCGGAGCGACGGGCAGGCAGTCAGTGGTCTTCTCACCAGATTCGGTGACAACTTTGATGCACTCCGCCGCCACCTGTGTCGACCCGCCGCCGCACGCCACGCCGAAGGTGGAGACGATCGGTACGCAGATCACCAGCGTGACGAGTCGGCGACGGGTGCTGTTGCCCCGGTCGCCACGCTCCTGCCCACCGGAGGCGGCATCCATCGTCGGGCCTAGTTGCCGTCGCCGTCGGGTTCGTTGTCCGCGCCCGCCGGATCGGTCTTACTGCCGACGACGTGGAACGCCGGGTCGAGGTTGACATCGGTCTGCCTGCCGTCGGCCAGCGTCACTTCCACCTGGTAATAGCTCTCCTCGTCGCCGACCTCGGTGGCGGTGACGGTGCCTCCGCCGGTGAATGCGAGCGCGGCCTGAGTCGCCTGCGCCAGCGCATCGCCGGTGATCGGTGTTCCCTCGCCGTCGTCGGGCTGCGCCGCCGCGATACCGGTCCCGATCGCGACCGCCGCCGCGCCCACCGCCGTCACGATTCCGATGTACTTGAGTTTCATGGCCGCCAGCGTGCGCCGAGCTTCCTGACAGCAACCTGAACGGAAGTCAGCCGTTGTCGGCGGGAAATGTCACTTCGCCGCGCGCCCCGCCGAGTGGTGATTGCGAAATCGATATTGAGCCGCCGTGCGCCCGGACGACCTCGTCGACGATGGCCAAACCCAGACCGCTGCCACCGTCGTCGCGGGAGCGTGATTCGTCGAGCCGAACGAACCGCTTCAGCACCCGTTGCCTTTCGGCCTCGGGAATCCCCGGCCCGTCGTCGCCGACTGTCAACACCACGTCGCCGCCGCGATCGGCGAGGGTGATGTCGACCCGGGTCTTGGCGTGCCTGGCGGCGTTCTCGCCCAGATTGCGCAACACCCGCCGCAACGCCTCGACGTCCCCGTGCACTCGCGCCGCCCCCACAGCTGACGTGTCGACCTGCAACGAGGTGGTGGACCGAAGGCGCCGGGCCTCCTCGAACGCCAGGTCGTCGAGGTCGACGGGCGCACGTTGCGGCGGGACGTGTTCGTCGGCCCGCGCCAGGACCAGCAGGTCCTCGACCAGTCGTTGTATCCGGAGTTCCTCGGCCAGCACCACGTCGGCCAGTTCGGTCGTGGTGATTCTGTCCGGATGCGCGAGGGCGACCTCGGCGTGCTGGCGGATCGTGGTGATGGGCGAGCGCAGCTCGTGCGACGCGTCGGAAACGAAGCGCCGCTGACTGTTTCGGGCTTCTTCCAGCCGGGCCAGCATGCGGTTCATCGTTGCGGCCAGCCGTCCGATCTCATCGTCGACGTCCGGCTGGGGAACCCGCCTGTGCAGTTGTGCGGCGGAGATCTCGTCGACCTCGCGTCGGATCGCCTCGACCGGGGCGAGCGCGCGGCCCACCATCGCCCAGGTGGTGACGGCCACCACGACCAGCAGTACCGGCAATCCGACCAACAGCAGACCGGTGACCAGCGTGGTGGTCTCGAAAACGCCAACCAGCGCACGGGCCACCAGCACCGTTCGCGGACCTTCGGGAGTCTGTGTGCCCTCGGCAACGGCCAGAAAGTCGTCGTTGTCCAATGGCGTGGGGATCTGCGCGGACTCGCGTGGCCGCAACCGCGCCACCGCGGGTTGACCGGCGACATTGCGGCTTGACGCGAGCACCGCGCCATCCGGGCCAAGCACCTGAATCAACTGCTCGTCGCTGCCGGCAACCTCCAGAACCGGCGGCTGGCCCGATTCGAGCTGACCCGCCACTTCGAGCGCCTGGGCGCGAGCGGGATCCTTGACCTCGTCGACGAGCGTGTTGCGCAGCACGATGAGAAGCACGGCCGCCCCAGCGACGAGCGCAACACCGACGACAATCGTCGCCACTACCGTGGTGGCCGCCCGCACTGTGCCCACCCGGGCGCGGATCCGTCGAACTACCTCACCCATGATCGGCGACCAGCCGGTACCCGGCGCCCCGAATGGTTTCGATCGCCGGCTCGTCCAGCTTCGTCCGGAGCCGTCGCACGTATACCTCGACGATGTTGGGATCACCGTCGAAGTCGAAGTCCCAAACGTGGTCGAGGACGTCCTTCTTGGACAGCACCTCGCCGGGATGGCGGATCAGGAACTCCAGGACCGCGAACTCGCGGGCGGTGAATCCGATTTCCTTGCCGCCCAACCACACCCGACGCGCCGCCGGATCCAATCGCAACTCGCCGACCTCGAGCACCGTGGGCCGGGGGCGTGCGCCTCTCCGCAGCAACGCCCGCAGCCGGGCGACCAGCACCGCGTATGCGAACGGTTTGGCCAAGTAGTCGTCGGCGCCGGTGTCCAGGCCCTCCACAATGTCGGTCACCCCGTCTTTGGCGGTGAGCATCAGGATCGGGGTCCAGTTGCCGTCGCTGCGCAGCGTCCGGCACACCTGGTATCCATTCGCGCCGGGCAGCATGACGTCGAGAACGATCGCGTCGAAAGGGTTTTCCCGCGCCATCCAGATGCCGTCGGTGCCGTTGTGCGCGACATCGACGGCGAAACCCTCGGCCTCGAGGCCCTTGCGCAGTCCGGCGGCGAGCCGGTGCTCGTCTTCGACCACTAGTAGACGCATCGTGGGGCAATGATCGCAGGCCGAAACTGACTT
>NZ_JAVRPS010000076.1:0-9822 GCF_032162105.1 Mycobacterium sp. | reverse complement strand
CCGGCTGCATCGGCGGCAGGTCCTTGAACGGACGGAAGTCGAGCCAGCGGGTGGGATCGTTTGCGGCAGCAGCGAGTTCGTGGACTGTCGCTTGATCGTTGCGGTTCTTCGCGGCAGTCGTGGCGATGGACCCGATCGCCCACGGCTGCACGAACGCCAACCGGAATTCGCCACCCTCGTACGTCCAGCCGTCGTAGTAATCCGATGCGGTGTTCGCCGGAACGATGGTGACGAGGTGCGGCGGGGCGGCGACGGCGGCAAGCCATTGCGTGGCACCGACGTAGGAGGAGCCGTACATGCCGACCTTGCCGTTCGATCCAGGCAGCGCCGCCGCCCATTCGACGGAGTCGTAGCCGTCGTTCTGGTCGTGAGTGAACTCGCTGAACGTCCCACCCGACGCGCCTTGTCCCCGAATATCTTGCACGACAACCAGATAACAATGCGATGCAAACCAGTCAGGTGACTGGTAGCGGGAGGCGGCCTGCGCGCCGGCCTTGCCGTACTGGGTGCGCATCAGGATCACCGGCACGCTCTCCTGGCTCTGCGGCCGGTAGACGTCGGCACGCAGGACGGTGCCGTCGCGCATGGTTGCGGGCACGTTGTCCTGCTTGGTCACTGCGCACGGCCCGCGGCCCGGATCCTGGGGCCAGGGCCCTGCGCCGGAACGCGTGCCGTGGTCGCCCGAGCACCCGCCGAGGACCAGGGTCACGACGGCGGCGACGGCCGCGACCCGAATCGCGACGGAGGGCACGCGATCACGCTAGCGTGGTCGGCTGGCGGCGCGAGCGGCGCGCGAACCGGACGAGATGGTCTGGCTACCCATAATCGCAGGTCGAGCGCCTGCTGGTTGCATGTTCTGGAACGTGTTCTATGATCGCCGCCATGAAGACCAAGGGTGCTCTGCTGTGGGAACTCAATACACCGTTCAAGGTCGACGAGATCGATCTGGGCGATCCGGTCGCCGACGAAGTGCAGATTCGGATGCACGCGGCGGGCATGTGCCATTCCGACTACCACCTGACCACCGGCGCGACGCCGATCGGCCTGCCTGCACTCGGTGGGCACGAGGGCGCCGGGGTGGTGACCAAGGTCGGCAAGAACGTGACGGGTATCGAGGAGGGTGACCACGTCATCCTCGCCTTCATCCCGGCGTGCGGGCAGTGCCCGTCGTGTCTCAAGGGCTACCGCTCGCTGTGCGATCGGGGTGCGCTGCTGCTGGGCGGCAAGGCCATCGCCGACGGGACGTCGCGCGTGCACGCCGGTTCGCACGAGGTGTCACCGATGAACCTGCTCGGCACCTTCGCGCCGTACATGACGGTGCACGAGGATTCCGTGGTGAAGATCGACGCGGACGTGCCGTTCGAGACCGCGGCAATCATGGGGTGCGCGGTGCCCACCGGATTCGGGTCGGCCACGAACGTCGCCGACGTGCAGCCCGGCGAGACGGTCGTCATCATCGGTGTGGGTGGCATCGGGATGAGCGCCCTGCAGGGTGCCGTGATCTCCGGCGCCAAGAACGTCATCGCGATCGACCCGAACGAGTGGAAGCGCGACCAGGCGTTCAAGTTCGGCGCCACCCACGTCTACCCGTCGATGGCCGAGGCCATCGCGCCGATCATCGACGTCACCCATGGCGTGATGGCCGACAAGACCATCATCGCGGTCGGCGAGATGCGCGGCGAATACGTCGAAGAGGCGATGACCCTGACCACCAAGACCGGCACCTGTGTGGTCACGGGCATGGGTTCGATGATGGACTTCGACGTCAAGCTCAACCTGTTCCTCTTCACGATGATGCAGAAGACGCTGAAGGGCAACATCTTCGGCGGCGGTAGCTCACACGTCGAGACGCCGAAGCTGGTCGGCCTGTACAAGTCGGGCCTGCTGAAGATCGACGAGATGGTGACCAGCACGTACTCACTGGACAACATCAACGACGGCTACCAGGACATGCTCGACGGCAAGAACATCCGCGGCGTGATCAAGTTCGACGAGTCGGACTGGTAAGCCGGTCCAGGACGCCGCCCGTCCAGCGATCGACGGCACGCAGGTCGGCCGCGGGCACGCCGTCGAACACCAGCGCACGCACCAACTCGGCGTGACCTGGCGCGGCCGACGTCAGCGCCGCGCGTCCGTCGGCGGTGAGGTCGACGGTGGCCGCCCGTCGGTCGTCCTTGGCGCCCGTGCGCTCGACGAGCCCACGCGCCCGCATCCGGCTCAACTGGTGCGAGAGCCGACTCTGCTCCCATCCCAACCGCTCGCCGAGTTCGGCTATTCGACAGCCGGGCCGGTCGTCCAGCGCGACCAGCACGTCGTAGTCGGCCAGTGACAGCCCGCAGTCGGCCTGCAGCTGCCGGCTCATCGCCGACTGCAGTCGCGCCGTCATCACCAGGTAGTTGCGCCACACCCGTTGCTCGTCCTCTGACAACCACACGGAATATATGACACATCATCTATGTTGTCGTGTCCAGTGCCAGCCACCTAGGCTGGCGAGGACCTCTGAAGGAGTCAGCGCAAGATGACCAGCACCGAATCCGTCGACATCCGGCGCGCGGCGGATCGCGCCGCCACGAAGATCTCGTGGCTGGACTCCAAGCACTCGTTCTCGTTCGGCGCGAACTACGACCCCTCCAACACCCACCACGGGCTGCTCCTGGTGAACAACGACGACGTCGTCAAGCCGGGAGCGGGATTCGAGACCCATCCGCACCGCGACATGGAGATCGTCACCTGGGTGCTGCGCGGGTCGCTGGTGCACCAGGACTCCACCGGCCACTCCGGCGTCATCTATCCCGGCCTCGCGCAGCGGATGTCGGCCGGCCGCGGCATCATGCACTCCGAGAAGAACGACTCCTGGACGCTCACCGGAGACGAAACCCACCAAGAGCCAGTGCATTTCGTGCAGATGTGGGTGGTCCCCGACGAATCCGGCACCGCCCCCGGCTACCAGCAACTCGAGATCGACGACGAGTTGCTGCGCGGCGGGTTGGTGACCATCGCCTCGGGCATGCCCGAATACGCCGACGAGGCTGCGATCACGATCCGCAACCGCTATGCCGCCCTACGCGGTGCGCGACTGCAACCCGGAGCGAGCGTCGAGCTGCCGCACGCTCCCTACCTGCACCTGTTCGTGCCGCGCGGCGAAGTCACCCTGGAAGGGGCAGGCCCGCTGTCCGAGGGCGACGCGGTCAGGTTCACCGCATCCGGTGGCCAGCGGGTTACCGCGACGGCACCATCCGAGATCCTGGTCTGGGAGATGCATGCGGGTCTGGCTGCGGCGTAACGACCTTCGAACGATCGTGGCCGTCGGCTTGGGCGGCGTGCTGCTGGCGGGATGCTCGTCAGGCCCGGCGCCCGCCCCCGCGTCGACCACCCGGCCGCCCGCCGAGGCCGGCCTCGAGGAGGTCACCGTTGCGGTGCCCGACGACTTCGCGGCGCGGCCGTTCGACGAGCCGCGAAAGGCGTTGGTGCCCAAGGGATGGACGCTGTCGGTGTGGGCCCGCATACCGCAGCCGCGGCTCGAGGCGTGGACTCCCGACGGCAACCTGCTGTTGTCGGTACCGAGCACCGGCCAGGTCATCCGGCTGGAGCCGTCGGACGCGAGTCCGCGTGCCAATCTGCTCCTCGATGGGTTGGACCAGCCACACGGACTCGTGTTCTCGGGCTCGACGCCGTACGTCGCCGAGAGCGACCAGGTGGACGCGTACGACTACGCGGACGGGACCGCGAGCAACCGGCGCACCGTCGCCGCGGGCCTGCCGGACGCGCGTAGCCCCGATCTGGGTGGCGCCTACCCCCATGCGTTGAAGAGTGTAGCCGTGGGACCCGATGGCGCCGTGTACTTCTCGATCGGTTCGACGGGCAACGTCTCCGCCGGCGACCGCACCGCGAGCCCGCAGCGGGCCACCATCATGCGGGTGCCTCCCGGCGGCGGCCCAGCTCAACCCTTCGCGACGGGCGTGCGCAACGGGACCAGCCTTGCGTTCGCGCCCGACGGCGCGCTGTGGACGGCGGTCAACAACCGCGACAACGTCCCCGTTCCCGACCAGGGGCCGTCCTACGGTCAGGTGTTGCCCGACTACGTCGACGAACATCCGCCGGAGTCGGTCGCGAAGCTCACCCCAGGGCGCGAATTAGGTTGGCCGTACTGCAATCCCGACGGTAGACCGGCCAACCTCCGCCTGATCCGCGACGTCCAGACGAACGCCGACAGGAGCAGGCTCGACTGCGCCGCTTTGCCCCCGATCGAACAGAGCCTCGGTGCGCACTCCGCTCCGCTGGGGTTGAGCTTCGTCGACGGCGCGCTGCCGGAGCCCTATGCCCACGGCGCGCTGATGGGCGTGCACGGGTCGTGGAACCGTCAGCCACCGCGCGCACCCGAGGTGTCGTTCTTCCCTTGGCGCAACGGCGGTCTCGGTGATCAGCAGACCCTGGTCGGCGGCTTCCAGGCTGCCGACGGTTCACGGTGGGGACGTCCAGTCGCCGCGGTGATGGGGCCGGACGGCGCGGTCTACATCACCGATGACTACGCCGACGCCGTCTACCGGTTGGCCCCGCCCGGCCGCTGACGCCCGCAGTAAGGTTCCTAGCCGTGCGATCCCCTCGCGCGACCCTCGTCCTGCAGCGATAGCAAATATCCTCGCGGGCAACGTAATTCGTCCGTGGCGGGATCGTGATGCAGTTGTGACGAATGTTGACAGTGAGTTAGCTGTGATTATTGTGTTCTCATCGAGTAGGGATCAGCCGAAGGGGCGAGAGTGCCGAAGACTGCCGCAAAGTTCCGACGATTCGCCGCGCGCGCGGCGACGCTGGCGCTATGTGCTGCAGTGGCAACGACGGCGGGGGCGCCGACCGCGCGGGCGGCCGACGGTCGCGAACTCCTGGCGAATGCGATCGCCGTGACGCGCGGCACGTACCTGGTCTACAACTTCGGCGGTGGCAACGCCGCACCGATGCTCAACGCCGGCGGCGACTGGTACGAGATGAGCAGCGGCGGGCATCTGATGATCATCAAGTCCGCCTCACAACGGCTAACTCCACGTCTCCTCGTCGACTCGCACTCCGGCTACCAGGCCCGCTGCGAGCGGACACCCGGCGCTCGTACCGGTGAGGGGCTCTGGCAGGCCTCGGAGATCTACACCCCCCTGCAGGCCTGGCAGGCGCTCGGGTCGCCGACCATCGCGATCAATGCCAACTTCTTCGACGTGCGCGGGCAGAAGGGCGGCTCGTGGAAGTCGACCGGCTGCAGTTCGCCGCTGGGCGCCTACGTCGACACCACTCGCGGCCAGGGCCGGGCCAATGCTGCCGTCACCGGCACCATCGCCTACGCCGGGAAGCAGGGCCTATCCGGCGGAGACGAGACCTGGTCGGCCTTGACGACCATGATCCTGCCGGTCGCCGGCGTGCCGTTCGTCGTCTCGCCGAGGGTCCCCGACGACTATGACGCCGCCTCCCCCGTGATCAAGGACCTGATGGACAAGGGCACGCGGTTCGTCGCGGTCAGCGGTCTCGGGTTACTGGCGCCGGGCGACACCGGGCAGATGAACGACGGTGGCCCGAGCGCGGCGCGCACCGCGATCGCCTACGCCAGGCACAAAGACGAGATGTACGTGTTCCAGGGCGGCAGCTACACCCCTGACCAGCTCCAGGATCTGTTCCGCGGGCTGGGTAGCGATAGCGCGATCCTGCTCGACGGCGGGGGGTCGTCGGCGATCGTGCTGCGGCGCGAGGCCGGCGGCATGTGGGCGGGCGCCGGGGTGCCGAGGGGCTCCTGCGACACCTACGCGGTGTTATGCGACTCCCGGGAGCGCGCGCTGCCCAGCTGGCTCGCGTTCAGCTAGTTGCCTTCAGGCGGCGTTGCTCGACGCTCCTGCGGAGTCCGCACCGGTCGATGACGCGGCGGCGGCAGTCTCGTCCTTGTCCTTCTTGCCGCTCTCGGGCATGCCGGTCTTCTCGTCCTTCGGCGTGGATGCATTCGCACTGTCGCGCACCACGTTGAACGCCGGCTTGGCGTGCTTCGGCGTCTTGTCCTTCGTCGTGGTGTCGGTGTCCGACTTCTTGTCCGCGTCGGGCTTGGCATGCTTCGGCGTCGATTCGGACGCCGCAGGCTTTTCGGCGGCGGTCTCGTCGTCCGGCTTGGCGTGCTTCGGACCGGTTGCGCCCTGGTCCGCGGGCTTCTCGGCGGCCGGCTCTTCGGCGGCCGCAGGCTCCTCGGCGACGGCCTCCTCGGTGGCAGGCTTCTCGACGACAGGCACCTCGGTCGCAGGCTTCTCGACGACGACCTCCTCGGTCGCAGGCTTGGCCGTCGCGTCCTCGGCCGCAGGCTTGGCCGTCGCGTCGTCGGTCGCCTCGGTCGTCTTCTCGGAATCCTCTGCCGCAGTGGCGGATTCGTCCTCGGCACCGCCCGAGATCGACAGCCGGGAGAAGGTGGCATTCGGCTCGGGGGTCGATGATGCCGACGCACCGGTTGCGGCCAGCGGGACGGCGCCGAGCCCACCCAATCCGAGTCCGCCGAGGATGCCACCGAGCAGCCCACCGAGTCCACCGAGGAGACTTCCGAGTGGATCCGTCGCCGGGGTACCGCCCGGCGCGGGCGTGCTGCCGGGAAGGATGCCGCCGAGCCCGCCGCCGAGCAGCGCATTGAGCAGGTTGGAGAGCACGTTCGGCCCGTTCGGCGTCGGGTTGGCGCTGAAGAACTCCTTGGTGAAGCCGCCGATCAACTGATTGATGACGTCTCCGGGCACCCGACCGTAGTCGATGTCGGCGAAGGAGAGGAACGGAGTCTCGGTGCCTGCGTTGCTGAAGTCCCGGGTATAGGTGCCGTCGGGGTTCTGGATCACGTTGGCGTAGCCGATGTTGGTCAGCGTGTTCATCGCAGGGGCAAGCGCATTCGCCAGCCGCATCGGAATCTGTGCGAGCGGGCCGAGGCCCACCAGGTTGAGGAAGTCGGCGGCCAGATACAGCGGCTCCAGCATCGGCGATGTCGCCGAGTGCAGGGTGAGGTAGACGTTGAGCGCCAACGGCTTGTTCTGGTCCAGCGCGTCCTGGACCAAATCGCCGACCTGACCGAGGATCTGGTCGTCAAGACCGTCGAGGCTCAGCCCGCGGAGCATGTAGGTGGGCAACAACCCTGCCGCGAGGTTGTTCGCGAGCGTGAAGGGATTCGGCCAGGACGCCAGGTCCGACAGCGGTTGGTACTCGTAGGTCGCATCGATCAGGATCGGCACGAGATTCGCCGCACCCAGCTTGATACCGGTGCCGAGCACTGGAATGCCGGTCCCGTCGTTGGACACCTCGGTAGTTGGGCTCACGGTATTGATGCCGAACAACGCAGCCAGCGGCCCGAACCGGGCGAAGGCGCCGCCGTCGGGGCGCGCCGGATTGTTGATCAGGACCAGTGGTAGCAGGGTCAGGCTGCCGAGCACCGGGTCGGTGCCGACGTACGCCGACCCGCCCGGCTGGGCGGCCAGTTCGGCCAGCACCTTCTCGTAGGCCGTTGCGGCGGCGAACGCGCCGAGCCCGATCCCCACGGTCGGGATGACGCGGAGGTCGATGACGTCGGGGAGCTGGCTGGTCAATGGATCGGTGATGCTCTGGATCAATGCGACCAGTGGAGCGATGAGGGCTGATGCGCCGGGGAGCGTGCTCTTCCGTAGCTCGCCGAGCACCAGGTCGAGCACGCCGTCGACGCCCAGCTTGAGGTACGGCGTTCCGTTGATCTCGTTGGCTACCCCGTTCGGCGTCGAAGGCAGCCATCCGAGGTCGAGGCCGAGCATCTTGAGCACGGTGAACGTCGGCCCCGCGGTGATGACGTTGAGACCGGGAACGGCGAGACCCGAGAGGTTGAGCGGATCCGACAGATCCAGCCCCAGCAGCGCCAGGAGTCCGGTCAGGGTTCCCCCCGCGACCTCCTTGATGCCGAGCAAGTTCAGGATCGAGGTGAGGAGTGCAAGGTCCCCGCCCGTCAACTGGTCGAGCGCCGGCCCCAAAATCGGAATATCGAGGGAGAGGCTGGCCAGGATCCCAGGAAGCAGGTTCGCTGGCAGATCCGCGAGCAAGGTTGTGAGGAGGCTCTGGGGATCCACCCCGGCCGCCTGCGCAAGTCCGGTCAGGTTGATCCCGTTGACCACGGCTCTGATGAGCGCATCGGCGAGCGACTGGCCGGAATCGTTGATCGTGCTGCCCAGGCCTCCGGTGAGGTCGGGCACCTGGTCGTGGTTCGGCAGCAACCTGATGGCCGCCGCGAGGTCGACTGGCGTATTCACGACTGTCGGGTGGGGAATCGGCGGCGGCGGAGCGACGCTCACAGTCATCGCGCTCGCCGTTGCGGTGGCTGCACTCAGCATGGCGATTCGCCTAGCCCTCACGCCGATCTTGCGATGCCTACCAGCCATCTGACCAGTCCTTTCCCCGACCTAGGCGCCCACTTACGTGGACGTTAACACTTACGCCGGCGCCAATTCTGGGAATTGCTGGCAAATATCGTTCGCAAGTACCTGCGGAACCCGGGCTCTGGGATTGGTGGTGCCACACCGATGTTCGGCAACGACGTGGTTCGCAAACATCGGCTGCCGAGGTGTCACGCATTCCGATTAGATCTGCTCATCATTTCGGCATGCCGGGTCGGATCTGCCGACGCGCGCTGGAGAATCCATCTGAACAGGGCAAACCACCTACCAAGCTGTCAATTACTTCGGCTGGACCCGGTGCAGGCCAATTCGCTGACGCCGGCCCGCCCGTAACGGCCGCGGGGCCGAAGCGTCCACCGGGTCCTGACTACGGCTGTCCGGTGACTTTGCGCAGCACGCGGTCCCGGAGGGCCGCAGGCAGGTTGGTCATCAGGGCCACCTGGGCCTTGGGTCCGACGCCCACGACGTAGCGAGGGCGTGGCCGACTCGTGGTGAGGGACTTCCCGACCACTGTCGACACCTTCGCAGGATTCACCGCCATCCGTCGTGCGATCGGGATCATCTTCTTCATGCCTGTGAGGTGCCTGGCATACATCGCGCGGTGCTCGGGCGTCAGCGCGGCCTCGGCTTCCTCGAACATGGTGTCGGCCGTTCGCCACATGTCGGTGTCGGTTTGGGCGGGTTCGACGATCACCACCGGAATGTGCCACGGCCGCAATTCCATCCGCAACGCGTCTGCGGCCGCCTCTAGCGCGAACTTCGACGCGCTGTACGCACCGATCATCGGCATCGACAGCCTGCCGTTCACGCTGGAGATGAAGACGATCCTGCCGCGTGACTCCCGCAGCCTTGGCAGCACCGCGCGCGTCACCGCCATCTGGCCAATGACGTTGATCTCCAACTGCTTTCGCCAGTCATCGGTCGTGACGGTCTCCATCGGCCCGCCGACGCTGATGCCGGCGTTGTTCACGATGCCGTCGAGATGCGCCGGAAGCGAATCGCGGAGTTCGGCGACGTGCGCATCGTTGGTCACGTCAAGGGTGACGGCGGTGATCCGCCGCGGGTTTGCCGCAGTCACCGCAACGGCGTCCGCCTCGGTGCGCACACCGGCGATGACGTCCCAGTCGTGGCGCGCAAGGTGCTCGGCGATCGACCGCCCGATACCCCGGGCAGCGCCCGTGACGAGTACTGATGGCATGAGTTCAGGCTAAGAGTTGACCCGATGTGGGTCATGCAGCGCCAATCAGTTTGGGGGCTGGTTGTTTTCGACTGGTCCCGCGACGTCCAGGCGTGCCTGGTCTGTTCGGGGGTGGGTCGAGTGCTGCGTGCTCAGCAGAGGCCACCGGAGAGTGGCTGCCAGCCCTGGCCGGATCAACACCGTTTGGTGGTGTTGGTGGCTGGTGCCGGTTGACTG
>NZ_JAVRPS010000075.1:0-3473 GCF_032162105.1 Mycobacterium sp. | reverse complement strand
GCGAGCCGGAACCGGTGCAAGAAACCGCACCCTGTTGAGTCCGTAGTTGATGCCCATCTTCGCGTTTTCGACACGGAAATTGGCCTTGCTGAGCGCGGGAATCAGCGAAAGCGTCAGGAATCCGTGGGCAATTGTTCCACCGTAGGGACTTTCGGTGCTCGCGCGGTCCGGGTCGACGTGAATCCACTGGTGATCCCCGGTGACGTCGGCGAACGCATCGATGCGCTTTTGGTCGATTCCCGTCCAGTCGCTGACGCCTAGTTCTTGGCCGATCGCCTCAATAGCGTCCTCGATCGATGAAATGACTCGCACTGCGCACCTTCCTGGTCGGGGATGAACCGGGACCCGGCTCACAACTATCAATCTCTACGCTGACGCCATCGGTTAGCCGCGTTCGCCAGTGCGTTGACCGTGGTCGAGCCAGAGCCGCCGACGACCACACCCACAACGATCATCGCCGTGTTTTCCATCGCGAAACCTATTACTGCGGCGGAGAATCCGGCAAGCGCTATAACCACCGCCATGCCTAACCGCAGTGGGGGCACGCCGCACTCGCTTACCGTATTTGTTGCCTCTGTCATCATCGTGGCCCATCAGCTACACCGAACGGGCCGCCTTGGCGGTCTCCGACGCCGCCCGGCTACGCTCGCGTGCGGCCGCCCAATCCTCGTCCGTCATCGCCGTTAGGCCGGCGAACGTATTGGGCCCGGCGAGCCGCTGGCCCCCGTCCATCGCGATGGTCTCCCCGGTCAGATAGTCGCAGGCGTCGGAGAACGCGAAGATCGTCAAATTCGCGAGTTCGTCGATCGTCCCTGGACGACCGAGTGGGATCTGCTCTGATTGGGTAGCACCGACCGAGCTCTTATCGGTGGGATTCAGCATTTCCCAGGCGTACTCGGTCGGAATCGGTCCCGGCGCAAGGGCATTGAGACGAATGCCGTAGCGTCCCCACTCGACGGCCAGTGACATTGTCATCGCATGTATGGCCGCCTTTGCCATGGCCGACGGAACCACGAACGCCGAACCGCTCCATACCCATGTGGTCAGGTTTGACAGCACCGATCCATGCAGGCCTTCGGCGATCCAACGCCTGCCGACGGCCAGCGTCGTGTTGAACGAACCGGTCATCACGGTAGAAGTGACCGCGTCGAATGCGCGAGGGCTCAAACTTACGGTGGGCGCGATGAAGTTCGCCGCGGCGTTGTTCAGCAAGCCGGTCAAAGGTCCTTGCCGATGCCAAATTTCGGCGATGGCAGCGGCCACCTGATCGAAGTCCCGGACATTCACCGCCTGGTAGTGGACGCGGCCGGGCTGGCCGGCCGAGATCTCTGCGGCGGCCTCGGCCAGCACCGTTTCGCGTCTACCCCATAAATGGACTTGGGCGCCATGCGCGACCAGCTGCGCAGCCACCCCACGGCCCAGCCCCGTGCCGCCGCCGGTGATGAGGATGCGCTTGCCATCCAGCACCATGGGGTCAAAGATGCGTGTCATAGCCCATGCTCTTTCCGATGATTGCGCCAGCCGACGATCGGCTCAGTTGCCGCGGTAGGCGGCGAATTCCGGCACGCGCTTCTCGTTGAACGCGGTAATGCCTTCCTGCGCTTCGGGTGTCTCGCCGAACATCTTCAGAGTCGAGTAAGCCATCTGGCCTACTGATGCGAACTGTTCGGTATCGGTGTTGAACGACTGCTTGAGAACCTTCAGCGAGGTCGGCGAAAGCATCAAAATCTCGTCCGCCCATGCCCGCACCTCCGACTTGAGCTCGTCGGCAGGCACCACCTTGTTGACCAGTCCCCATTCGGCTGCTTGCTCCGCCGAATACCTGCGGCACAAGAACCAGATCTCGCGGGCACGCTTTTCTCCCACCACCCGTGCGAGAAAGCCGGTGCCGAAGCCTGCGTCGAAGGATCCGACCCGTGGACCGTTCTGACCGAAGACCGCGGTGTCCGCAGCGATCGTCAGGTCACACAGCACGTGCAGGACATGGCCGCCGCCGATCGCAAACCCGTTTACCGCAGCGATGACCGGTTTTGGCACGTCGCGGATGACCCGATGCAAGGTATCCACCTCGAACAGCCCGGTATCGGACGGCCCGTAGTCACCAGTTTCGGCGCGCTGCTTCTGGTCACCGCCGGTGCAGAAGGCTTTCTCCCCCGCCCCGGTCAGACAGATCACACCGACTTCTGAACTTGCCCAAGCGGTTTTGAAAGCACGGATCAGCTCGTCGAGCGTTCGCGCCCGAAACGCGTTGTACCGATCGGGCCTGTTGATCGTGATCCAGGCCAGGCCGTTGTCGACCTCGTAGGTGATGTCGGTGAACTCGGTCATCGGTTGCCTCTCTTCGTTGAAAGCCACAGCACGGTAGTCGCCACGATTATGGTCTTACCATATTACCAAACCACATCGGTTGGCGAAATCCCATTCTTCCGGGGACCCCCTCAAGCCGGTGCGAAATCCCGGCGCATCTGGGCTAGTTCGCCTATGGACCGCTGCAGGTCCTCGAGCTCGGCCACGAGCGCTGCCCGACCATCCGCTATGTCGGTTGAAGCGGTCTCGGTATCCAGGAGCCCCCGGTGACGCGCCATCTTCAACGCGGTGGCAAACATGTCGCCTGATACCGATTCCTCGGTGATGCGATGTTGCAGTGACCACTGCCGAGCGAGGCGAAGGCACCTGGTGAGGAATTCCTGTTCGTCGACGTGGCGGCCCGGACCGAGGTTCAGTAACTCCTCGGCCACCACTCGGTAGGCGTCGATGAACGGCCTGAGCACCAGATGAGCTACCAGCAGGTCACTTTCATTCAGACTTCGCGTGGCCTCATCGGTGTCAATCGGTACGTCCGGGTCGTGACTATGGCCGGTCATGATCGCAAACTCATTCCACAGTTCATCGGCGAATTCAGCTCGTCCGGCGAAGAAAAAGTCGAACTTGAGCAGTTCGCGGACCGTTAAGGCTCTCTCCCAACCAACGCGCTTGGTGGCTCCTGGTGTTCGCACGATCGCCAGCAAGGCGAGCTCGGCGATCGCCCTCCTCACCAGAACATGGATTGCACTGTTGCGATAGACCGCAACGATCAGATGCTGGTCAGCGCCGATGCCCCACACCGTTGTTGGCCCTTCGGAGTAGGAGGTCAGCACACCCGAGCCCACCAAGTCATGCAGCGTTTGCGATACGGTGGCGCGCTCGGTGAGATCGGCTCCCCCAGCGACGGGCCAGTCGCGGTCGTGCAAGTACTGAGCCAGCGGCGCTACGGTGGCGCACACTTCGTCGAGGGTCAGGGCGCGGTCTGCGCCGAGCATCGCAACGCACACGGCCGCCGTCGCGGTCACCGGCGTGGCCTGATTTAGCCGGTGGCAGATTTCCAACGCGATTCGTTCGACCACCTGCCGCTCGTTCAGGCCCTCTCCGCGCAACTCAGCCATTCGCTCATACAACGCGACCGGGGACCCGAAGTTGATGTATATGCGTCCCAA
>NZ_JAVRPS010000074.1:0-3914 GCF_032162105.1 Mycobacterium sp. | reverse complement strand
CAGTTCAGGATCACGAAGTCGCCCGGTGCCACGGATGTCACGCCCGCCCCGACCGACTCCACCGTGCCCGCGGCCTCGTGGCCCAGCAGGAACGGATACTCGTCGTTGATCCCGCCCTCGCGGTACGTCAGGTCGGTGTGGCACACCCCGCAGGCGGTGATGTCGACGACCACCTCACCAGGACCGGGATCGGGGATGACGATGTCAACCAACTCGACGGGTTGCTTCTTACTCCTGGAGATCACGCCGCGGACTGTCTGACTCATGGCTACAACTTAAGGGAAGACGTGTTCCGCAAAAGACGGCCCCACGAAAAGTGAGGGAATTGCAGTCACCGATCGCTCCCACCTGTAACCGCCGCTCACGAGGGGTCGCGGAAACATCCAAGGGAGCACGTCATGAGCATCAACCAATCGGCCAAGGGCCGTCGCAACACCGCCGCCACGCTGCTTCTCGCCGCAGGCGCGGCCGTCCTCGGCGGACTGGTCGCAGCCGCGCCAGCCAATGCCGCCGACGCCTATGTCGCCCTGTCCTACTCGTTGGAGAGCAAGATCGGGGGTACGGCGGTCGGCGACACCCCCGATGCGGCGCGGCTCGCGTCGCTGCAGAACTGCCAGAACAACGGTGGCAACCACTGCGTGTACTACGTGGGTGCCCAGAACAGCTGCGTAGCCATCGCCATCGGCACCGACCCCACCCTGCACCACGAGTGGTCCACCGCGATCAACTCGGTGGTGGAGCTGGCCCGCAAGCAAGCGCTGTCGAACAACGGTGGCGGTGTGATCGGGACGTCGGGCTGCACGACCAGCATGATCGTCGATCCGCCGCCACTGGATCCCACGCCGCCGTCGGATCCCACCCCTCCGCCGCCGCCCGCTGATCCGGTCGAGCACGACTACGACAACGACGGCCTGAGCAAGCACGACGAGCTCTTCAATTACCACACCAATCCGTTCCTGGCCGATACGGACTTCGACGGAGTCCTGGACGGGAAAGAGGTCACCAACGGCACCAACCCGCTGAACCCCAGCTCTCACTGATCGCAGGTAGATCAGCTCGGCCCGTCACCCGCACTTTGCGGGTGGCGGGCCGATTGCGGTTTGCGGTGGCAGGCTGGACGGATGATGCCCGCCCTCTTCCTCTCGCACGGCGCGCCGCCGCTGGTCGACGACGCAACGTGGGTCGCGGAGCTCGAGGCATGGTCGGATGGAATGCCGCGGCCGGACGCGATCCTCGTGGTGTCGGCGCACTGGGAGTCCGCGCCGCTGACGATCGGGTCGACCACCACGGAAACCCCACTCACGTACGATTTCTGGGGCTTCCCGCAGCGCTACTACGACGTCACCTACGACGCCCCCGGTGCGTCTTCGCTCGCGGCCCGGGTCGAGACCGCCATGCCGGACGGTGAGCCCGTCGCTCACGATCGCGAGCGAAGGCTGGACCACGGCGCCTACGTGCCGCTGACCGTCATGTACCCACTAGCCGACATCCCGGTGCTCCAGATCTCCATGCCGACTCTCGACCCGCGGCAGCTGCTCGAGCTCGGTGAACGGCTGCGGCCGCTGCGCGACGAGGGCGTGCTGGTGATCGGCTCCGGGTTCACCACGCACGGGCTGCCCTTCCTCGACGACCCTTCGCCGGGTGCCACGCCGCCGGGTTGGTCGGTGGAGTTCGACGTGTGGGCGTCCGAACGGTTGGCGGCGGGCGACGTCGATTCGTTGATCGACTTCCGAGCCAAGGCGCCAGGGATGCCCTACGCACACCCCACCATCGAGCACTTCGCGCCGTTGTTCGTGGCGCTCGGCGCGTCCGGGAACCCCGAGCAGGTGCCAGCGCAGGTCATCGACGGCTACTGGATGGGATTGGCGAAGCGGTCGATACAGCTGGTCTAGCGACGAGCCGGGGCTACGGAGACAGCGAGAAGGCGGCGGCCTGCACTGCGTGGCCGGCAGGCGATTAGGCTCCTCCGCGATGAGCGCGCTGGATGCCCTTGCCGACTGGCCGGTCCCGGCCGCCGCAGCCGCGGTGGTCGGGCCTTCCGGCGTGCTGGCGGAGTTCGGCGACACCGAGCGCCGGTTCGCCCTCGCGTCGGTGACCAAGCCACTAGTCGCCCGTGCGGTGCAGGTGGCGGTCGAGGAGGGCGTCGTCGACCTCGACACCCCGGCCGGCCCGCCGGGGTCGACGGTGCGGCATCTGCTCGCGCACACCTCGGGCCTGTCGATGCGGTCGTCCGAGATGGCGGCAGCGCCTGGCAAGCGTCGTATCTACTCCAACTACGGCTTCGGCGTGCTCGCCGAGACGGTGCAGCAGGCATCGAACATCGGGTTCGAGCGGTACCTGGCCGAAGCGGTCTTCGAACCGCTCGGCATGAGTTCCTCGGCACTCGTCGGCGGTGCGGAAGCGGCCGGGTACGGTGCGGAGTCGACGGTGGCCGACCTCGCCGCCTTCGCCGCCGATCTGCTGCGGCCCGCCTTGGTGTCGGCGCAGATGCACGCCGAGGCCATTGCGGTGCAGTTTCCCGGGCTGGCCGGGGTGCTGCCCGGCTTCGGCGTCCAACGGCCCAACGACTGGGGGCTGGGCTTCGAGATCCGCGACGGCAAGTCACCGCACTGGACGGGATCGTCGAACTCGGGTGAAACCTTCGGGCACTTCGGCCAGTCGGGCACGTTCATCTGGGCTGATCCCACCGCTGACCTGGTCCTGGTCGTGCTGACCGATCGCGATTTCGACCAGTGGGCTTACCCGCTGTGGCCGGCGCTGTCTGATGGAGTGCTGAGAGAATTCCGAGCACACTAGCGCAACACGGGTCCCACAAGGCACACTAGACACGCGCGACACAGTTTTAACGTTAAGCATCGTGACCCTTTCGGAATCACCAGGTCGGCTTGGGGAAGACGTCCCTAGTGGAGCCGAAGGAGCAAATGATGCGTGCGTCGAACCAATTCGCCGACACGACGACTGGTGTGGTTTACGTCCACGCCTCGCCCGCGGCGGTATGCCCACACGTGGAGTGGGCGCTTTCGTCGACCCTGTCGGCGCGAGCGAACCTCAAGTGGACCCCTCAACCCGCCATGCCCGGACAACTGCGCACCATCACCAACTGGGTCGGTCCCGTCGGGACCGGCGCCCAATTGGCCAGCGCGCTGCGGTCGTGGTCGGTACTGCGGTTCGAGGTGACCGAGGACCCGAGTGAGGGCGTCGACGGTTACCGCTGGTGCCACACCCCACAGCTCGGACTCTGGGCAGGAACCATGAGCGCAAACGGCGACGTGATGGTCGGCGAGATGCGCCTGCGTGGCTTGATGGCGTCCGGAGCCGACACCCTTGCCGCCGAACTGGACACGGTCCTCGGCACCGCATGGGACGAAGCGCTTGAGCCCTACCGCGGTGGCGGTGACACCGGTGAGATGAGCTGGCTCAACCGCGGAGTTGGTTAGGAAGTAGCAAGCCCGTAACGACAAGACTGAGCAGCCTGTCCGCCTGGGCCACGCGTTCTCGCAGGTGCTCGGTTGCCAACGAGATGGCGTTGACGAGATGAAGCACGTCGCCGATGTTCACCTCGGAACTCACTGAGCCGGATCGTTGAGCCCGAACTAGAAGCCTCTCGCCGGCCGCAGTGATCATTGCATGACAGGAAGCGCCCATGTCGCTGTCATAGACGCCCGCGAGCGAGGTGCCCAAACCGCGGTTGGCAGACGCGTGAGCCACCATCGCCCGCAGCCACTCGACCAATGCAGCCGAAGGTTCGCGTTCGGCCGCAAGTGCGTCGGCGAGGGCACACAGCGTCTGGACGCGGTCACGAAACACTGCCTCCAACAGGGCGCCCCGACTGGGGAAGTGGCGGTGCAGGGTGGCCGATCCGACACCGGCTCGCCGGGCGATCTCTTCGAGGGATGCGTCGGCCCCGGCCTCCC
>NZ_JAVRPS010000073.1:0-6460 GCF_032162105.1 Mycobacterium sp. | reverse complement strand
GCGGCCCTTCCCCGGAACGCGGCGCCAGCACCGACACCTTGCGCAGCCACGGGATGGTCTGCCCGGCGGTGACGACTGTCGCCAGCGCGACCGCCAGGCCCGTGCCGACCAACACCGTGCGCCGGCTAGGGCCGCCGGATCCTCCTGCGGTTGCGTCGTCGAGCGGTTCGCCGAGCGCGCGCCGGATCACCGGCAGTTTGACGCCGATGTGCACGACGACCGCGCCGGCCGCGACCCAGGCCATCGCGTAGTGGCTGGTGGTGAAGAAGAACTCGAACGCATACCACTGGGCCGTGTTGAGCAGGCCGGTGCTGAGCTGGAAGAGCATCGACGCGACCAGGACGAGGATCGACAGACGCTCGAGCGCACGGACCGGGCCACCGAGGATCGGCCGTTCGAACAGCTTGGGCCACACCGACCACAGCTTGACGACGAGCAGCGGGATCGCCGCGATCCCGGAGATCACGTGCAGGCCCTGGGTCACCCGGTACAGCCAGACCGGGCGGGTGGGCCAGAAGAACCACGGCTGCGGATGCTGGATGAAGTGGCTGATCAAACCGGTCAGGAAACACACGGCGACCGCTACGCCGATGGCCAGACCGACCCGCGCGGTGACGGCCGTGCCGCGCAGTCGTGAGGGCTTCACGTCACGGCCAGGGTAGCCAGCGCACGATTCCCGATCGTGTGCATGGTCGTGATGGTCAGGCCGACGTCACCGGCCAGCCGGCAGGCAATGTCGACACCGACCGAGGCCCACCGGAACCACGGGCCGACGGCCTGCGCCGACTCCAGCCGCACCCACCGCTCCTGAACACCTGCCGTCGCACAGTCGAATTCAGTGACACACCGACCACCGGCGCGCAACAGCTCGCCCGCGCGGAACAGCACGCGCCACGGATCGCCGCCGATCCCCACGTTGCCGTCGGCGAGCAGCACAGTCGACCATCGGCCGGCGCCCGGCAATGGACCGAACACGTCGCGGCGCAGCGCCGGCGCCCCACTGCGGCGGGCCAGATCCACCGCGGTTGCCGATTGATCGATGCCGAGCGCGGGCACTCCGCGCTGAACCAGGTGGGCGACCAGGCGTCCCGGACCACAGCCGAGGTCGATGGTAGGTCCGTCACACAGCCCGACCATCGCCTGGTCGAAGGAGTGGTCGGATCGCCGTCGTCCCAGCCAGCTGTGCACCGGGAGGCCGTGCACGCTGCCATCCTCGTGGCGGATCCAACATCGCTCACCGGTCAGCGCGCGGTCGTAGAGATTGCCCAGCACGTCATGCTCCTTCTGCCAAGGTGAGCCGATGAAATCGACTGCCAGGCGCGCACGCCCGGCTGACGACGTCGATGTCGTCGATGGTGTCCACGTCGGCCAACTCGGAAACCAGCCGCACCTGTACTCCGGTGTCGCCGAGCGCGCGCAGCGTTGCAGCGCCGGTGTCCGGTTGCGACATCGGCACCTCGCGCAGGCATTCCGCCATCGCCGGATCGGTGACGCCCAAGACCCACCAGCCACCGTCCCGTGCCATCCCCAGCACCGCGTCGACGCCGCACAGGGTGGCCGCGCATTCGGCTAGGAGATCCGCCGTCACCTGCGGAGTGTCCATCCCGATCTGCAGGACGGGCAGTCCACCCACGGCGGCCGCGGCGTCGGCGTGGGCGTTGGCCAACCGGTCGGCGAAACCCGCGCCGCGCTGCTCGACCACCGTGAAGTCGGTCAGGCGGATTTCGATCTCGGCACTTCGGCTGGCGGCGGCGAGATCTCCGGTGATCGCGACGATGCGGGCCGCCACCGGAGCGCCTGCGACGGCGTCCAAGGTGTCCAACAGCGCGGCGGCGGCGTAGTCAGCCGCCGCGGCGTCCCCGATGCTGGCCGCCAGACGCGTCTTCGCCAGCCCGGGCACCGGCGACTTGGCCACCACCAGCAGCGCCACCGGAATCATGAGATTGCCCGCCAAAAATCCAGGGCCGCAATGAAACTGCCTCGGGCAGAACCACTGACCTTGGACACTCCGCCGGTACGTGGCCCGTATGTCACGTCGCACTCGACCACCTGCCAGTTCGCGGCGGCCGCCCGAACCAACAGCTCCAGCGGATACCCCGATCGACGGTCGGTCACACCCAGTGCGAGCACGGCGTCGCGCCGGGCGACCCGCATGGGTGCGATGTCGTGCACCGCGAGGCCATGGCGGGTGCGCAACCGCCAACACACCGCCGCGTTCCCCAACCGCGCATGCCACGGCCAGCGCACCCTCGGCGTCGGCCTGCGTCGGCCGACGGCCATGTCGGCGCCGCGATCGAGCTCCGCGACGAGGCGTGGCAGATCTCGCGGATCCATCGACCCGTCGCCGTCGAGCACCGCCACGATCGGCGTCGCCGCCGCCACGATGCCAGCGTGCACGGCGGCGCCATATCCGGGCTGGGCCTCGGCAACGACCTGCGCGCCGCATCGTCGTGCCACGTCGGCCGTGCCGTCCGTGCTGTTGTTGTCGACCACCAGAGGCAGGTAGCCGGTCGGTATGTCAGCCAGTACCGCAGGCAGTGACGCAGCCTCGTTCAAACAGGGGAGCACCACGGTGACCCGACAACCCCTCATTAGATCGAGACTAGCCAGATCGGAAGCGGCCAATCCTGCCAAAACCTGACCAATCCGTGACATCCGCGCAGGTTGCGGAACTGCGAAGTTAATGTGGGAACCGATGACGCGGGTCCTGATCGCCGACGACGACACCGTCGTCCGTGACGTGGTGCGCCGATACCTCGAACGCGACGGCCTCGACGTCGTGGTCGCGCGCGATGGCAACGAGGCACTACGGCTGCTGAACTCCGAGCAGATCGACGTCGCCGTCCTCGACGTGATGATGCCGGGCAGGAACGGTCTGGCGCTGTGCCAGACGTTGCGCGAGCGGGGTGGCTACGCCGTGCCGGTGATCCTGCTGACCGCACTCGGCGAGGAGGACGACCGGATCGCCGGGCTCGAAGCCGGCGCCGACGACTACCTGACCAAGCCGTTCAGCCCGCGCGAGCTGGCCCTACGGGTCCGTTCGGTGCTGAGGCGCAGTCCGTCGCCTGCGGAAGCGAAGGTCGTGGTCTCGGTCGATGGGCTGACGGTGTCGGCGGCGGCGCGGTCGGTGACGCTCGACGGCCGACCCGTCAGCCTGACCAACCGCGAATTCGATCTGCTGTTGTTCCTGCTCACTCACCGGGGCATCGTGTTCAGCCGGGAGGAGCTCCTGAAGCAGGTGTGGCAGTGGAACTTCGGCGATCTGTCGACCGTGACCGTGCACGTGAAGCGGCTGCGGTCCAAGCTCGGCGACGAGCACCGGGTGACGACGGTGTGGGGCAAGGGTTACATGTGGAGCGAGACGCCGGATGCCGACGAATGACCTGTGGGAGATCATCGGTCTGGCGCTCGCGTGCTCGATCCCGGTGGTGCTCGCCGGCGCGATCCTGATCCGGCTGGCGCGGTCGTGGTCGCTGGCGGTCAGCATGGTGGTGCTGGTGCTGATCCCGACCGTGGCCACCTTCACCGGTGTGCTCGGCGCCAGCGGATTCATGTTCACGCAGCGATTCGACGCCATCATCGTGGTGCTCGTCATCGTGTCGGTGGTGACCATCCCGGCCGCGGTCATGCTCGCGCGCTACCAGGCCCGGCGCACGGTGTGGGAGCAGGACATCCGCGAGTCCGAGCAGGCCGCGGAGCAGTCGCGGCGCCAACTCGTCGCGTTCGTCAGCCACGATCTGCGCACCCCGCTGGCCGGTATCCGCGCGGTCGCCGAGGCGATGGGTGACGGCCTGGTCGCCGACGACGAGGTGCGCAGCCACGCCAAGCACATCGAGCAGGAAACCATTCGGCTGTCCGAGATGGTGGACGACCTGTTCGAGATGTCGAAGATCAACGCAGGCGCCATCCAACCCGCCTTCGACCTGGTGGCGCTAGACGAGGTCGTCGACGACGTGCTGTCCGCGCACCGCATCACCGCCGAACGGTCGGGCGTCGCGTTGCGCGCCCATCTGCCGCCCACTCCGGTGCGGGTGATCGGCAGCGACCGCGCACTGGTGCGGGTGCTGTCCAACCTCGTCGCCAACGCGATCGCCCACACCCCCGACGGCGGCACGGTGGACCTCTCGATCGGGGCCGACGAGAGCAGTGCATGGGCCCGCGTCGACGACACCGGCGTTGGGATTGACGACGCCGATCTGGCCAGGGTGTTCGACGTCGCCTACCGCGGGTCCAACGGTCGCGTGGCGCGTGCCGACTCCTCCCTGCCCAGCGGTTCGGGGCTGGGCCTGGCCATCGCGGCCGGTCTGGTGCATGCCCACCACGGCACTGTGTCGGCGTACAACCTCGCGACCGGCGCACGGTTCGAGGTGCGGCTGCCGCTGGCCGGCGAGGAGTAGCGGATCAGCTGGTGCTGACGAGCCGGGACACCGCCCGCATCACCGCCCGACTTGCACCATGGCGAACGGAGTCGACACGGGACCGCGGAATGGCCGGTGCAATACCGAGTCGCGGGAACAACGCGAGGGCGTTGGTGTGGTCGATGGCATTGCGCGTATCGGAGTCCAGGCCAGGGTAGGCCTCGAGCCCTGCGGTGAAGAGCTTGCTCGCGGCGATGGGCGCGAACGGCCAGTCCGATCCGAAGGTGATGTGTCCCGGCTTGGCGAACGCCAGCAGGGTCGGCAGTGCGGCGGCGGTCGACGACAGCGCGGTGTCGAAGTAAAAGCCGGCGAAGTCGTCGAGAGTGTCGGCTGGGCTGGCTCCGGTGTCGCCCATGATCGCCACGGCCATGCGGTAGGAGGCGTACGGCACGAAGCCGCCGGCATGGCTCAGGATGAACCTGATGTTCGGATACTTGCGGCGAATGCCGTTGCGTACCAGCAGGTACGCGGCGCGGGTGGTGTCGAGTAGGAAGTCGGCGGCGAACGGTGCGCCGCCGGGCACGGTTAGGCCCGGCCGATCGGCCGGAGGCGTCTGCATGTTCTTCAATAGGTACGGGTCGGCAATGAAGGCCCGCGCCGCTGACACCGCAGCCTTCCCGTATCCGCAACGGCCGGTCGCACAGCTGCCAGATTGCGACATCTACGGCGTTGAACTCGCTGCGGACATCGGCGATGTGCTCGCCGTCAACGAAGTGCCGACCCTTCCACGTTCCGTGCGTCATGCCGTTCTATTGTTGGTACAGCGCGGGCCAGAGGCGAAAGCTGGTGTCGCCGAGCGGCTCGACCTCGAAGCGCCGCTCCGTATCATGAGCGTCATCGAGCAGCACCGCGACTGATCCCCCTAGGAGACTGCGGTTATCCGCGCCGTACCGGAGACTGGGCATCACCCGTCGGACTGGGGTCTGGGAGCCGTCGGCGTGCACGGCGGCCGGTGTGTCGCGCAGGTAGTAGCAAGTGCCGTCGGGCCTGTGCAGTATTGCGGGAATCCAGTTGTAGTGGAGGCTTTGGGCCACCCAGTCCTTCGTCGGCGGCTGGAGATCAGCGGGCGTGGCGCCGGCATACTGGCGCACTCCCCATGATCTGTCGCGGAAGGCGAACCACTCCTCAGCCGCCAACGCTCCCTACTTGGCCGCCGACTCAGCCGGGTTGGCACCACCGCCTGGGTCGCCAATCACACGAAAGGTCGGCGTCGGGCAGTGGTAGCTGCGATCATCGCAGGCATGTTCGTTTTGATGGGAATTATCAACGCGATCGAAGACGGTCTGCATGACTTCAACGAGGCCAGCCAGAAGTGACCTCGTTCACGTCGGGGCCCGATGTGGACCCTGCCTTGCGGACCGCGGCCAGAGTTTTGCCGAGGGGCTATGCCCTCAACCGTGGGCTGGCGGTGCCGCGCGCGGCGATGACGCTGTTGGGACGCATCAATGCCGGTCGTGACGTGCCGGTCGTGGCCGTCGATGCCGATGTGAGCGTGCGCCTGCATCGTCCCGCGCGCCTCGCTGATCCGGCACCTGCGCTGCTGTGGATCCACGGCGGCGGGTTCGTGATGGGCAGCGCGCGACAGGAAGATGGCTTCTGCCGCAAGCTGTCTCATCTAGCAAGCGTCGCGGTTGCGGCCGTCGACTTCAGGCTTGCACCCGAACATCCATATCCCGCCTCGTTGGAAGACTGCTATGGGGCACTGCTGTGGTTGGCGCGGCAGCCTTGGGTTGATCCGTCACGGGTCGCAATCGGTGGTCTCAGCTCCGGCGGCGGACTGGCCGCGGCACTGGCGTTTCTGGCCCGCGATCGCGGCGAGATCCAGCCGGCCTTTCAATTGCTGTCCCAACCGAACCTCGACGACCGCACCGGCAGTCAAGCCACGGGTCGCCGCCGCCTGATCTGGTCGGAGGGTGACAACCGCCAAGCCTGGCGCTGGTATCTGGGTGACGCGGACCCGGCGGTCGCCAGCCCGGCGCGGCGCAGCGACCTCGCCGGGCTGGCGCCGGCCTGGATCGGCACCGGCTCGTTGGACTTGCTCC
>NZ_JAVRPS010000072.1:0-4249 GCF_032162105.1 Mycobacterium sp. | reverse complement strand
CGGGGGTTCATCGCCAGCGCCCGCGCGATACCGACGCGCTGTTGTTGGCCGCCCGACAGCCGCCGCGGCAGCGCATCAGCCCGCTCCGCCATGCCCACCTGGGCCAGCAGCGCCTCAGCGGTGGCGTCGGCATCCACCTTGGGGGTGCCGGTCCAGCACAGCGGCCCGCTGACATTCGCGCGCGCCGACAGATGACTGAATAGGTTGAAGTGCTGGAAGACCATTCCGATCCCCAGCAGCTTGCGTTGTTCCGCGGCCTGACGTTCGGTGAGCCGGCGCCCTCGATCGTCTCGACCGACCACCATGCCCGCGACGGTGATCGCACCCGCGTCGACGTCCTCGAGTCCGTTGACCATACGCAGCAGAGTGCTCTTGCCGGAGCCGCTGCGGCCCAGCAGTGCGACCACCTCGCCCGCACGGATCTCGAGGTCCACACCGTCGAAGATGGTGTGGGAGCCATAGGATTTGCAGACTCCGGCCAGCCGAATCAGCGGCGCGCCGATGGTGCGTGGCCCCGGCGGCGGGGATGGTCGGACGCTCGCGATGAGCGGCGCGGACGGCGCCTCGCGCTGCAGCGGGACGAGCCGCGAGAGCACGGACCTGCGAGAGGTGCGGTCCAGATTGAGTGCGTCCTCGATGAGAAGCTGAACCAGCGTCAGCACTCCGGTCAGTGCCAGGTACATCACTGCGGTGGAGAAGTAGATCGAGAAGTAGTCGAAGGTCGCCGACGTCAACTGCTGAGTGCGCAACGTCAATTCGGGCACCGCGATGATCGACGCCAACGCCGAGTTCTTCATCGTGGCGATGGCCTCGTTGCCGAGCGCGGGGACCGACATCCGGGCGACCTGGGGCAGCACGACTTTCATCGCCACCACCTTCGGCGCCAGGCCCAGCGCCCGGCCTGCTGCCAACTGCCCGGGGTCGACGGCGCGCACCCCGGAACGGAATATCTCGGCGAAGAAGGCCGCCTCGTTCATCGCCAACGCGACCGACGCCGCCATCAGCGGGGGCAGCGATATTCCGACGTGCGGCAGCGCGGTGAAGACGAACACCATCTGCAAGATCAGTGGGGTTCCGCGGTAGATCACCACATAGGCGCGGGCCACGACGGCGAGTGGCCTGAACCGGGTCAGCTGAGCAGCGGCGAGCAGCAGGCCAAGCAGTAAACCCCCGGCGAAGCCGTACAAGGTCAGCTGCAAGGTGAACACGATGCCCTCGAGGAGCCAACCCGTGGTGAGGTAGTGCGCGAACTTCTCCATACGTCGGAACGGCCGCCGGCTCAGCCGGCGCTGAGCACGGTCGGTTGGGCGACGGCGTTCTGGTCGAGCTTCCATTTGGCCGCGAGTTTGCCCTGCAGCCCGGTGGATTGGATCTCCGTCACCGCTCCGACCAGCGCGTCCCGGAAGTCATGGTTGTCCTTCGGCACACCGATCCCGATGGTGTAGTCCAGCATCACGGTGTCCGCCGAAGCCAGGTCTTGGGAGTGCTCGGCGATGTAGCGGTTCACGGTGTTGACGTCATTCATGTAGGCGTCGGCGCGGCCGGCCAGGATCGCTTGCACACAGTCGGAGCTATTGTCGAAGAGGCTCGTGGTCGGCGTGGGCTTGCCCTCCGCTTGGCATTTGGGCCCGACGGCGTCGACGAGTGGCACCTCGACATAGCCCTTGTTGAGCGCAACGGTCAACCCGCACAGCGATGTGTCGATGCCGGTAATCTTCTTCGGATTGCCGTTCTTGACCAGAATTCCGTCGAAAACCTTTGAGTAGCTGACGAAATCGACGCCACCCTGCGCGCGTTCCTTCGTGGCGTAGAGGTTCGAGAGTATCCAGTTCGCCCTGCCGCTGGACACGGTGGGGATCAGTTCGGAGAAGCCGACCGATACATAGGCGACGGAGAACCCCAGGCATGCTCCGATCGCGTTACCGAGGTCGATGTCGAAACCCTGATACCTACTCGGATCGTTCGGGTCGACGGTCTCGTAACCGGGTGTGTACGGATTGAGCGCGTTGGTCATCGTCTTGCCGACCAGGTCGGGGTGCTGCTGACGCAGCTGGGTGCACGCGGGGGAACTCGCGACGTCGGCGTACTCGCCGCTGGCAGCGGGCTTGCCGGCATCGGTGGTGGATGAGCATCCGGCCAGGGCCGCGACCGCGCACAGGAGGATGCCGATGGCTCGTACCGCGGCCGTCCGTCTCGATGTCATTGTCCTGCGCCTCCTTGCATTGGCCGGATGGTCCGACCAAGTGACACCGGTAGCGTAGGGCGCCGACCTGTGACCAGCAGCTCGAGATGGGTTGATTTACAAACCCTTTACCGACACGCCCGATTCATTTACACGGCGTAACATTTGCGACGAGCCAGCACGCCGACACGGCAACTTGGCCGGACCATCTGACCTATCATGTGGCGCACCAGTCCACCCGAGGGAGTCGCGGATGACCCAGCTGCCCGCACCGCGCCGCGGCCAGAGCATGTCCGTGGTGTTGGCCGCCCACTTCGAGCGGCTGATCGCGACCCGTGAATTGGCGCCGGGATCGCGACTTCCCTCCGAGCGGGTGCTCGCCGAATCCTTCGACGTGTCACGGTCCACCCTTCGCGAGGCGATGCACGAACTCGAGGCCAAACGCCTGATCGATCGCAGGCCCGGCCGCGGTACCACTGTTCTTGCCGTCCAACAGAATTCGACCGACCTGCGCAACCTCGACGTCGACGATGCGAGTCAGGCGCATGCCGCCGAACTGCGCGAGATCATCGAACCGTCCATTGCCGCACTCGCCGCAAGCCGGGCAACTCCGTCGAACATGCTGCAACTCAGCGACGTCTTGGACAGGTCGCACGAGAACCTGTTGCAGTCGGAGTCGCTGCGACTGGACGTCGAGTTCCATCTGCTGCTGGCCCGCGCCGCGCAAAATCCATTACTGGAGTCGCTGCAGGAGATGAGCAGTGGATGGACGAACGACGTCAGGCAGTTCTCGCACGCAACCCGCCGGGGCCGCCGGATCTCCACGCAGGGGCACCACCGCATCTACCAGGCGATCTGCGATCACGACCCGGTGGCCGCGCAGGAGGCCATGGTGCTTCACCTTCAGGACGTCAAGGACCTCATTGCCCGGGCGACCAGCCACCGGGGCAGGCCGAAGGCCTGAGCAACCGGAGCGCGCGACTTGCCCGCCCTCCTCACGAGGTGACTCCTCGCTCCAGGTGGCTAGCCATATCGCCAGCCGCTACGCGATACTCAACTGCCAGACAAGACCTGTCTGCAGTAGGGGCAGGCTCGAGTTGGCCGACTTCGGGCGGGGGAAGACGCAGTGGTTGTAGGTGCGAGTCACCTGAGGCTGTTGGCAGTGACCGCAGCCACGTGCATGGTGGTGATGACGGTCTCCTGCTCTTCGCCGGTGAACAAGTCCGTAGCGCCGGAGACCAGCGAAAGGCCGCAGAAACCGGAGTTCACGCAAGTGACCAGCTCGATGTTCGTTGATCGGTCGGCTGTACCCAACAGTCCCGCAACGGAATTTGCGGCGCCCAGCATAAGTAGCCACACACCGGGGTCGAATGACCCGGTTGATCCACCGGAGTGCGCGCCGATCTTTTGGGGACCGGCCTCCACTCAAGCGGGATCCGTTGCTTGGTCGACGATGAGATCCGCTGGTACGGCGACGAACAACGAAGGCAAATTCTTCAACTTGTTCCTTTTGGTGCCCGCAGAGCGGCCAGACCTCAGGAGCCTGCTCGGCAAGTGCGGAACGGTCGAATCTCAGGGAGGCACCACCACGATGTCGCCCTTGCCGCTGCCGGGGCTGCCCAGCTGGGCTATCGCAATGCGCGTTACCGGCCAAGGAGCTGAGGGCGCTGGCATCATTGGCCTTTACCGTGGTCTTTACGTGTCCGTGGTCTTCACTCAACTGCCCGGCGGCGACATTTCACCGAACGACACAAACGCTCTAGTGAAGCTCTTCAACGACCAGGTGGCAAAGCTGGAAGCGATGTAAGGAAACGCCTGGCCTCGAGAGCCAGGAGGGGTGCAGTCAGCACATTCTCAACGGCCGGCCACCCGACTCGCGTACCAGATTGAATTCCTACGACGTCTCGAAACAGAGGAGTCACGAGAGTCTCGAAAGTCAATCGCGATTGCCGCGTTGAACAGGGCTTTGTGTGAGATTCTGGGCGGGTGTCCGCGGCGGACCCGCCTTCGGGGGTCGTGACGTTCTTATTCACCGATATTGAGGGCTCGACCCGTCGGTGGGAAGCC
>NZ_JAVRPS010000071.1:0-21831 GCF_032162105.1 Mycobacterium sp. | reverse complement strand
ACGCGGTCAGCATGGGTTCGACCTCCTCCAGACGCGCCAGCGACGACTGGGTGACCTCGACCGGCGAAACCTCTCTGGTACGGATCTTCTCGGCGACCTCGAGCAAGGAAAGTTCGTACAGTTCCATAACGGTGTGCCCTTCTCGTCAGTTTCCAGTCAGTCCCAGCTAGCTTTGAAACCGACGGCCGGGGCGGTTTCACCCAGACCCGGCGTCGAGGCCTTCCGAATCAGTGCAAGCGTCGAGGCGTAGACCTCGTAGTTCGCCGCCAGACGATCCGACGAGATGGTCAGCCCGGCATAGTCGAACGCGGCGGACACCAGCGCTTCCGAAGTCACGGAATCATTGTCGGACAAGAGATCTCCTAGAGTTGGTTCTCACAGGGCGGGGGTTCTGTCTACCCAGCCGACGAGTGTTTCGAAGGTCCGTCCGGCGCCGAGCACAGTTGCGTCGGCGCCTAGGGCGCCCATCAACTGCAAGCCGATCGGCAGCCCATCGGCGCCGAAACCCGCAGGCACTGTCAGCGCCGGCATCCCCGTCACGTTGGCCGGTACGGTCAATGCGTTGATGGCAGCGAGGATTGGGACCGTTATGCCGCCGAGTTCGGCCCCCGTCGCCCCGTATGGCGGAGCGGTGATCGCGATGGTCGGCGATACCAGCAAGTCTGCGCCCGAGCCGAACATCGCCTCCATTCCGGCGATGACAGCGTCGCGGGCCCGTCGGGCTGCGAGATAGTCGACACCGGTGTACGCCGCACCGACACGCAGTGCCTCCTGGACATCGACACCGAATCTCTCCGGGGTCATCCCGGTTTGCATCGCATGCCAGGCGGCGGATTCGACCCCGCATACGACGTCGACCACCTGGGGGCATAGTTCGACATCGGCGAACTCGACCTGCTTGATCGTGGCCCCTGCGCTTTCCAGAACGCGCACGGCTTCTTCGAATGCGGCGGCCACATCGGGTGCGAGCCGATCGCAGAAGTAGTTCTCCGCGACGCCGACCGTCAGACCCGCCAAGCCGCGGTCGAATTCGGTGCGGAAGTCAGGTACCGGACCGGCCGAGCTGTACGGGTCGCTCGGGTCGTGTCCAGCGATGGCCTCTAGCAGCGCCACTGTGTCGTCGACGGTGCGCCCCAGTGGCCCGGTGTGGTCCAGCGTGGAACTGAGAGCGCTGACGCCGCGGCGGCTGACCAAGCCGAACGTCGGCTTGTGTCCGGTGACACCGCACAGCGCAGCGGGAATCCGGATCGAGCCACCGGTATCGGTACCGAGACCGGCTGTCGTCACGCCCGCTGCGATGGCCGCGCCCGTCCCGCCGCTGGAGCCGCCAGGAATCCGGTCGAGCGACCAGGGATTGCGCGTCGGCGGGGTATTGACCCCGTAGGCGTATTCGTGCGTGGCGGTCTTGCCGAGGATGATGGCACCGGCCACCCTCAGCCGCCGCACCGCCTCCGAATCCTGAACGGCCAGATGCTCCGGGGCGCCCAGGGATCCGTTACCGGTCCGGTAGCCGGCAACGTCGTAGATATCCTTGACCACGACCGGAATCCCGCACAGCGGACCCTGCGTCGTGCACTGATCCTGCTGCTGCTGCGCGACGGCCAGCGCCTCGTCGGCGAACACCGCGGCGAACGCCTCGATCTTGTCCTCGGTATGGGAGATCCGCGCCAGCGCGCTACGCACGAGATCGACTGGGTTGAGGTCGCCGCAATCGATCCCTGCGCGCAGCTCCGGGATGGTGGGGTTGGTCCGTACTTCAGTCATCGGTTCCCCTCACCTGGCTGCGCCGGCCAGTTCCGGTTCCAGCACGGCGTCGACGAGCTTGCGGGTGATGGCGGTGCCCGGGTTCGACAGCAACCGATCCACCGGTCCCACCTCGACCAGCTTTCCGTCATCGAGCACCCCGGCGTGCTCGCACATGTGCTCGACGAGTGCGAGGTTGTGCGTAATCAACAGCATGGTCAGCTTGCGTTCACGCTGAAGGTCCTTCAGCAGGTTCAGGATCTGCGCTTGAACCGACACGTCGAGCGCGGCCGTCGGCTCGTCGAGCACGACGAAGTCGGGGTCACTGACCAGAGCCCTGGCGATGCCGAGGCGCTGCCGCTGCCCACCGGAGAACTCGTGAATGTAGCGGTCGTAGTGCGACGGCAGCATGCCCACCCGGTCGAGTAGGTCAAGCGTCTTCTTACGGGCGTCGGCAGCAGACTCTGCCTGAAAGTGCTTGAGCGGGTAGGCGATCTGGGCGCCCACGCTGCGTCGAGGGTTGAACGCCGAACCCGAATCCTGGAACACCATTTGCATGTGGTGACGGTATCGACGCATGTCGAGATCGGAGAGGCCCACGAGTTCGTTGCCGTCGAAGGTGACCGATCCCGATGTCGGCTTCTCCAGCCCTAGCACCATGCGGCCCGTCGTCGTCTTGCCGGAACCGGATTCGCCGATCAGGCCGAACGTCTCGCCGCGCTCGATGGTGAAGCTGATCGAGTCGACTGCGACGAACTCGCCGCGCTTGCCGTTCTCGTCGCGCACGGCGAACACCTTCTTCAATTCGGAGACCGCGATCAGCGGATTGTCATGCGACATCGGCGTTCTCCTTCGTCGTGTCACCGCGGAACTCGAACAAGCGCCGGTCCGCGCGCGGAACGGATCGGGTGGCGTCGTTGAGGTGCAGCCGCGGCACTGCCCGCATGAGCCCCTGTGTGTAGGGGTGCTGAGGCCGGTTCAACACCTGTTCCACCGTCCCCGACTCGAGGACATCGCCCCGGCGCATGACGGTGACGTCGGTGCACACGTGCGCGACCACGCCGAAATCATGCGTTACCAACAGGATCGAGGTACCGAGTTCGGAGTTGATGGTGATCAGCAGATCGAGAATCTGCTTCTGAACGGTCGCATCGAGCGCGGTCGTCGGCTCGTCCGCCAGGAGCAACTCAGGCCGGCAGGACAGCGCAATCGCGATGACCACCCGCTGACGCTGCCCCCCGGAAAGTTCATGGGGATAGGCCTTCATACGACGTTTCGGGTCAGGAAGCGCCACCAGCTCGAGCGCCTCGAGGGCCTCGGTTCGTGCCGTCGCCTTGTCCACTCCCTGATGCACCCGGATCACCTCGATCAGCTGTGCACCGACCGTGAACGACGGATCGAGCGCCGACAGTGCGTTCTGCGAAACCAACCCGATATGCGGCCCGCGAATAGCGCGCATTTCCTTGTCGGACTTGGTCAGGAGGTTTTCACCGCGAAACAGGATCTCGCCGCTGGTGATCCTGGCCCGGCTGGTGCCGAGCAGACGCAGCACGGCCAGGGAGGTCACGGACTTTCCGGAGCCGGATTCGCCTACCAATCCGAGGATTCCGCCTTCGCGGACGGAGATGTTCGCGTTCTTCACCGCGTGGACGACCCCGGCGTCGGTGTGGAAGTCGACGGATAGATTCCTGACGTCCAGTGCGTTGTGGACCGTCATCAGCTGGTCTGCTTTCGCGGGTCGAGTGCGTCACGGACCCCGTCGCCGATCAGGTTGAAAGCGAGCGAGACGACGAGGATCAGAACACCGGGAATGGTGGCGACGTGGTAGATGCCCTCGAGCAACACGTTCTTGCCGTCGGCGGTCATGATGCCCCAGTCCGGAGTGGGCGGGATGACGCCGACACCGAGAAAACTGAGACCGGCCGCGACCACGATCATCAGGCCGCACAACGTCGTTGCATACACCAGCAGCTGAACGACGACATTCGGCATGAGCTCGCGGAACATCAGCAGCAGCGGATTGGCGCCGTAAGCGCGGGCCGCCTCCAGGTAATCCTTCGACGATTCCTGCACGGTGGCGGTGTACGCAACCCGAGCCATGTACGGGATCAGGGTGATCCCGATCGCGAGCATCACGTTGCCCAGGCCTGCACCCAACACGGCAGACAGGGCGATCGCCAGCAGCACTAGCGGAAACGCGAACAGTACGTCAAGGACCCGCATGAGGGTTTCACCAGCCCTGCTGCGCTGGAACCCGGCGAACAGACCGATCAGCAGGGCCAGCGGAAACACCACGAAAACCGGGACCACCGCCACCATCAGAGAGTTGCGGCCGCCGTAGAGCAGACGGGTCCAGATATCGCGCCCCTGGCCGTCCAGACCGAGGAAATGACCGTCGGTGCCGACACCGGCCAGGCGTTCGACCGGGTCGCCGGCAACCGGGCTGTAGGGCGTCAGTAGCGGGGCGAAAATCGCCGCCAGAGCCACTAGCACCAGGATGATGAGCGACACCACCGCCATCTTGTCCCGGCTGAAGGCTCGAACAGCCAAGCGCCACCGCGGTTTCGGCGCATCTGTCTCAGCAGTACCGGGTCCGTCGGCCCGGGACCGGTTGGCTCTGAGAAGTGAGCGGCCCGCGTCGACCGCCTCGGTGACTACACTCATGCCTCGACTCCCACTCGCCATCGTCTTCGGAAACTCATGATCCAACCTTCCTTCTGGTGCGGGGATCGAGCAGGCCGACCGCCACGTCGGCAAAGAGGTTGATGATCACGAAGGCCAACGCGATGAACAGCACACCGGCCTGGACCACCGGGATGTCGCGCTGGGTGATCGAGGTGTAGAGCTGCTGACCGAGGCCCGGCCAGCCGAACACGACTTCGACGAATACCACGCCGCCCAGTAAGTAGCCGACCTGCAGGCCGATGATGTTGACGATCGGCGGCAGCGCATTGCGCAGGGCATGCCGCCAGAGAACGGAAGTCGTGGCGAGCCCGGAGGCACGCAGCGTGCGGATGTAGTCCTGCTGGAGGATGTCGATCATCACGCTTCGGGTCATCCGAGCGATCACCGCGAGTGGCACCAGCGCCGCGGCGATGGCCGGCAGGATGAGGTGCGCCGAGAGATCGCCCACGCCGCCGGGGAAGCGGGGGTTGTACATGCCGGACGTGGGCAACCAACCCAGACCGATGGCGAAGATGCCGATCAGCAGCAGGCCGAACCAGTAGACGGGAACGCTCGCGCCGGCCAGCGAGATCATCATCGAGGCTCGGTCGAAGATGCTGTACTGCTTGTGGGCCGCGATGACCCCGAGCGGAACGGCGACGAGGATGCACAGCACGAGCGCCGCCGCCGTGAGGATCAGCGTGTTCGCGAAGCGGGGCAGCATGATGTCGGTGACCGGAGTGTTGATGGTCAGGGAACGGCCCAGATCCCCCTGGAGCAATCCACCGAGATAGTCGAAGAATTGCACCGGCAGCGACCGGTCCAGGCCGAGCTCGGTTCGCAGCGCGGCCACGGTCTCGGCGGTCGCGCCGGATCCCAGGATGGTGACGGCGGGATCGCCGGGCACCATCTGCAGCAACAGGAAGACGATGAGGCTGACGCCGAAGAGCACGAGAATGGTTGAAAATAGCCTACTTCCGATGACACGGGTCATTGATTGAGCCTCACGTGGGTCAGGTCGTACCACTCCTCGCTCGCCGAGACGAACCCGGAGACGTAGGGGGCCAGGATGTAGGGGGCTTTGTCGTTGACGATCGGGACCAGGGCGCTGTCATCGGTGACTATGTTGTTCGCTTGGCGCCAGAACTTGTCGGCTTCCTTGGGGTCCAGCGCGGTGATCGCGTTGTCCATCGCTTTGTCCAGGGCGGGGTTGGCGTAGTACCCGACGTTCGGGCCGTTGGGCGCCTGAAGCTCGGATGAGGTGGCGATGTAGAGCCAGTAGGGGCTGGTCATTCCCCAGGACATCTGAGCCATGCCGACGCCGTCCTGCATGCCGCGCGCCCAGACGCCCAGGTATGAGATCCATTCCTGGGTCTGGATTTTGAGGTTGATGCCGATCTCCGCGAGGTTCTGCTGGATGAACTCCGCCATCTGCGTCGGCATGATCTGGCCGGAACCGTCGGTCGAGGTGATCAACGTCGTCTCGAATCCGTTCGCCAGGCCCGCTGACGCCAACAGCTGCCGGGCCTTGTCGAGGTTGCGCTGGTAGGCGTCTTTGCGTTCGACGTAGCCACCCGCCGACAGTGCCTGGACTCCCAGCGCCGGATTCACCGAGCCGCGCAACAGATCTTGCGCCATCCCCTCGCGGTCGATCGCGAGGTTGATTGCCTCACGTACTTCGCGTTTCGAGGTGTACTTGTCCTTCATGTTGAAGGACAGGTACCAAATATGCGGCGGGATGCCCTCGGAGAGTTGATATCCCTCGTTCACCAGGTTGTCGATACTGTCCGGGTTCGGCACCGCGATCATGTCGACGTCCCCGGACCTCAGCGCGGCCGTGCGTGCCGACGGGTCGGGCAGGGGCCGGAAAACCACGCCGTCGATCGATGGAACCGTGCCCCAGTAATCATCGTTGCGGACCAGGTCGATTCGCTCACCGCGGATACGTTCTTTGAACTTGAACGGCCCGGTGCCCACCGGATGGTCGGCGATGTCCTCGCCGTAGGTCTTGAGTGCGGTTGGGCTGATGATCGCGGTCGAACCGCTACCGCCTTGTGCCAGCATCCGCAGAAACTCGGAGAAGGGTTGTTTCAACCGGATTTTCAGGGTGTGGTCGTCGACGGTTTCGACCGTGTCGAGGAACTTCCAGACGAATGTCGTCTGGCCGGCCGCCTTGACCGAGTACTGCGGAGAATTCTTGTCCCACATCCGGCGGATGTTGTATTCGACCGCTTGCGCATTGAGAGGTGTGCCATCGTGGAACCGCACACCCTGTCGAATGTGAAAGGTGTACTCGAGGCCGTCCGCTGAGATATCCCACGATGCGGCCAGCCCGGGTCGCAGCGGCGGAACCGTGACTTCCTGCGAAGGTTTCGTCAGATCCTCGTCGACCAGCGGTTCGAACATCTGCCGGTTGATTCGCCACGTCACCCAACCCCCAGCCACCTGCGGGTCGAGAACGTCGGCCTCGGACTCGATCGCGATCACGAAGACATTTCCGGTACGCACTGGTCCCCGCGAACAGCCGGCGAGTGCGGAGACGCTGAGAAGCGCGATGAAGCAGACCGCGAGTAACCGCAATGACAGGCGCCGCTGCGTCCTTCGGGGTCCGTGCGTCATCGGTGGATCCTCTGGTCTGATGAGGAAGCTCATCCAGGTCTGCTCTGCGCCACGGCGCGCAGTGGTATCAGGCGATGTCTAGGTACACGGTATGAAATCCATTGCCCCGACGGAATACGTCATCCGACGTATTTGTCACGAATGGTTCTGATTGGCAACCGAATACAGTCCTGCCGATCGGCGCAGCGCGAACACGCGGACAGACCGGATGGCCATATTCGGCCCTCCGGCGTACCGGCGCCGACGGTCAAAGCCCGGCCACTCGATTCAGCGGCGGCCGCGGCGCCGACACGACGACGCGCTTCTGATCGAAGAGTTCCAATTCGGTGGCGTGCACCGCTGCCGCTACCCGGTTGGCCACGCCGAGCTTTCGCAGCACGCGTTCGACATGGGTGCTGACCGTGCGTGGCGACAGGAACAGCCGATCACTGATCTCGGTGTTCGACAGGCCACCGCGAAGCAGCGCAAGAATCTCCTGCTCTCGGGGGGTCAGCCGGGCACGTGCTTGCACGCGCATCCGGGTGACGTACTTCGTGAACAGCGGACGAACCGACTCGACCAGACAGCGACTTCGCGGCGAGAACTCAGGATGCTCCATGTTGGCTTGACACAACCCGACCACGTCTCCGGCGCCATCGTGCAACACCATCAGGAAACCGTTGGTAAAACCTTCCGGACGCAGCACCTTGGCGCCACTGTAGGAATCGGAGAACTCAGGTACGTCGTCCCAGTCCCAGACCCGACTCTGGTCGGCAAACTGCCTGGAGAACTCCGGCATCGCCTGGATGTCCGACGTCAGATGCCCGGCGACCGCATCGGAGTACCCGACCGAGTTGACCAGGCTGAACCCGATCGCTCCAGGCGTCTTGTAGGCAAGGAGAAAGGTGTCGCAGCGAGCCTCGATGCGAAGAAAGTCGACGGCACCACGAATCCGTACCTCGGTGTCGGTAGACACCATGTCGGCGGCAATCGAGGTGAAGTCCCGAGTTTCGTGCCCCGAGGCAGCCATCTCGTTCTCCGTCCCAACTCATATCCACTGATCTGCGTACAACCAGTCGACTATGCGCGAACGTCAACGAGGTTCGGGTCCTGTTTCCTCGCCGTTAAGGTACGGGTGAGATGGCCCACACTGACTTGCAGCGTCGAATCCGGCGGCAGCCAGTCCGGTGAGCAGTCCTGGATCGAGGAGCGGAATCGTGCCGGTCCGGTGCAGCAGCGCCCACACCAAGGTGCTCCGCGTGTGACCAGCCGGGCGGCTGAGTACGACGAAAGTGGCTGTCCCGTAGTGCACCAGGGCGAGGTTGGGCGCCACGGCGGTGACGCAGGTACGGTCGCCATCGAGCGTGCCGGCGATGGCCGACGCTGCCCGCAGCGGAGTGTCGAGCCAATTCCCGGGTACCAGTCGCAGACCGGTCGCGACGACCTCCGAGTCGTCCGGTGAGGGCGTAACGGCGATCGGAAGCGGTGGCGGCTCGGTCATCGTGACGTTCACGAACAACAGCGAACCCCACTGTGCGAGCGGCAGTCTGACAGTCCTGCGTCCGTCGCCGAGGAACTGAGCCCTGGACGCGCCGCTCGGATCGGTCCTGCTGTCGAGCACGTCGCCGTCTTCGCTGAACGCACAGGCCAGGTGTGGGCACCTGACATTGCGGGTGCTTCCGCAGTGCACCGGGATCGACACGCATCCGCCGAACGGCCTGGCGTTGATCGCGGCCATCAAACCGTCCTCGGTGCGCCGCACATGGGCACCGTGATACCCGACCGTCGCAGGCAGCACGGCCCCGACCTCGCTGAGTTGCTCGGCCAGCCCCACACATACCCAGGTGCCGGTCCAGTCCGCGGTCTCCGCTGCTGGGTGTTGCCCCGTCGATGCCGGCCGCAGCAGCAGATTGCTTTGTGCCACAGTGGGGGTCATTAGCTAACGACTTCCTCGGGCAGGTGGTAGTTCAGCGCTGGGGTCGACTCGAACCTGCCCCGCGTGCGGATCCCTGAGGCGTCCGGTGCGGGTAGTGGTCCGTCCTGGGCGAAGCGGTTGAGCACGTTCGCGGTCAACGTCGAGATGTTGTTGTCGTAGTTGTTGTGCGAGAGGCTGCCGCAGTACGAGATCGAACTGAACGACCACACCCCACCGCCGTTGGGCGTCTCGTGGAATGCCATGTCGGCGCGGATCCTCGGGTGCTGGGTACCGGTGTGTCCGGGGGCATTGGTCAAGATCAACTCTGTCACCGTCAGATAGGCGTCGGTGTGCAGTCCGGCTGACGTAGCAACCAGCAGGGTGTGCGGCGGCGAGCCCAGCGTGGTGTCGACGTTGTCGAGCTCGGCGCCAGCCGCGCCGCCCCCGACCAGACCGAAGTCACCGAGCCGTTCGCCGTACTCGATGCCGTCGAAGGCCCACGCGACCCGGGGATCGTCGCTCTCCGGTGTGCGCTTGAAGTATGTCGAGACGTCAAAGCCCTGCGCCACCATCGACGTTCCACTCACCGCAGCCATATCGCGGCCGAGGAACCGCCACATGCCGCCGAGCTTGCCGTCGCTCTGGTGGTAGTACTCGCCGGGCTGAGCCTGCCAGGGCCGGATACCCGACTCGCAGCGGCGCATCTCGGTGATCTCGCCCCGTCCGTACCCGGAGTGGAATGTGTGCCGCCAGTAGAAGCCGTCTCCACCCATGTACATGAACCGGCCGCCGCGATCCTTGTAGGCGTGGATGGCGTCGAGGTACCGGCCGTCCTTGTGCTCGGGGTGCGACCCGGTGAGCAACACGTTGTAGCCCTCGATCCGCTCCAGGCCGTCGTAGCTGATGTCCTCGTCGGTGATGACGTCGAAGTCATAGCCCAGCTGGATCAGCCAATCGATCAGGTGCAGGTCCGCGTTGAACTGCCACGGTGCCTGCGTGATGACCGAGTCGCACTTGGGCCGGAAGTTGAGCACCGGCCGCAGCCTCGATGACATGTGCACTCCGGAACCGTCACTGTGGGTGTCGTACAGCGAGTAGCCGTATTCCCGGTGCACGCTCAGGAAAATGTTCTGCGGCGCCATGATAGGAGTGCGATAGACCAAGGCCTCCAGGCTGCCGAAGTTGCTGGCCTGATGCTCGTTCGCGTACGCCATGTAGTCGGTGGTCGACATGATGACGGCGATTTTGGACTGCGGCGCACCAAGCGGGGTACGGACCATGAAGGGGATGTAGTCCTCGTCGCCCTCATTGGTGGTGAGCTTCACGGCATAGACGGCGCTGGGCAGATCGGCGGGCACCGTAACGGTGAAATCGACTGTCCAACGCGCGTCGTCGACATCATCGTCGTGGAAGTGGATGGCGCCGTATTCGCGGTGATCGGCGCTCCACGACACCTGGGTGCCGCTCCAGTTGTGGCCGGTCATCCCGCGGGCAGGTAGGCCGACGAGTTCGCCGTCGAGCCGGTACGGCCCGCTGTCGACGATCGTGCGGGTCGGTATCTCCAGGTTGAAGTCCCAGGCGGCCACCATGACGGCGCCGAGCTCCGCGGACGGCCCGACACCGCGCCGCTCATCCATCCCCGCCGCGGATCCGAGCTTCATGGTCTCGATCTCCAGGCGGGTCAGGGCCCGCGAACACAGCCGTGCGGCGTCGATCTTGCCGTTGTAGTGGTCAGTCATCACCCAGCCGTGCGGCTGCAACGACGTACCGTCGGGCTCAGTGCGACTCGGATGGGCAGCGAAGGTGAACGGCACCGCAGTGTGTGCGGCGCGTTCGGTGAACACCGCCTCGACGGGTTCGGGTTTGGGATCAAGCGCGTAGCGGATCTGCGGCTCGTGATACAGGACAGCGCAACCGGTTTCCGCGTCGAACGTCGCCGCGATGAAGTGCCAGGCCCGGTCGCGAACCGGTTCGGCGGCCGTGAGTGTCTGGCCGTTGATTCGCAGACACACCCGACCATCCAGGTCGAGGAACAGCCCGTAACCGCGGCCGTCGGCCCACTTGCCCATGATCATCTGCTCACCGGGCGACCAGTAGCCGTCTACCTTGGTGGGCATCGTCGGCCAGATCCAGCACTGCATGGTCAAGCTGTCCACCCGCATCGGGCGGCGGTCGAGCACCACGGCGTAGGAACCGGCATGGATGGTCTGCGGCTGACCCGGGTAGGTACCGTTGAGCGGCGAGTCGATGACCTCTTCCTTGACGCCCGGCCCGCTCGGGTGGGTATCGCCGTGGATCAGTTTGACCAGTTCGGCACGGTAGGAGGCGGGGCCCTCGCAGTTGACGAAGAAGTCGATGCTGTCCCCTTGTTCGACCGACCACTTGCTGCCGTACCCGGTCAGTCGCAGCAGCGCGGGGTACATGTCCGTCACGCCCAGTTCTCCCCTCGCGCCTTCCACGCCGGTGTGCAGTGCTCGGGCATCCCGTCCTCGGCGGGGTACTGCTCGAGCCGCATCGCGAAGATTTCGGCCTGCGCGGACTGTTCGTCGGCGAACACGCGGGTATCGATGAACTTCGGTGGGACGCCACGGATCCCGGACAACCTGGCGATGCGCCACTCCTGCTCGAGTTTGGTGCAGACGATGATCAGCTTGCCGCCGAAGGCGGCCGTCGGCTGCATCCGCATCCGGGTCAGCACGCGCTCGAGTCTCACGTCGTCCTGGATGCCGGCGTGCGCGCCGATCGCGCTACCCGGCCTTTCGGTACGCAGAACGGAGAACCCGGGCACTCCGCGAAAGTCCTCGACGCTCGCTTGGATCTCGTCGAGCATCTGCTGTCGCGTGGCGTCGTCTTGCGGAATCGGGATCATCTACCGGCTTCCTTCGCATCTGTGTGCACGACCAGGTCAACTGGGCTGTTGGGATTCTTCCGACGTTACCGACTCCAGGCTCGCGACACCATCGGGCATATGACGGATATTGACGCGAATGTGCTTGCACCAGTGGTGATTTACGAAACCTGCCGGAAACTCCTTGTCAGCATTCGTAACATTCGGCCGGTGATCGGGTTGGTGCGGACGGTGGCGAGCGTGGATCTCGGGCGAACAGTATTGGCGCGCTTACGGTTTGAGACTCAAGCGTGGTCTTTACAGACGGGAAACGGGAACTTAACTTCGGTCCCGCCGAAGTTCGTTGACCCCTTCTCGTGCGTTCTGTCAGTGTTCAAGCACCGACTTTGATCTGTGTTCCGTGGATTGAGCGGACCGTTGTGAGGGAGCAAACACGTGCGCGTCTGGAGTTTAGTGCGCTTGGCATTGGTGGCCTGTGTCTTGGCGCTGCTGGCCGGATGCAGCAACCCGCCTGCCGGCGCGCCGGCAGGCGGAACGTTGCGGGTGGCAATCAACCCGGGGTTCGTCCCCTTCGAGCAGATCGAGAACGGGCAACTGGTGGGGTTCGACGTTGATCTGGCGAACGCGCTGGCTGACAAGCTGGGCAAGAAGGCAGCCTTCGATCAAATGCCGTTCACCAGCTTGCTCGCGTCGGTCACGTCTGGACGTGCCGACATCGCAATCTCCGGCATTCTGGACACCCCCGAGCGGCGCAAGGAAGTGGCCTTCTCGAAGGCCTATGTCCGCGACTCGTTCGTCTTGACCGTCAATGGGTCGAACCAGTCCGTCAAAGACCTGGCGGATCTGGCACACGCCAAGATCGCCGTTCAGGTGGGCACCGTTCCTGAGTCCTTCGTTCACGAGAAGCTGCCCGCGGCGCAGTTCGTCACCGTCCAAGACACACCGTCGGCATTTCAGCTGGTGGCCCAGGGCCGGGCCGACGCCGTCGTCACCGACGCTCCGGTAGCCGGCTACTACGTCAAGAAGGTCGGCGGACTGAAGCTTCTGCCGACACCGCTGAACACCGCACAGCCCATCGCCGCCGTGGTACCGCTGAACAGCCCCTTGCTGCCAGAGGTCAATTCGGCGCTGGACGCCTTGGATGCCGACGGCACATTGGCCAAGATGCGCCAGCAGTGGTTCGGTGACACCACCGCGCAGAACGGCGCATGAGTGGACGCCATCATCGACAACCTGCCCTACCTGGCGACCGGTTTTGTCATCACGCTGGGCTGCGCCGCCGGGGCTCTCGTACTGGCATTCATCCTCGGCAGCGTTCTCGGGACGTTGGACTACGCCGCGCCCTTCCGGCCGCTGCGCTGGGCGATCCGGGCTTTCGTCGGGTTGTTCCGCAACACGCCGTTCCTCGTGCAGCTCTACATCTGGTACTTCGGCCTGCCCTACATCGGCGTGCAGCTCTCCCCGCTGGCCGCCGGGCTGGCCGGACTGGGCCTCTACGGCGCCAGCTACGTTACCGAGATCGTCCGGGGCGCAATGACCGGTGTCGGACGCGAGCAGGAAGAAGCCGGCTTGTCGGCGGGTCTGGATCGGTGGGACGTCACCATCAGGATCATCTGGCCGCAAGCCTTCACGGGCATGATCCCGGCCCTGACCAACGAAATGGTGGCGCTGATCAAGAACACCTCGTTGTTGGGCTTCATCACGATCACCGAGCTGACCCTGCGTACCCAGCAGGCGATCAGCTCCACGTTCGCCGCATTGCCCCTGTATCTGACCGCCGGGGCGATGTACCTGGTGGTCAACGTTCTGCTGACGACGTTGGCCCGTCGTCTTGAGAAGAAGCTGGCGCGCACCGGTCGCGGCAGCGCCCTGCAACTGGCATCACGAGAAGAGGTGACGGCCGGTGCCTGAGATCGCACTGTTGGAAGAGACCGCAACGCAGCCGGTGCTCGACATCCAGGGCTTGAGCGTATCCATCGGCGGCACAGCGCTGCTCTCCGACATCACATGCCAACTGCAACGGGGCCACACCCTCAGCGTGGTGGGCCCCTCGGGCTCGGGGAAAAGCACCTTCCTGCGGTGTCTGAACAGGCTGGAAAACACGTCGGCCGGGACGGTGCTCCTCAACGGCGTGCCTACGGACTCGCTGCCGGTCAAGCAGTTGCGAAGCCGCGTCGGCTTGGTGTCGCAGAAGTTCGCCCTGTTCGGACACCTCAACACGTTGTCCAACGTGACACTGCCGTTGCGGCGGGTGCGCGGCATGGCCAAACCCGCGGCGGACGAGCTGGCGGCTGTCTGGCTGGAACGGGTTGGACTGGCCGGGCTGGAGCGGCGCCGACCGCACGAACTGTCCGGCGGTCAGCAGCAACGCGTCGCGATCGCTCGCGCGGCGGCGCTGGAGCCCGACGTTCTGCTGCTCGACGAGGTCACCAGCGCACTTGACCCCGAGCTGGTCGACGAGGTGGAGAACGTGATCCTCGAGCTGGGCGCCGCCGGGACCACGTTGATCGTCGTGACACATGACATCCCATTTGCGGCGAAGGTCGGCGACACCATGATGATGTTGGAGCGTGGAAGGGTCGTCGAGTACGGCACTGCCCGCGAGGTCCTGAACAGCTCACAGCCAAGGTCGCAGCGGTTCTTCCTGCGGCACCTGCGTGGACTGCCCGTCGACACCGACACGCTGACGCGCCGCTGATGACGCGCGCTGCATCAGTGGCCGGTCGCCATGGTTTGGCTCACTACCAGGCTGCAGTCAGTTTGGTCACCGAGCCTGCCGGCGCGCCAGGCCGCATGATTGCCGATGTGCCCGATAAGCGTGGACTCGCTAGAGGCGCCGAACGTGCTGACGCGTCCTCGGGTGTGCGTTCCCTGCGCAGGGGCCTGGAGGTGCTGCAGGCCATCGCCGACGCCGGAGGTGAGGCCAGCCTGCGCGAGCTGTCCAAGCGCCTGCAGCTGGCGGAGTCCACCGTGCACGGGTTACTGCACACGTTGGTGCTCAGTGGACACGTTGTGCGCACGTCGGAGCGCCGTTACGGGTTGGGTCATGCGCTGATCCAGCTCGGTGAAGCCACGAACCGCAAATTGGGCGTTCAGGCCACTGCTGCCCTGCAACAGGTCGCGGCGCTGACCGGCGAGAACGCCGACCTGGCGGTCCTGGAGGGAGCCGACGCGGTCTACATCGCACAAGCGGTCATGCCGGGTTCAACGAGATCGGCCCGCGAGGTCGAACGCCGACTGCCGGCCCAGGCAACGGCCGCGGGACGGGCACTGCTGAGCCAACTGACCTTCAGCGAACTCACGGTTTTCATCCAACGTCATCTGCCGCGAGCCAATCCCCTTCCCCCCCAACTGGTTACCGAGCTGGCGCACGTGCGTCGACGCGGATATGCCTCAGAAACGGATGAAGTGGAACCAGGAATCTCTTGCGTGGCCGTGCCCGTGGCCGCGGGACCGGTACCACTGGCGTTGACCGTTACAGGGCCGTCCGATCGTCTGACGGCTGAACGCATACCCGCCCTGGCGCCACACCTTCGCCGCGTCGCTGAGCAACTCGCCTCAGATCTGCGCCGCTCGCTGCAGCCTTAACTGCGTCCAAATCCCATCCACCGCCAGCCATTACGCAAAACTGGCGCTTCGTCATAACCGAAGGGTTTGCTTTGACTAGGACAACCGAAATGCCCAGGTGTGACCTCGCCGCGCGACTGCTCGGGGGCACCGTCATGGCGGCCAGCGACGAGGCGTTCGGAGAGAAGGAGAACCTGCTCAACCCGGAACCGGTGCACTTCGTTCCCGGCTCGTTCAGTGCCCGCGGAGAAATCGTCGACGGCTGGGAGACCAGGCGACGGCGCGACCCCGGGGTCGATTGGGCGTTGGTTCGGCTGGGCGCACCCGGCATCATCCGCTCCATCGATGTCGACACCACATCGTTCACTGGCAATCACCCGGTGGGCTGCAGGATCGAAGCCTGCGGCGTCGAAGGCTATCCCGGGCCGCAGGATCTCACCCACGCCGACTGGCACGAAATCGTCCCCGATTCGCCGCTGACCGCCGACAAGTCGAACCTCTTCGGTGTCGACGGTGACACGCGGTTCACCCACGTCCGCGTCACGATCTGGCCCGACGGCGGAGTGGGGCGTCTGCGGATCTACGGCGACCCCGTGCCCGATCCCCGCGATTTCGACATCGGTGCCCAAGACCTGGCCTCACAACAGTGCGGTGGACAGGTCATCGACAACAGCGATGGGTTCTACAGTCCCGCAAGAGCACTCAACCGACCAGACATGGCTCGCTCGATGGGCGAGGGATGGGAGACTCGGCGCAGCCGCGGACGAGAACCTGACTGGGTGATCATCAAGCTCGCCGCTCGTGCCCACGTCCACGGACTCGTGGTCGACACCGCCTACTTCCGCTACAACGCCTCCGCCGCCGTGTCACTCGACGGTGCAGACCACGATCTCACCGACGGCACCGCGTCAGATCCGATCTCGTGGTCGTGGAAAGAGCTGTTGTCGCAGACCACCCTGCAACCCGATACCCGCCACACCTTCTGGCTAACCGACCTCAACCCCGCCTCCCATCTTCCGCCGGTAACCCATGTCCGCCTCCAAGCGCAGCCCGACGGCGGCCTGTCGCGGGTACGCGTCATCGCCACCCCCGACAGCGAGGGACGCTGGGTGCTCGCGCAGACGTGGTGGAACTCGCTGCCCGCATCCCAATTGGCGCAAATCCTCACTGGAGCAGGGATTTCCGTAACAATGGCCAATGAACTCATTGCGCGCCGACCCCTTCTGGACAGGAACAACTCGCGGCATGCGGACGACGATGCCGGTATCGAGCCAGCGACGTCAATCATCATTGACCGATTGCTTCTCGGCGTCGCCGGCTGAACGGGCGGGCACCAGATCATGCAGATGGACATCTGGACCCAAACGCTGAGACTACGCAGCCCGCTGCGGATATCGCGTTCGCTAACCACCGCAGTCGACAACGTGTTCGTCGCGATCAGAGCAGGAGGACAGACCGGCTATGGTGAAGCCGCGCCAGGGCCGTGGCGCGGCGAACCCATCGACGCCATCCTGCACTACCTACAGCAGGCAGCGACGCTGCTGGGCGACGATCCCTTCGCCAGCGACGCCATTCTCAAGCGACTCGATCAGCACCTGCCCGACGTCCGAGCCGCCCGCTCGGCCGTGGACATGGCCCTGGCGGACCTGGTCGGCAAGCTAGTGGGCCAGCCACTGTTCCGGCTACTCGGGCTCGATGCCGACGCCACCTGCGAACTGTGCTTCACCATCGGCCTCGACCGCGTCGACGCCATGGTCGGCGCCGCCGTTGACGCCGCCACGAAATACCGCGCTCTCAAGATCAAGCTGGGCTGCCCGGAGGACGCGACAATCGTGCGCGAGATCGCCGCGGCCGTCGACGTTCCCCTGCGGGTGGACGCCAACGGCGGCTGGACGGCCAAGTACACCATGAAACTCGTCGACGACGTGCTCGTCCCATGCGGGGTTAGTCTGCTCGAACAACCCGTGGCCGCCAACGACTTCCACGGTTTGGCTGAAGTGCACGCGGCGTCACCCATCCCCGTCATCGCCGACGAATCAATCACGGACCTGGCCTCGCTCCGCCCACTCATCGACATCTGCTCAGGCATTGACATCAAACTCACCAAGTGCGGCGGACTCACCGAAGCAATGCAACTCATTGCCGCCGCACGCGCCGTAGGACTTTCCGTCATGATCGGCTGTGAAGTTGAGACCTCCCTCGCCATCACCGCCGCCGCCACGCTCACGTGCCTAGCCGACTACGCCGACCTTGACTTACACCTATGGCTCGACGACGACCCCTACGACGGTGTCCAGTTAAAGGACGGACGATTCGCCCTACCCACACATCCAGGCCTCGGAATCCGAGAAGCGGCTCAAAGCGCCAGGACGGCTCAGTAGAGGCTCCTTCGGCACGGGGCTGAGCCGACGTTCTCCGGTGAATCCGGCGACGGGCAGCGCTGCAACCTGCCGTTACGCAAACAGGCTGTGTACGTGAGTTTTCCGCGCGGTGAACGACCTCGTCGACTCCGGCTCGATTCCCGCACTGGCATACTCGGCAGGATGACCGCTCTCGAGTTCTCCGATTCCGTTCACATCTCCGTCGAGCCGGACCAGCTCTACGCGATGGTGTCGGACGTGACGAGGACCGGCGAGTGGAGCCCGGTCTGCCGGGCATGTTGGTGGGACGACGGCGACGGCCCGCGCGTCGGCGCCCGGTTCACCGGCCGCAACGAAACCCCCGAGCGGACGTGGGAGAGCCGCAACGAAGTGGTGGTGGCCGATCCCGGCCGGGAGTTCGCCTGGGAAGTCAACCGAGGCTGGGTGCGCTGGGGATTCACAATGGAAGCCGCCGACGGCGGCACCCGTCTGACCGAGTCGTGGGCGTTCCTGCCTCGCGGTATCGCCGGGTTCCGCGAGAGGTTCGGCGAGACGGCCGACGCGCAGATCGCCGACCGCAGTGCGGCGGCGCTCCACGGCATTCCGGTCACCCTCGCGGCGATCAAGAAGGCTGCCGAATCCGGGTAGTCGGCTCGCCCGCCTCCGCCGCATCGACCTCCACCCGGCGTTCCCGCGCGGGCAGCAGGACCGCGACGACGACCGCAGCGGTGAGGGCGATGGCGGCGCTGACCATCGAGCCGAACCACAGCCCGTCGAGGAACGCGGACTCTACCGCGGCGTGGACGTCCGGAACCCGGACCGCCGGCAGTTCGGCGATGACGCGTTGAGCCGCGGCCATCGACTCGCCCATGGCGGACCGCGCTTCGGCGGGCAAGCCCTGCAACGCGGGCGCATCGGCCAGCCGGCCGGAGTACACCGACGCGAACACGCTGCCGACGATCGCGACGCCGAGCGTGCCGCCGAACTCGCGCGTGGTGTCGTTGACGGCGGACCCGACGCCCGCCTTGTCGGCGCTCAGCGACCCCATGATCGCCTCGGTGGCCGGCGCGGTGGTGAGCCCAAGCCCGCCGCCGAGGAGCACCATCTGCACGGCGATCTCGAGGTATGAGGTGTCAGCGCTGGTGGTGGCGGCCCAGGCCAGGCCGGCGGCGAAGATCGCCAGGCCGCCCGCCACGACCACGGTGGTGCCGATCCGCTCGACGATCCGCGGCCCGAGGATCGATGCGACGGCGATGGAGATCGCGACGGGAAGCAGCCGCACCCCGGTCTCGAAAGCGCTGTAGTCCTTGACGAATTGGAAGTACTGGGTGATGACGAAGATGAAGCCGAACAGCGTCAGGAATCCGGCGGTCACCGCCAGGCTGCCGCCCGAGAACCGCCGATTGCGGAAGACGGACAGGTCGAGCATCGGATGGGAGCGGGTGCGCTCCCAGGCGGCGAATCCGGCGAGTACGACAGCCGCCAGAGCGAAGCCCGCGAGCGTCCGACCGCTGCCCCAGCCGACGTTGGGCGCTTCGATGATCGTGTAGATCAATGCGGTGACACCGGTGGCCGACAGCAGCAGACCGGGCGCGTCGATCGGCGGGGTGGCCGGGTCGCGTGACGTCGGCACGAACAGCCAGCCGCCGACGATGGCGATAGCGGCGAGGGGAACGTTGACCCAGAAGATCGATCCCCAGGAGAAGTGCTCGAGCAGCCAGCCCCCCGAGATCGGGCCGGCGGCCACACCGACACCGGTCATCGCCGCCCACACCCCGATGGCCTTGGCGCGCTGGGCGGGCTCGGTGAAGATGTTGGAGATCAGGGCAAGGGTGGTCGGGAAGATGACCGCCGCGCCGACGCCCATGGCCGCCCGCGCGGTGATCAACGCTTCGGCCGAATCCATCTGCGCGGCAACGGCTGACGTGACGGCGAAGACCAGTAGGCCCATGCTGAGCCAGCCGCGTCTGCCGTAGCGGTCGCTCAGGCTGCCCGCGGACAGCAGCAACGCGGAGATGACCAGGGTGTAGGCGTCGACGATCCACTGCAGTTGCGCGGTATCGGCGTCGAGTTCACGGGACAGCGTCGGTAGGGCGACGTTGACGATGGTGGCGTCGACACTGATGACGAAGACGCTCAGACAGATGACGGCAAGCGCGGCGATCCGGCGATCGCGGAAGACGGGCAGGTTCGAAGTCATAGACGTGATGGTAAACCTGCTAGACAAGCTTTTCAAGCACTATGGCTACAAAGTTGTCTAAGCGCTACAGTTGTCTACATGGCGGCGAGAAACTACAACCAGAACTGCCCGATCGCCAAGGGCCTCGACGTGCTGGGCGAACGGTGGACACTGCTGATCCTGCGTGAGCTGGTCGGCGGACCGCGACGCTACGGCGACTTGAAGTCGCAGCTGCCAGGAATCGCCACCAATCTGCTCGCCCACCGGCTCCGCGAACTGGAGGACGCCGGGTTGGTCGACCGCACCGAACTGCCTGCGCCAATCGCACGGACCGTCTACACGCTGTCCGACGTCGGCTGGCAGAAGGTGCCGCCGGTGCTGCGCGCCATCGCGTTGTTCGGCGTCGACCTGCTCGAGCCGAACGCGGATGCGATGACGCCGTTGAACGGCTTCCTGGCCGGCATCCTGCTCGGGTTCGACCCCGCGTCGTCCCGCGACCTGGCGGCGTCCTACCGCATCGACATCGACGGACGCCGGTTCGAACTCTCGGTTCGGGAGGGGCGACTCGCGGCCGCCGCCGCGGTACCCGACGTCAGCGTCACCGCCCGCGCGGCCGACCTGGTCGCCGCCCGTTTCGCCGCGACGGCAGCCGAGCGCAAGGCCGCGCTCAAGCGGGTCACGGTCGAAGGGGCCAAGGTGGACGTCGACGCGATGCGCAACGCCTTTGGCCTGACCGGTGATCCGGGAGTGTTCGCCGCGTAATCGCACGGGGACATTTTCTTAATACAGAATCTGATGTACTGTCTCCGCCATGCAGACAGGGGTCCACACCGACGCCTTGGCCAGGTTCGGCTACGCGCTCTCCGACGCGACGCGGACCCAGATCCTGCTTAGCCTGCGGCAGTCTGCTCAGTACCCCTCGGAATTGGCTGATGCCATCGGTGTCTCACGCCAGATCGTCTCGAATCACCTCGCATGTCTGCGCGGGTGTGGCCTCGTCGTTGCGCTGCCCGAAGGACGCCGCGCCCGCTACGAACTCGCCGATCCACGCATCGGCCATGCCCTTGATGACCTTCTGGGCCTGGTACTTGCCGTCGACCCGAACTGCTGCGCCAAGACCGGATGCACCTGCTGATGGCCGCCGAACTCGGAATCCCCGGTCTCCCAACAAGACCGACAGCAGAGCGTCGACGCCTGCTGTCCCGCAGGATTCAGTGGTTCGTCGCCGCGACTATCAGCTACAACGTCGTCGAGGCAGTCATTGCGCTCGCCGAGGGAACGCGGGTGTCTTCGACCGCACTGATCGGTTTCGGCCTGGACTCGGTCATCGAAGTGTCATCCGCTGCGGCAGTGGCATGGCAGTTCGCCGGGAAGGACCCCGAAGCCCGTGAGAAGGCGGCACTCCGCATCATCGCGTTCTCGTTCTTCGGCCTCGCCGTCTATGTCACCGTCGACGCGGTCCGCTCGTTACTCGGCATGGGCGAGGCCCAACACTCGATCATCGGGATCACCCTGGCCGCCGTCAGTCTCGTTGTGATGCCGGTGCTGTCGTGGGCGCAGCGCCGCGCCGGCCGCGAACTTGGCTCACTCTCGGCGGTCGCCGACTCGAAACAGACGCTGCTGTGCACCTATCTGTCTGGAGTCCTGCTCGTCGGACTGCTGCTGAACAGCCTGTTTGGCTGGTCGTGGGCCGACCCGATCGCCGCCCTGATCATCGCGGTCATTGCCGCGAAAGAGGGAATCAACGCCTGGAAGGGCGATTCTTGCTGCCCGACACCGCGTACCGCCGAAGTCGAATGCTGTCACGACTGAGGCTCTCAGGGGGTTTGGGTGGGGCTTACTTGTGGTTCTGGTGGTGGTGATGCACCGAGGTGCCGGGCTGGGGGGTGTTGGTCTGGTGCGGGAAGGCCGGGTGCTGGACCGGGGCGCTGATCGAGGGGCCGTTGGTGGTGACCGC
>NZ_JAVRPS010000070.1:0-6636 GCF_032162105.1 Mycobacterium sp. | reverse complement strand
GCGGGATTCTCCTGGCTGTCCCAGTAGCTGCTATGTGCCGCAACGTCTCCGATGATTCCAGTGGGATCCCAACTCGGTCCCGGGTTGGCGTAGAGGCGAGTGGCCCCAAAGTCCGTGCCGAACGGGTCGGCGCCGAGCGTCATGTCGGTGGCGAGGCTGATGATGTCGTTGCGCGCGGTCATCGAGTACACGTTCGCTCCCTGATCGAGGCTCAGACCGCTGGTGTGCTCGGTCAGCATGCCGGGGCTTCCCACCGCTATGACGTTATCGGCCGCCAGGTGGTTGCCGCCGGTCGCCGCGCCACCGACCAGCGTTGATCCATAGCTGTGGCCGATCACGGTGTCGATCGCTGGCGTCGCCCCGGCGTGTGAGGCGTGCATGCCGTTGACGAAGGTGTCGAGCGCAGCGCCTCCGCTTTCGGCTCGGCCCGGCCACGCGGCTTGGCCAAGGTCCATCGGCCGGTCGTATCCCATCCAGGTGGTCACCGCGACGTCGTCGGTGGTCAGGCTCGGATCGGCGAACAATGTCGCCCGGAACATCGCCTCCGACTTGCGATCACTGCCCTCGAAGGTCGCCATGTCCTGACCTGTTCCCGGTACGAAGGTGGCGGTTCGGCTGGCGGTGTCGGGGTTGCCGATGGACACCGCGGCATGGCCTTGGTCGTCGATCAGCGCAAGGTATCGCGGCGCTCCGTCCTTCGCGTTCAGAACGCCGTTCACGGCGCGGTAGCCGTCGAGCTGGTGTCGCGCCGCGGCGAGTTGCGGCCCCAACGCGGCGAGTTCGTTGCCCGTCGCGGCGCTGGTGTCACCCATGTAGACGCGGCGGGCGAGTTCGTCGAATCGCTGCTGCATCCGGTCGACGTTGCCCTGACTCGTCGCAACGAGTTCGCCCAAGTGCCGCTGGTTGTAGGTGTTCTTGTCCACGAACGGCATACCGGGGTGATTGCCGATGCCGTGATTCTGGTCGTAGAGCCAGTCCTTCTCTTCGGGCGTCAGTTGGTCCCACAGGTCATTGAACTGCTGCGGGTCCTCGGGCAGCGGCCTGGACAGCGCGTCCTGGATCTCCGGGCGGTTGTCGTGCGGCGTATCCCCGATCGGAGCCTCCCCGATCGCCATGTTGACCGCGCGAGCGAGTTCTTGATCGACGCGGGCGGCTTCGGTCAGGATCGCGTCGAGGTCGGGCTGCAGCTGCATCTGTTTCAGCATGACCTCCATCGGGTCCGCCCCTGCCGACCCCGGACCGGGCTCGACGGTGTTGCTCACCGTGTCGACGACCATCCCCAATCTGTCGGCTTCGGAGCGCAGTTGCGCCAGCCGGGACTTGACCTGCTCGACATCATCGGCGGCCACGCTGGCTGCCCGCGCGACCTCCAGCGCCTCGTTTCCATGCGCATCCAGATCCCGACGGGTCCGGCCGATGGCATCCCTGGCGGCTTCGGATGCCTCGCCGCCCCACAATCCGAACGCAGGCAGTTCGGCGATGCCGTTGGCCGCTTCGCGCGCCGCCTCTGCTCGGCTCCGGGTCGCGTGGAACACCTCCCGCACGTCGCCGGCGTCCCACCGATCAATCTCCTCGACGGAGACGGTCACGATGCGGCGCCGTCAGAGCCCAAGATCCGGCTCCGTCGGCATGCGGTTGCCTGCGGCGTCGACGTCGGCCGCGCCGGTTTGATCAACCAGGTGGTAGCCGGCGGCCCCGCTGAGCATTCCCTGGCTGTGGTCGACGAGCTGCCGGTAGAGGGCCGCGGTGTCGCCCTGCCACTTGGCGACGGCTGCCCCGAACGCGACTGCGGCGGCAGCGGGCAAGCCGCGCTGTGACGACTCGATCCGGCCGTCGGCCGCGGCGTGGTGTGCCCGCATGCCATCGGCGTGCATGTCCACCGTCGCCGCCGAAACCTGGAGATCCTCGGTGACCACCCGAAGCGGCTCCGTCATCGTCCACGCCCCCTTGCCTTGCGTCCCGCCCAGTCAGAATACCGCCGCCTACAGGGTCGACCAGGCAAGAAACGGGCAGCACCAACGAACACCGCCCCATGACCGACAGCGTCGGCCACGGGGCGGTGGGGTGAGTGACGGTGTCACTCGGTGGTGGCTGGAGTTCTCGGCGGCACCGTCGAACCAGGATGGAACCCGTCCTTAGCTCGCCGAGCGTGCGGTTGTTCACGGCCCTACTCGAGCGATGTGTACAACAACCGTAACGTTCGGCGCCTGACGAGCCGATCGCCGTCAGCCGGATTGCGGACCCTCAGCCAGCCAACGCGCCGAGCAAGTCGGGCATCGACACCGTCGCAACGCCGATCGCCGAATCGGCCATGCCGTACGGAATCACCAGCGTCTCGGAATGCACCAGCGCACCGCAGGAGTAGACGACGTTGGGCACGTAGCCGTCCTGCTCGTCCGCGGCCGGTGAGAGCAGTGGATGGCGGAGCCGGCCGACGATCTTGGCCGGATCGTCGAGGTCGAGCAGGATGGCGCCGATGCGGTAGGTGCGCATAGGGCCGACACCGTGGGTGAGCACCAGCCAGCCCGCGTCGGTTTCGATGGGCGGCCCGCAGTTCCCGAGTTGCAGCACCTCCCACGCGTTGAGCGGCTGCTGGCAGGGCGACGAATTCGCCCACACCAGAAGGTGATCGGAGTAGGCCAACGTGTTCGTCTCGCGGTCGGATCGTGACATCGCCGCGAAGCGGCCGTCAATCCGACGGGGGAACAGCCCAAGACCCTTGTTGGCGGCTGCGCGCCCGACGATGGGCTTGGAGGTGAAGGACCGGAAGTCTCGTGTCTCGAGCAGCTGCTGGCTGATGTGGGATCCGCTGTACGCCGTATAGGTGGCGTAGTACGTGACCGAGCCGTCGTCCTCGACGAACCGGACAAGGCGCGCGTCCTCCATGCCTGCCGCCTCCGCACCCATGGCAGGCCGCAGCACGCGCTCGGAAAGGGTTGTGTCGTCGGCGAACTCGACGGAGTAACTTCGGTCGGCGATCGACCGGATCTCGGCGATCGTCGCTCGGGCACGCCCCCGGGTGCGCATGTTGGTCAGCAGCGTGTCGAGTTGCTCGTCGAGGTCGGCCCGGGTGAAGCGGTCACCGAGCGCGTCGAGGACGTAGTCGGCGGCCTCCCTGGCATCGCCGAGTCGGGCCAGCTCGTTGCGGAACACGGGCCCGTCCAGGAGAGCCTGAGTCGCGGCTGCGGTGGTGGCGAACGGCACCGCCTCGTCGATCGAGACGTTTCCGCCCGCGTCCACGGTGCCGGTCCGAAATCCCATCGAGGACTGGTGACCTTCCCCGATGCCCCGCACGCTCATCACGAAACGCAAACTGCCGTCGGGTGTTCCGGCCTGATCGGGATGGGCCACCATGCTCGGGTTGCACAGGGCCGCACCTTCAATCGCGTACTCGCTGGTAAAGGCCGCTCCCAGCAACACCTTTCGCGCATCGGACAGGTGCCGGACGGGATCGAGGCGATCGGCGAGGATTTCCGCGTGACGACGGAAGGTGCCGATCAGGTCGCGGTGGCGTCCGTCGAAGCGGGTGACGACGTCGTCCAGGGATGCCTGCACGTCCTCCTCGGACAGCGCAAGGATTCGCCTCAACACCGCGCCCGCCCGGGACTCCTGATGCTCGAAGCCCTCCTGGCCCGGCACGAAGAGTTGAGTGACGACGCGCGACGGGTCTGCAGCGACCCGCAGCGGACTGCGGGTTACCAGCTCGGTCTGCACCGAAGTCATTGCCTCACGGCCGAGATGCGCCGGGCGTGCTGCATGGTCGAGAGCGCAGCAAGCGTCGACTCGGCACCCTGATTGCGATTCACCCCGTCGACGTGCAGGCCGTCGAACCCGCCGCCCGTCTTGGCGTCCCACATGACCTGTCCCGAGTCGTTGTCGCCCTCGAACCATGCCGCCGCCCTGCGGACGCCGTCGGGCCAGCTCGGGCTGGGGTCGGCGGCAGCGGCGCGCGCGCACGCATCAGCGAGCGAGGACACTTCGATCGGCTGCTGGTCGAAGGCGGGACGGACGTCATCGGCGCCTCGTCCCCCGACCGGGGTGGGCGAGAAGTGTCCGTCGACCGTCTCGTAGTCGACCAGCCAGCCGAGCAGATCCAGACCGCGTCGTTGCAGCGCCGCATCGTCGAGCGCGGTACCCGCCGCGATCATCGCCTCGGCGAGAACGGCATTGGCGTAGGCCAGCCGCGGCTCGGGCCACGGCCAGGCCGGGTCGTCGCTCGGCGCGATGACCGTACGGGTGTAGTAGGTGAGCAGCTCTCGCGCCTCGACGTGATTGGGATCAGCGGTGAGCAGTTCGGCGGCGCCAAGTGCCGCGAAGGCCATTGCCCGCGGTGACGGCGACCTCTGCAGGGCAGCCCGTTCGAACTGAATCTTCGCCGACTCGCGTACGAACGCGGTGTTCGCTTGGGCGGCGGCGGTTCCCAACCCCCAGAGGCATCTGCCCCACGAGTCCTCCAGTGCGGGCTCGTCGGTCCACTTGCCCGTGCTGTCCATCCGGTTGCGGCACGCGCCGGTGAGTGCCTGCGCCTCGCCGAGGAACCGTATCGCCAGCCCGGCAATACCATTCAGTTTCCGGTCCGGGTCGGGCTCCTCCCGGCTGACGACCACCAGGACCCTGGCCATGTCGTCGGTGCAGTAACCGTGCTCGGTCGCGGGTTCGGTCAGATTGGCGTGCTCGAACGTGCCGCGACGGTCGGTCATGTGCAACAGGTGGTCGAACACCGGACCCAGCACCGGCGCGGTCATACCAGTGCCTGGCGCTCGAATACGAGTCGTTGAGCCAGAGACAGATACGACTTGGCGATCGACGGCCAGGCCAACGTCGGGGCCAGCCGGCGCCCCTCGGCCGCCATCGATCCGGCGAGGCGCGGATCCGACAACACCCGGCGCAGCGCAAACGTCATCGCATCGGGATCGTCATGGTCGACGACGATGCCCGCACCCGTGCCCAGAAGCTCGATGGCATGTGGGAACGCGGTGGCGACGACGGGCCGTCCGCTCGCGACGGCGTCGACCAGAACGCCAGAGGTGATCTGCTCGGTCGAGTCGTACGGCAGTACCACCACGGCGCAGGACTGGATCAACACGGCCAGGGACGACACGTTGCGGTAGTGCGGGTCGAAGGACACCGAGCCGGCCAGGCCCATGTGTCGCGCCTGCTCGGTGCGCGCTTCGCGGTACGCCTCGCCCTCGGCGGCCAGCACCTTGGGGTGAGTCCTGCCTGCGACCACGTACTGCGGCCTGCCGCGGAGCTCATGCAGGGAGCCCATGGACTCGATCACGCGCTCGATGCCCTTGCCGGGGCCGAGCAGACCCCACGTCAGCAACGTCGGCCTGCCGCCACGCTTCGATTGCGCACCCTGCGGGATGGTCGCCCCGTGGGCGATGGTGCTGACCTTGTGCCGGTCGACGTCGAAGCCGCGGCGCAGCCGCGCATTGGCCGCGTCGGACATCACGACCACCTGATCGGCGAGTCCGGCGATCGCCTCGAGAACGGCACGCTGATTGGGTGTCGGATTGAGCGGAACCGTGTGAGCGACCACGATCGACGGGACGCGCAGCCCGCGCATGACGTCGAGCACCTCGTCGCCGTCGGTGCCGCCGTAGATGCCGTACTCGTGCTGAATCACCGCGACGTCGCACTCGCTCAACAAGTCTGCGGAGGCCGCAATCGACGCCGCCGAGCCGTTGACGAGCTCCCCGACGACGCGGGGATCCTCGGACGGTGTCCCGTCGGCCACCCGAACGACGCTGACGTCTGCACCGTTCGCCGCCAACCCATTGGACAGGGCCGCGCTGAACGTCGCCAGCCCGCAGACCGTCGACGGATACGTACTGAGGACGCCGAAACTCGAAGGGGCAGAATTTCGTTGCGCCCCAACAGGGTTGATGAATGTTCTACCAAGCGATAAAGCAGTCAAAGTGATCCCGACCGTGCGAATGTCACGAAGGTGTCCGGCTTGAGCGGTTGCTCGTGGCGATCAGCGGAAGACGGCTGATTCATTCCGGACTGGTCGGTTTCCCAACGCCCCTTACACTACACCCTCATGGCCCCATCGGCGGCCTTCGGCAGATCGGTTCCCCGGGGCCCCGGGACGGCACAGACCTCACTCGACCTGCGAAGTCGTCGACGACGCGGCCGTCCCGATTGACGCACGACCGGCAACTCCTGCCCGTGGGAATCACTCGAAATTAATTGATTCCGAAAGCATTTCGTACCGCATTCAGACCCCGCCGACACGAGACAAGGTTGCCTCCGGCGGCGTACAGTCCGAAGATCGGGACCAGTCAGGCCCCCGTATCAAAGGGGAAGCCAAGTGACCGACAAATCGCCTCGCCAAGCTATGGGCAAGAAGTCCGGAAAGTCGCTGAAGGAGAAACGCGCGGACAAGCGCGCGAAGACCGATCACACCTCGCAAGCCGAGACGGTGTTCAACCCCAAGAAGCGCTGACGCCGTAAGCACTACGCCCGAGAGCCCGGATGCTGATGCATCCGGGCTCTCGGGCGTAGTGGGGCTTACTTGTGGTTCTGGTGGTGGTGATGCACCGAGGTGCCGGGCTGGGGGGTGTTGGTCTGGTGCGGGAAGGCCGGGTGCTGGACCGGGGCGCTGATCGAGGGGCCGTTGGTGGTGACCGC
>NZ_JAVRPS010000069.1:0-10327 GCF_032162105.1 Mycobacterium sp. | reverse complement strand
TCGATCGCGTCCGTTGCGGCGCCAACGATGTCGACCTGATCGTTGAGACCGTCGGCGTTGAGCTGGAGGACGTACAGTCCGTCGGCGCCGGGGATCACGACCGTCTTCTGCGCGACGATCTTGGTCTGACCCTCCGACTCCCACGTGCCGCCCAGCTGGTAGGCCGGGTACTCGCCCAGCGTGCTGGTGGCACCCTCATTCATCGCCTTGTACCCGGGCAGGTTGTTCAGCTCGCCGGGGGCCAGGTCGATGATCTTCTGCGGGTCGACGTTTCCGGTCAGCTTCGACACCAGAGCGACGACGCTCGGCGTGTACTCCGCGGCCTCCGGACCCGTGTAGATGATCGCCCGGTAGGCCCAATCCGGGGTGTTCTCCCCGGCTGGCTCCCAGCCGTCCGGCACGGGCAGGTCGATCTTCGGCGCGCCGGGATCGCCCATGTGGACCGGGGATTCGGTGATCCCGTTGTCCTTGATATAGCTGGCGATCGAGGGGTTGGGGCCCTCGGCGTTCTGATCGCGCGGCGCGACCTTGGGCTTATTGGACGTCGTCGGTGACTCGCTGGACGACTTGGACGAGCTTGCGGTGCTCGAACTGCTGGACGTTGCGGTCTTGGTGTCCGAGCCGCAGCCGGACAGCACGACGGCCAGGGCGGTGACTGCCGCGGCCACACCGGTGAGCGCCGATGCTCTCATTCGTTAACTCCTTTGGCTTCCTGTGATTCGCTAGTGGGCGCCGAAGCAAACAAGTTCGACCCCCATTCCGCAGCGAAGCGTAGCTCAAAACATGCCCTGCGCAGGGTGAGTAGATCTACTCGAAATTCCGTGACGCGAACTCGCTGCGGTCGGTGCCAGCTGTTCTAGGATGCTTTGCTCGATTCGAATCGCGCGGTTGTGTCCGATTCGTTCACGATCTCGACGAAGGCTCCGTTCTACGGTGTCGGCATGGATATTCGCTTGACGTCGACCGTCTTCCAGATCTTCGCCAACGACCTGCAACGATCGCTCGAGTTCTACCGACTGCTCGGCCTGCCGGTGCCCGATCCGGACGGACCGCCCCACGTGGCGGTCGCCCTGCCCGGCGGCAACACGCTGTCCTTCGATACCGAGGAGACGATCGCAGGCATGCACCCCGGCTGGGCGCCTCCGGCCTCGTCGGCCAGCCGACTGGGGCTCGCGCTCGGCGTGGGCGCCCCGTCGGAGGTCGACGCGCTGTTCGAGAAGATCACCTCCGCAGGCCACTCCGGACCGCTGAAGCCCTACGACGCACCGTGGGGACAGCGCTACGCGACGGTGGCCGACCCGGACGGGAACTGGGTGGACCTATTCGCGCCACTGGAGACCTGACGCAACGACGACAGCGCGTTCCCGCTGAGGTCGCGCACCTCGCGATGCAGGTGCGATTGGTCTGAATAACCGGCCGCCGCAGCGGCTTCCGCGTAGGACGCGCCGCCATCGATCAGCTGCCGCGCGCGCCGAAACCGCAGGATCCGCCGTAGCGTCGCCGGGCCGTAGCCGTAGACGGCCGTGCACTGGCGCTGCAGCGTACGGCTGGACCAGCCGATCTGTTCGGCGACGCCGGCGACGGCGGCGCCGCCTGCGAAACTCCTGGTGACATGGCCGAGCAAGGACATCGACCACGGCGCCGTCTCGCTGCTCGATGCGCCGGAGGCGAGCGCAGTGGCCAGTTCGACCAGCGAACCATGTCGTGCCGCGGCCACTCCCAGGTCCGCGAGCGGTACGCGACTATCGCGGAGTGCGGCCGCGGGCACGCCGAGAAGCCGGGGCAGCACCCCTGGCCGAAAGCGCAGGCCCACGAACGGCTCTGCGCCACGACGGCTGATCGATGCGGTGGTGTCGGGGCCGGCCACCACGATGCGTCCATCCATCCGGATCAGGTCCATGCACCCGTCCGGCAGTACCCGGACCGGGCCGCCGGGACCGTCCACCACCCACGCGCACTCGACGAGTTCGCGCAGCCGAGTGGGCGGCGGTTGTTCGCGGTATCCCACCGTTGCCACGCTACCGTCGAACGGGAAAGACCGGGTCGTCGCACTCGGTGCCCTCGTCGGACAGGATTCGCTTCAGCACCTTGAACGTCGCGGTACGCGGGAGCGCGGCACCGATCCTGACGAACGACGGCCACTGCTTGGGACCGAGGTCGGGTTGGTCGGCCAGGAACGCCTCGAACTTGCCTTCCTCGAATGCGGCACCCTCGCGGAGCACCAACGCCGCCATCACCCGGTCGCCGACCGCGGGATCGGGAATGGCGTAGACGGCCACCTCGACGACGTCGGGGTAGCGCAACAGGATTCGCTCGATCGGTGCGGTGCCGAGGTTCTCGCCGTCGACGCGCATCCAGTCGCCGAGCCTGCCTGCGAAGTAGGCGTATCCGTTCTCGTCCCGGTAGGCGAGGTCACCGGTGTGGTAGACGCCGCCCGCCATCCGCTGCGCTTCGGCCGCGTCGTCGCGGTAGTAGCCGCGGAACCACCCGCGACCGGTGGGGTTGACCAACTCGCCGACCTTGCCCGGTGGGCAGGGCTCGCCGGTGTCGACGTCGACGATCGCGACCTCGTCGGTCAGCGGTCCCAGCGATCCGTCCGGGGTGTCCGGGGTGCGTGCGATTGCCACGCCGCCCTCGGTGGAGCCGAATCCGTCGACCACGAGCACGCCGAACCGGTCGGCGAACCGCTGCAGGTCGCGCGGTGCACCCTCGTTGCCGTACAGGAACTTCAGCGGGTTGTCGGTGTCGTCGTCGCGCGGCGGCGTGGCCAGGATGTAGGACAGCGGCTTGCCGACGTAGTTGGCGTAGGTGGCGCCGTAGCGGCGCACGTCGGGCATGAACCCGGACGCGGAGAATTTGCGCCGCAGGGCAATCGAGGCGCCGCCCGCCACAGCGACCGCCCAGCCGGCCATCACCGCGTTGGAGTGGAACAGCGGCATCGACAGGTAGGCGGTGTCCTCGTGCCCGAGACCGAACCGATCCGCGAGCATCCGGCCCGGGAACGCCACCTTGTCGTGGGTGATGCGCACCGCCTTGGGCTCCCCGCTGGTGCCCGAGGTGAAGATGAGCATGTAGAGGTCGTCGGGGCCCAGGTCCGCGAACGTCACCGGCGCGTCCCGATGCGACCCGAGTTCGGCTGCCCACGCGGGGGATTCGACGTCGACGTAGCCGACCCCGTCGGGAACTCCATCCGGGTCGTCAGTGAGGATCAGCTGACAATCGGCATGGGCGACGTCACGTGCGAACGCCTCGCCACGCCGGGTCGGGTTCAGGCCGACCGGGACAAGTCCCGCCAGCCCGGCCGCCACCAGGACGGTGGAGAAGAACGACGTATTGCCGAGCAGCACACCGACATGCGGCGGTTTCGCCGGGTCGAGCCGCGCCATCAGGGCTGAGGCCAGCTGGGCGCCGGCCGCAATGTGGTCGCGCCAGGAGACGGACCCGGTCTCGTCCTGGACGCCGCGATCGGTGACGTCGACGAGCGGCGCCAGCAGATCGGAGACGGTCGGGTTGCGTGCAGCGGTCACCTGGCGGGCCGCGTCAGGCGGGCGTCTCGGCGAGCTCGCGACCAATGCGCAGCAGCTGCCCGGTGGCGCTGCCGACCGCGAACTCGGTCTGCTTTGCCGCCAAGAAGTAGCGATGCACCGGATGGTCGGTGTCGATGCCGACTCCGCCGTGCACGTGCACGGCGGTGTGTGCGACGCGATGGCCGGCGTCGGCCGCCCAGAACGCCGCGGTTCCCACCTCGAGGTCGGCGGGCAGGTCCTCGGACAGCCGCCACGCAGCCTGGGTCACCGTCAGCCGCAACGCCTTCACATCGATGTAGCCGTCGGCCAGCCGTGCCGAGACGGCCTGGAAGCTGCCGATCGGTCGGTCGAACTGTTCGCGTTCGGTCGCATAGGACGCGGTCAGCTCCAGCGCGCGTTCAATGATGCCAAGCTGAAAGGCGCTGTGACCCAAGGCCGCATGGGTGCGCAGCCAGGTGACGACGTCGGCCCCGCCGACGACGCGGTCGGACCCGAGTTCGGTGCCCTGCAACTCCAGGTGGCCGACGCTGCCGTGCCCCGTGGTGTCGAGCGACGTCACCGTCACGCCCGGATCATCCTTGGTGACCAGGAAGACCAACTCGCCCGACGCGGTTTCGGCAGGCACCAGGAACGCGTCGGCCACCGGCCCATACGCGACCAGTGCTCGCGTGCCGGTGAGGCGGTAACCGTCCCCGTTCGACTGAGCCTGAACAGGACCCTGACCCATCTCCGCATCGAGTGCGACCGTGATGATCTTGTTGCCTTCGATCGCGGGGGTGGCCCAGTCCTTCTGCAGTCCAACGGAAGAGAACTTCGCAAGGGCGCCCGCGCCGAGCACGACCGACTGCAGATAGGGGACCGCGGCCAGCTGGCGACCCAACGCCGTCAGCACGGCAGCCTGCTCGAGGACGCCGAAACCGCCGCCGCCCACGGACTCCGGGGCTGCGGTCGAGAGCACGTCCGCTTCCTTCAGCTTGGCCCACAGTGCGGCGTCGTAGCGTTGCGCGGCCTTGTCCAGCTCGCGTTGATGGTCTGGGGTGCACACCGATTCGGTGATGGTGCGGACCAGGCCGCCGAGGTCGGTGACGGCTTCGTTGGTGGTGAAATCCATGGCTATTCCTCTAAGTTTCTCGCCCGCTTTTCAGCGGTTGACCCTGGGCAGCCCGAGGGCAACCATGCCGATGATGTCGCGCTGGATCTCGTTGGTGCCGCCGCCGAACGTCAGGATCAGGCACGACCGGTGCATGCGCTCGATGCGGCCGCGCAGCAGCGCGCCTGGCGAGTCGGACCGAAGCGTGGCCGCGGTGCCCAGAACCTCCATGAGCAGGCGGTAGGCCTCGGTGGCCAACTCGGTGCCGTAGACCTTGGCCGCCGACGCATCGGCGGGCGAGGGGGCGGCCTCGGTGGAGGCCAGTTCCCAGTTGATCAGCTTGAGCACCTCGGCCTTGGCGTGTACGCGGGCGAGGTTGAGCTGCACCCATTCCGAGTCGATCAGGCGCCTGCCGTGAGCGTCCTTGGTGTTCTGGGCCCACTCGCGAACTCCGTCGAGTGCGGAGAAGATCGGTTGGGCCGACACCAACGCGACCCGCTCGTGGTTGAGCTGGTTGGTGACCAGCTTCCAGCCGGCGTGCTCTTCGCCAACCAGGCTGGAGGTCGGCACCCGGACGTCCTGGTAGTAGGTGGCACTGGTGTCGACGCCCGACATCGTGTGCACGGGGGTCCAGGAGAAGCCATCGGCGGTGGTCGGCACGATGAGCATCGAGATGCCGCGGTGTTTCTTGGCTTCCGGGTTGGTGCGCACGGCCAGCCACACGTAGTCCGCGTAGGCGATCAGGCTGGTCCACATCTTCTGGCCGTTGACGACGTAGTCGTCGCCGTCGCGCACCGCCGTGGTGCGCAGTGCAGCGAGGTCGGTGCCCGCGCCCGGCTCCGAGTAGCCGATGGCGAAGTGCAGCTCGCCCGCGGCGATCTTGGGCAGGAAGAACTTCTTCTGCTCCTCGGTGCCGAACGCCATGATCGTCGGCGCGACGCTGTTGATGGTCAGGAACGGCACCGGGACGTTCGCGATGGACGCCTCGTCATTGAAGATCAGCCCGTCCATGGGCGGGCGGGCCTGGCCGCCGAACTCCTTGGGCCACGACAGCGTCAACCAGCCGTCCTTGCCCATCTGGGCGACGGTGTCGCGGTACACGCTGCCGCGCCCCATCTCGCCGTCGCTGGAACTCAGCGCGTCCGCCCGCTCGGGGGTCATCAGCTTGGTGAAGTACGCGCGCAACTCGCGGCGCAACTCCTCCTGCTCGGGGCTGTAGCCAATCCGCATTGCTCAAGTCCTAACTGTTCCGCACTGCTCTTTGGGTACCCGTAGTCCTTCCCGGTTGTAACACGTTCTAGTCTTGGAATCCAGGCCGGTGCCTGGGTGGCGTCGGTCCGGGCGCGTCGTATTCTGACCACTTACCGAGGGCGGGCCGTCCGCACGAGGGGCAGAGGAGCCGGAAGGAGATGGTCATGCGAGTCGAAGTTGACCGTGATCGCTGTGAAGGTAATGCGGTGTGCGTGGGAATCGCCCCGGATCTGTTCGATCTCGACGACGAGGACTACGCCGTCGTGAAGGCAGATCCCGTGCCCGCCGACCAGGAGGAGCTGGCGGAGCAGTCGATCGCCGAGTGCCCCAGAGCCGCCCTGATCCGGAAAGACTAGAGGTATTCATATTGTGACTGTCCACGAGGAAGGGTCAGCCTCGACTGACCTCTCAGGTTTCGTCGCGGTCGTGACGGGCGCCGCCGCCGGTTTGGGCCGCGCCGAGGCCATCGGGTTGGCCCGTGCGGGCGCGACGGTGGTCGTCAACGACGTCGCAGGCGCCCTGGACCGCTCCGACGTCCTCGACGAGATCGCCGTCGCGGGCTCCAAGGGCGTCGCTGTCGCGGGGGACATCAGCGCGCGAAGCACCGCCGACGAATTGGTCTCCACCGCGGACGGCCTAGGCGGCCTGAGCATCGTCGTCAACAACGCCGGGATCACCCGTGATCGCATGTTGTTCAACATGACCGACGAGGATTGGGACGCCGTCATCGCGGTGCATCTGCGGGGCCACTTCCTGCTCACCCGCAACGCCGCCACCTACTGGCGGGACAAGGCCAAGCAGAACGGCGGCACGGTCTACGGCCGTATCGTCAACACCTCGTCCGAGGCCGGCCTTGCCGGCCCGGTCGGCCAGGCCAACTACGGGGCCGCCAAGGCGGGCATCACCTCGTTGACCCTGACGGCGGCGCGCGGGTTGGGCCGCTACGGCGTCCGGGCCAACGCCATCGCGCCACGGGCCAGGACCGCGATGACCGCCGACGTGTTCGGCGACGCTCCCGAGCTCGAAGAGGGTCGCGTCGACGGCCTGTCACCCGAGCACGTGGTCAACCTGGTGCGGTTCCTGTCGTCGCCTGCCGCCGAAGAGGTCAACGGGCAGCTGTTCATCGTCTATGGTCCGACAGTGACGCTGGTTGCGGCGCCCACGGCGGAGAAGCACTTCACCGCGGAGTCCGATGCATGGGCCGCAGCCGACCTCGACGCAACGCTGCGTGATTACTTTGCTGGCCGGGATCCGGAGCGCGGATTCTCGGCGATCGGACTGATGGAGTCGCGAGACTGACAGTCTCGGCTGCCAAGGTCCTGTGAGCGGTAGAACACGTTTCAGGATGACGTGTGTCACATAGGCTCTGACCAGCACAAATAGACATGCGGTGATGGATTTTGCGGTTCTTTGACACTGCGAACGTGTTCTAGTTAATATGAGCCGGCTCACTAAGAGCACCGCTTAACCGTGGAGTGGGAAGGTCGTTCGGACCGGTATTCCCGGGTTCTTCGCCAACAACCACTCGACACCCGTGCCGAGAACGGAGCCGAGGTTGATCGAACAGCTTGCGGCTCCGGCCCGGGCCGTGGGCGGGTTCGTCGAGATGTCCCTGGACACCTTCGTAAAGATCTTCCGGCGTCCCTTTCAGTTCCGTGAGTTCCTCGATCAGACGTGGATGATCGCGCGCGTATCCCTGGTTCCGACGCTGCTGGTCGCCATCCCGTTCACCGTCCTGGTGGCGTTCACGCTCAACATCCTGCTTCGCGAGCTCGGTGCGGCCGACCTGTCCGGTGCAGGCACCGCGTTCGGCACCGTCACCCAGCTTGGCCCGGTGGTGACGGTGCTGGTGGTCGCGGGGGCCGGAGCCACGGCGATCTGCGCCGACCTCGGCGCACGCACCATCCGCGAGGAGATCGACGCCATGCGGGTGCTCGGCATCGACCCCATCCAGCGCCTGGTGGTACCGCGGGTGCTGGCCTCGACGTTCGTGGCGCTTCTGCTCAACGGCCTGGTCTGCGCGATCGGCCTGTCCGGCGGTTACGTCTTCTCGGTGTACCTGCAGGGCGTCAACCCCGGCGCGTTCATCAACGGCCTGACGATTCTGACCGGCCTCGGCGAGCTGATGCTCGCGTTCTTGAAGGCCATGTTGTTCGGGGTGGTCGCAGGCCTCGTGGGTTGCTACCGGGGGCTGACCGTGAAGGGTGGCCCCAAGGGCGTTGGCGTCGCGGTCAACGAGACGGTGGTCTACGCGTTCATCTGCCTGTTCGTGATCAACGTGATCGCTACCGCGATCGGGGTTCGGGTGCTGGCGCGATGAGTTACGACGCGACCCTCCGCCTGCGCCGCTTCTTCCGCGGCGTGCCCAAGGCCGTCGACAACATCGGGGAGCAGGCCCTGTTCTACGGCGAGTCGATGCGCTACATCCCCAATGCGCTGACCCGCTACCGCAAGGAGACCATTCGCCTGATCGCCGAGATGACCATGGGGGCAGGCGCCCTCGTGATGATCGGCGGCACGGTCGGCGTTGCGGCGTTCCTGACGCTGGCCTCCGGCGGTGTCATTGCGGTGCAGGGTTATTCGTCGCTCGGCAACATAGGCATCGAGGCGTTGACCGGTTTCCTTTCGGCGTTCCTCAACGTGCGCATCGTGGCTCCGGTGATCGCGGGCATCGCCCTTGCGGCCACCATCGGCGCGGGCACCACCGCACAACTGGGTGCCATGCGGGTAGCCGAGGAGATCGACGCCGTCGAGGCGATGGCCGTGCACTCGGTGTCCTATCTGGTGTCCACGCGCATCATCGCCGGCCTCATCGCGATCGTCCCGCTGTACTCCCTTTCGGTGCTTGCGGCGTTCTTTGCGGCGCGGTTCACCACCGTCTTCATCAACGGGCATTCGGCCGGTCTGTACGACCACTACTTCAACACCTTCCTGGTGCCGACAGATCTGCTGTGGTCGTTCCTGCAGGCCATCGTCATGTCGATCGCCGTGATGCTGGTGCACACGTACTACGGCTACAACGCATCCGGCGGACCGGTCGGCGTCGGCATCGCCGTCGGCCAGGCCGTGCGCACCTCGCTCATCGTCGTCGTCACCATCACCCTGTTCATCTCGCTCGCCGTCTACGGAGCGTCCGGCAACTTCAACCTGTCCGGATAGGCGGGGACGATGCCGGACATTAACGCCAAGCGCAGCCACGTCAGGATCGCTGCGGCGATCCTGGCTGCCCTCCTGGTCGTCGCCACCGTGTTCACCTACCTCTCCTACACCGCCGCCTTCACCTCCGTCGACACCGTGACGGTGACCTCGCCGCGGGCAGGCCTGGTGATGGAGAACGACGCAAAGGTGAAGTACCGCGGTATCCAGATCGGCCGGGTGAAGGGCATCGAGTACGCGGGCGATCAGGCCAAACTCACGTTGGCGATCGACAGCAGCCAGCTGCCCTACATACCGTCCAACGCGAAGGTCCGCATCGCAGGCACCACGGTGTTCGGCGCCAAGGCGGTGGAGTTCCTTCCGCCCGACTCGCCGACCGGCAACTCACTGCGGCCCGGCGCGCAGGTGCAGGCCTCGGATGTGCAGCTCGAGGTGAACACCCTGTTCCAGACGCTGACCGACGTGCTGCAGAAGATCGATCCGATCAACCTCAACGCCACGATCTCGGCACTGGGTGAGGGTCTGCGCGGCAACGGCGACGATGCGGGCGCCGCCCTTCAGGGCCTGAATTACTATCTGCAACAGCTGAATCCGAAGCTGCCCACGCTGCAGCAGGACTTCCAGAAGACGGCGGTGGTCGGCAACATCTACGCCGATGCGGCCCCCGATCTGGTCACGGTGTTCGACAACCTGCCCACGATCAGCAAGACGCTCGTCGACGAGCAGGACAACCTGAATGCCACGTTGCTCGCCGCCACCGGGCTGGCCAACAACGGCACCGCCACCCTCAAGCCCGCCGCCGAGGACTTCATCGCGGCCATCCAGCGGCTGCGCGCGCCGTTGAAGGTGGTAGGCGACTACTCACCGGAGTTCGGCTGCATCCTCGAGGGCACCGCGAAGGCGATCGACACGTTCGCCCCCGCCATCGGCGGTGTCCGGCCGGGCCTGTTCGTAGCGTCGAACTTCCTGCCCGGCGCTCCCGCCTACACCTATCCGGAGAGCCTGCCGATGGTGAACGCAACCGGCGGGCCGAACTGCCGGGGCCTCCCGAACGTGCCAACCAAGCAGTTCGGCGGGTCCTGGTACCACTCACCGTTCCTGGTCACCGACAACGCCTACGTACCGTTCCAGCCGAACACCGAGTTGCAGTTCGACCCGCCGTCGACGCTGCAGTTCCTGTTCAACGGTGCGTTCGCAGAACGGGATGACTTCTGATGACGCGGGACCGCAGGACCTTGATCAACGTCATCGTCTTCACGATCGTCATGCTGCTGGTGGCGGCGGGCCTGGTGGTGGTGTTCGG
>NZ_JAVRPS010000068.1:0-10097 GCF_032162105.1 Mycobacterium sp. | reverse complement strand
TCACCCTTCACCAAGCCGACTGCCTGATCGCCGCCGCCACCGCGGGCATTGATGCTCGCCTGGCGACGGGCAACCCCGCCGACTTCCCCATGGACGACATCACGGTCGAGCACTGGCCCGTCGGGCGTTGACGGGCGGTGCCGCCCAGGCGACCCCTCGAAGCTCTGGGACCACCTGCCGTCAGGCTGCTGCTGGCGCGGGCAGCGCTTCGACGCGTGCGCGGAGGCTGGCGCCTCACGTTCGTGCGTCAGCTCACCACCGCGTCGCGAAGGGATCATCGAACAGGTCATAATTGCCCGTCCTTTTCCACTGCCGATGCGCGCTGTGATCAGTTCCGAACCAGCGGACGTGGCTGGCCACCTCGGCGGCAATACGCGCACCATCAGTCAGATGTCCTGTCGGAATCTCTTCGGATACAAGCGGTTGCCAGAGGAACGGATGCAGGACGCGTGCGCCGAACAGGATCAAATTTTGCGTCCCGGGCAGTGCGGCTGACGGCACCACCATCGCGCTCGCGCCGCTGGCTCGCACTTCATCGGCAAGCGCCTGTGTAGGGGCGTAGTAGTCGCCGACTAATTCATCCGGCGTGCAACCGTAGTTGGCGCACTCGTCGAAATCGACTCGTGTGACGTCACCGACATCAACCACCGCCGTCCAGAGGTTCAAGATCACCTCGTCGGGATCCCCGCTTGGGCCGACATTGTCCCGCAACATCTCGGCTGCCGGACCCAGCGGGTGAAGACATAGGTACTGAACCGTGTGCTGCGTGGCGCGGTTGAATCGACCCGATCGGGAGCTGGGAAACGCCCACCATGGTGAGTCATAGGCGGCGTGTCGAAATGCCGTGAATCTCATCCGGTCGTGGCACGCACCGCAGTAGCCGCGCCGAGAAGCTCCGGATAGCAGAGGGGGTCGTCGAGCAATTCGATCGGGCGACTCTTCAGCACTGGATGCTCCCGGTCGAACCAGGCCATAACACCCGGACCGGTAAACGAGTGACGCAACTGATTCACGACATTGCCAACCGCTCGAATCCGAGCGGCGTCATCCGCAGCTGGCTCGGCACCACCGGGAGCGAGCCAGCGCTGCAATTGGCGAACCGAAATGCCGAGCAATTCGGCCAACGTCTTCTGCGGAACACCCACGGCGTCAGCGGTTTTGATCAGAACATCGCGGACCGGCGCACCATCGTCGTAGGGACGGCTCTCGACAATGTCGCGCAATGCATGACGGAACTGCTCCAGTGCAACGCGAACATCACGCCGCTGCTGTTCACCGTTGTCGTGACGAAGCGCTTTCTCCGCGCGAAACGCTGCGGCCCACAACGTCGTTGTCAGATACGGGTCGGTCTCCAGCCGCAGCGGCGTCGCCGCGCCCAGCGTCGCCTCGAAACTGTCGACGAGCTGGGCCACCGAGCTCGGCACGGTTGCGGATCGCTGCAACAGTTTGGTGGCGTCATTCACCCGAGCAAGCAAGGCCTCAAGCTCAGGCTGTGTCGTAGTCACGTCATCATCGTACGACATAAATACGCCAGATGCGGATGCCCGGCGAGACCGCAGCGGCCGGATCGGACGCAGCGCGGCCGGGCGGGTCCTTGATCCCGACGCCGTATCGCTCGCCGTTGCGGCCGCGGTCCGGCACGTCGACACCGGCTATGACCTGCTCCTGGTGTCGGACGTCGACCGGGAGACGGCTCGGCGGCAGGTGTGCGAGCGCGTCGAGGACGTGCTCAGCGGCTGGCGCGCGACCACTAAATAGCCTTTGCAAAGGCGTGGTTCCCGGGGATGGAAAACTGGCCGGATGGGCCGATCGAATTGCGCGGCGCTTGATGCCTTGATCGCGGAGGCGACTGTCGACTGCCACAACGACAGCGAGTGCGTGACCGGCTTCTACACCATGCTCGACGACAGTCTCGCCGTGCCGTTTCACACCGTGGTCCTCGGCGTGGACGTCACCGTGGCAGGCATTGACCTCACCGATGACGGACAGATCATGGCCGTCTGCGGGCGCGGCCGATCGACGCAGCGCATCCCGATCCTGGACCTTCCGTTGCCTACACCGCAGCCCGACGGCGCGAAGTGGATCGCGGCGTACCGCCGCTGGGTGAAAAGAGCGTGAATACCGTTGCCCCGCTATGCGCGGCTGGCGACGGGAACTGCAGCCACAAAACCCGGCCACGCGACCAAGGCTATGTTCCCAAATCATTCCCACAAGCGGCATGAAAACGGCCCCCGGAGAGATCTCCGAGGGCCGTTTTCGTTTGGTAGCGGGGACAGGATTCGAAGCTGCGACCTCTGGGTTATGAGCCAACCGGTGGCCGTCTTGCGTCGCCGCCCGCGTCCCAGACTTGCAGGTCACGATTGATTGTGCGTCCAAGTCATCACGTCACGTTTCACGCCATCTCGGCAGTGGCGCCACGTTTTGTTCCCAAATCCGTTCCCGATGTGTCCACGATGCTGGGCTACGATCCTGGGCCGAAATGATTTCGATCCGCCCGGCACTCGCTTGGTCATCGGCCACCGGCGGATGACCGTTCGGCTTATGCTCAGGTTGGGTGGCCATGGTGCTGCCATGGCGCCGGTGCAGTTCGAGGCGAGCGATGGCCAGCAGCGACCCCCTGCCGACGCAGGGCGATATGCACGCCGGGGTCCCGGCGGAGTTGGTGGCTGCCGGTTTCGAGGATCCCGAGGAGATCGGCCGAGGCGGGTTCGGCGTGGTGTATCGCTGCAACCAGCGCGAGCTCGATCGCACCGTCGCGGTGAAAGTGCTGACCGCGTATCTCGAGCCCGACAACCTGGAGCGGTTCGTGCGCGAGCAGGTCGCAATGGGCAAACTGTCCGGGCATCCGCACATCGTCAACATCTTCCAGGTCGGGATGACCGCCACCGGCCGGCCATACATCGTGATGCAGTACCACCCGCACGGTTCGTTGGAGACCAAGATTCATGACGACGGACCGGTCGGGTGGGCCGACGCGCTGCACATCGGCGTCAAGGTCGCCGGCGCGTTGGAAACCGCGCACCGACGCGAGACCCTGCATCGCGACGTCAAGCCGGCGAACATTTTGCTTACCGAGTACGGCGAACCGCAGCTGACGGACTTCGGGATTGCCCGCATCATCGGCGGGTTCGAGACCGCGGACGGCGCGGTCATGGGTTCGCCGGCGTATACGGCCCCGGAGGTGCTGCTCGGCCAACCACCGGACGTGAGCTCGGATGTCTACAGCCTGGCGTCGACATTGTTTTGCGCCGGCACGGGTCACGCGGTATTCGAGCGTCGGAAGGGTGAGCAGATGGTCGCCCAGTATCTCCGGATAACCAGGCACCCGATGCCGAGCCTGCGGGACTCCGGCCTGCCTACCGACGTATGCGCGGTAATCGAGCGGGCGATGTCGCGCGATATCGAGGACCGGCCGGCGACCGCGGAGGCCTTCGGGGAGCAGTTGCGCGACGTGCAGCGACGGCATGGCTTGCCGGTCGACGACATGCCCGTGCCTATACCTGCGCCGACGGTCCGGTACAACCCCACGCGGTCGCCGGGCACGCCATCCAGTAGCTACCCAGCGCGGATGGTGACGCCCCCGACGCCGGCAACCCGGTTCCAGCTACCGGTGTCGACGAAGGCGTTGGTCGACCGCGCGCGGCTGATCGACGTCCTACGAGAACAGGACAAGAAACTCACGGTCATCCACGGCCCAACCGGGTTCGGGAAGAGCACGCTTGCCGCCCAGTGGGCGAAGCTGCTGACCGCCGAAGGCGTCGCGGTGGCCTGGTTGACCGTCGACCACGACGACAACAACGTCGTCTGGTTCCTGTCCCATCTGATCGAGGCCATCCGCGCGGTGACACCCACGCTGGCGACCGAGCTCGGCGAGGTCTTGGAGGAGCACGGCGACGAGGCCGAGCGTTATGTCCTGACCTCGTTGATCAATGAGATCCATCAGAGTGGCACTCGCATGACGCTGGTGATCGACGACTGGCAGCGCGTCACCGACCCGGCGACCATCACGGCGATGCGCTACCTGCTCGATAACGTCGCTGCCGGCCTGAGCGTGGTGGTGACCAGCCGCAGCCAGAGCGGCCTGCCGATGAGCCGGATGCGGATGCAGAACGAACTTCTTGAAATCGACGCCACCGCATTGCGTTTCGACGTCGCCGAATCGGAGAACTTTCTGGTCGACCTGAGTGGGCTGGACCTGGACCACGCCGACGTCGAAGAGCTCACCGCCAAGACGGACGGCTGGGTGGCGGCACTTCAGCTGGCATCGTTGTCGCTGCGCGGCCGCGACGATCCTGTCCGGCTCATCGGCACGATGACCGGCCGTCACCACGCGATCAGCGAATTTCTCGTCGAGAACGTGCTCGACACCCTGGAACCGTCGATGCTCGACTTCCTGCTGGCAACATCGATCACCGAACGCATCAGCGGCGACCTGGCGTCGGCGTTGTCCGGTGTGCCGGACGGCCAGGCGATGCTCGAGCAGGTCGAGGAGCGCGACTTGTTCCTGCGCCGGATCGACGAGCAGTGGTTCCGCTACCACCAATTGTTCCTCGACTTCCTGCGGCACCGGCTCGGCCGTGATGAACCCGAGCGGGTCGTGCAGTTGCACCGCGTGGCTTCGACGTGGTTCGCCGAGCACCGCTTGGTCAGCGAGGCGGTCGATCACGCGCTTTCGGCCGGCGATGACCAGCGGGCGTTGCAGCTCGTCGAGAATGATGGCATCTACTTGGTGGCGAATTCCCAAATGGCCACGCTGATCGGACTGGTGGGCAAGCTGCCGGCCGCCGTCGTGCATTCGGATCCGCGGCTGCAGCTCGCCCTGGCCTGGGCCAACATTGTGCTGCACCGGATTCCAGCTGCCGAACAGGCACTGACCCTGATGGAATCCAGGCTGGGGTCGTGCGGTCTGAGCGACGACGAAATCACAGACCTGCGCGCGGAAGGCGGGGTTGTGCGGGGAGTAGCCGACCTGCGCTCGGACCGGCTCGCGGGCATCGACGAGCACATCGCGCCCTGCCTCGCGCGGAGAGATCAGCTGCGTCCGTTCGCCGTAGGCGTGGCCGCCACCGTGTCGACCTTCGCCGCTGCGTACCACTACAACCTCGACGAAGTGAACCGGATCCAGGCGTGGGCTGCACCGTACGCCGAACGCAACCGCGACACGTTCAACGTCGTTCACGGCCTCTGCTACACGGGCCTCGCACACCGGTTGATGCTCGACATACCGACGGCGGAAGCATGTTTCCGCAAGGCTCTCAAGATTGCCAAGCGGTCCGGCGGCAGCCACTCCTACACCGCTCGGCTGGCGAGTTCGGCACTAGGCGAATTGCTCTACGAGCGAGGCGATCTCGACGAGGCCGGCCGCCTGCTCGAGGAAGGCTACAAACTCGGGCCCGAGGGTGGGTCGGTCGACTTCAAGATCGCCCGCTACGTGATCGCCGCGAGGATCAAGGCCCTTCAGGGCGACCGGTTTGCGGCCGGTCAACGGCTTGACGAGGCCGCCCGGGTGGCGCAGGCGCTATCACTGAACCGGTTGCGGGCAATGGCGGAGCATGAACGCACCCGCCTCGGGCTTGCGCCGTATCCGGGGTCTGATCCGTCGCCGCCGACGTCCTACGAACTACGCCGCCAACCGGTTGACGCGATCGACGAGATCACCCTGCAGTTTGAAGAGGCCACGGCAATCCGGATCTTGATGGACGCCGATGACCCGGACAAGGGGGAACTTGCCTGCCGGTGGGCGAAGGAGTGGGTCGATCGAACGGCGACGCCGAACCGCCCACAGGCGTTGTTGCGAGCGCGTCGGCTGCTGGGTGGCAGCCTTTCGGCCGCCGGCCACGTCGATGAGGCGAAGGCCACGATCGCGGTCGTCGCGGCGCAGTGCGCACAGTTGCGGATGCTGCGTTACCTCGTCGACGGCGGTCCGTACGTCGCCGCAACGCTTTCGGAACTACGTGCCGACCAGCGGTCCGCCCGGTGGCAGCCCCAATGGCCGGACGTCCCGGCCGATTTCCTCGACCAAGCGATCAATGCGCAAGTGGTGCAGCGCATCTGACCGCGTACCCCTCCCGACGCCGACCGTGACCGCCGTGGCGGCGACGGCCCCGCTAACGCTAGCCCGGTGGCGTCAATGTCATGGAGGCACGCCCGCGCGATTCACGTAAGTGCGGCCAACCGCCTGGCCGTCTGTCTGCATGCGGCACGGGCCGGTCACGACGAGGGAGCGACATCACAGACGCGTCCTCATCTAGATCGGTGACGGACCGACTTCTCTACCTCAGATCGGGGCAGCTGAAGCATCACGAGCGGCGCGCCCACTCCTTCAAAAAGATCGACAACGCGATCGTCGTCCTGCGATGGCCCTAGCCAACACTCGCTGCGGTAGTACGCCTACGGGCGCAGTCAGGGTGTGCAGGTCGGTCCGACCCGTTGTCTGGCCCTGCGCGTTCCTGCCGACCGGGCCGATCGACGAGAATCTGGCGCAGCTCACCGTCAACGCCGAACTGGACGTGCTGGGGGTAATGAGCGACTGATCGTCCTCGGGCCGAGAACGCGGCGGGTGGACGATCAGCCCACGATCGAGCACTCATCGAGACGGGCCAGATCGCGCCTCAGTCTCAGCGTCACACAGCTTGTTCCTGACCCGTGACGTCGCCACTGTCTCTCACTCGCGTGTTCCCTACATTGGTCCGAGCCCTCGAATGACACCGCGTGCAGTGTTCTGCGGTTCTGCGGATCCTCACGTGCTGGTAGGTTTCCGGCGCCCTTCACACCCGTAGCGCCAATACCAGCGCAGCGACGTTGAGCGCCAGAAAGCCGATCGCGAGAGTGAACTGCGCGCTGTAGTCACTGGCTCGAATGTGGGTGTAGAGCGCGCACACGAAGAACAGGACGAGACCGATTGCCGCGGAGACACCGACGAGATGCAGGCCCAGCAGGCCGGCCGCCAGACCTATCGCACCGGCGGTCTTGGCCGTTCCGATCGGGAAGGTCAGCCAAGATTCGGGCACGCCGGCTTTCACCATCCCGGGAAGAATGGCCTTCATGTGCAGCAGAGCGGCAATCCCCGAAAAGCCGTTGGCCGCAACGACGACCAGTGTCACGGCGACATACGCAGTGGTCATCGTCGATACTCCCTTCGTAAGTGTTGTCAGTAGGCGACGCCGACGGCCTGCTTGACCGTCGCGGGTTGATCCAATGCAGCGAGCATCAGGTGTGCGGCGTCAGCCCGCGATATCGAGAAGCCGCGGGGAACGTTGCCCCCCAACGTGGTTCGGTAGATTCCGGTGACCGGTTTGTCAACGAGCTTTGGCGGCCGAATCACAGTCCACGCCGCGCTACTGCGGAGCAATTCGGCCTCCATCTCGCCCAGATCCGTGTAGACGCTTCGCAGCAACCTGCTCACGATCGGCAGGAGCAGCCAGCGATTGAGCGCACTCTCCCCGTCGGGGACGGGCCCGACCGGAGCTGCGCTCACCGCGACCAATCGAGCCACTCGCGTGGACTGCATCGCGCGCAGGATGGTGCGGGTACTCGTCGACGCCACCGGCCCGTCCTTCCGGCCCCGCGGGCCCACGGCCGAGAGGACCGCGTCGCTGCCCATTAGCGCAGAACACAGTAGGTCGGGCTGCTCGAGTCCGGGCACGGTTACGACGTCAAGCGCGACGTCGCTGATGGGCAAGCGGTCGGCGTCACGCACCACCGCGGTCACGTCGTGCCCGTGTTGGAGTGCTTGTGCGACCAGTTGTCTGCCGATACCGCCCGTCGCGCCGAACACGGTGATCTTCATTTGCGGTGCCTCCTCGTGTCGAGTGCCGTCGCCGGCTCTTCCTGCCGACGATCAGTCGTATGACTCGTGCGGTTCGCTGACGAACTCGCTCGACTTAGCCCGGCTTGTGCGCGGTGAGTAGCCACGCCGCCAGCTTCGGCCGGCCTTTCTCGTCGATCTCGAAGGCCGGGAATGAGACTCGCGGCGCCGCCCTGCTGAACTGGGGCAACAACGTGTGTATCGATGCCGGGCGAATGTCATCGACGATCCAATACTTGGCGACGGCCGCCCGCAGCTCGTCTTCGGTCACCTCGTTCGGCTTGGCTGCCAATCCCGCAGGAAACGCGCCCTTGGCGAACACCAGGATGAAGTAGGACGCACCCGGGGCGGCTGCACGGTAGACGGCCTTCAGGTAGTCGTCACGGAGCCCGACCGGAAGGGAATGGAACAGCGTGCTGTCCACCACGGTGGAGAACCGGCCGTCATAGCCGGTAAACGAAGTGGCGTCGGCCTGCACGAAGGTCGCGGTGGACAGGGCGCGCTCGGCCGCTGCCGCCGTGGCCGCAGCGACCGCCGTCGGCGTGATGTCGATACCCACGACGGTGTACCCCAGCGCGGCCAGACCCAGTGACAATTCGGCAAATCCGCATCCCACGTCGAGTACGTCGCCCCGAAACCTGCCCTGCCGAATCAATTCGGCGAGTTCTGGCTGGGGCTCGCCGATGTTCCACGGAGCCGGTCCCTCTATGACGTCGGATTCCTGTTTGTAAACGTTGTCCCAGTCGAGCATTTCGTCGGGTCCCGTCGCCGGGTCAAAATTAGTCACCTGGCAACACTGTCACAGATCATGATAATCATCAAGAAGTACTTCTTGTGGCGGGGTCGAGGTCGTCGATGTGCGCCACCTCTCGAGTCGGAGGTCGGCGACCGCCGCTCGTTCACAAGCGTTCACAAAACAAACCGGCCGCCAGCTGATGCTGGCGGCCGTTTGGCCTGGTCAGAGCCACTTTCATTGGTAGCGGGGACAGGATTCGAACCTGCGACCTCTGGGTTATGAGCTAACCGGTGACAGCGTCATGTCGATGCCGGTGTCTCAAACGTGCAGGCCACCGCTAGTCCCGCGTCCACGCCATCACGCGGCGTTCCACGCCATACGGGCAGTTGCGCCGCGTTTCGTTCACAAATCCGCTCACAAGCGGTGCCTCCCCATCACTCCCGCCGACGACGAGGTGCGCGCGGCCATGATGTGCCACGCACGGCGATTAGGGCTGTTGGCGGTGTTCGCCGAGTCGGCGACCCGCGCCGCGCCGGCGCCGACACCGCGCTGTGGATCACCACCGACCAAGTCCCCTCCGTGCCGGATCGGCTCGAGCAGGCCGTCAGCGCAGGCGAACTGGGTATAGACCGAGTCACCGAGGCCCTCATTCGCATGGCCTCCGCGAAGCGCGGAATCACCAACCGCACGCGATAGCGCGCCTCGCTTGCTGACTTTGGATCATCGCGCCGTAGTTACGGATAACGCTGGTCGGCAATGCGCTTAAGGCGATTCAGCTGCGACGCCGCTGCCGTTGCATCAGTCGACGACGCATCGATGAAGCCTTGCAGACCACCCAAGGCGTGGACTGAAGCTTTGACGGCTTCCGCAAGCGCGCGACCGTTCAGCGCCTCCTGTTTTTCTTCGTGTTTTGCGGCCGTCGCCTCCTGCCTGGCCTCCTTGGCGTCCGTTATGGCGCGTTCTGCTGTGGAGCGGTGTACCTCCCGACCGAAGATCCATCCCACGGCGGTGAATACGAGCGCGTGGTAGGCGCTGAATACGTAAACGTAACGATGCCAATGGGCTTCATCAATGCCACTGTTGTCTACGAATTGCCAAAGAATGATGCCTGCTACGACGAACACGACGACCAGTACGACGGCGAACCCCCAGTTAAACCAGTACTCAGGGCCCGTCAATTCCGGCGGTCGCTGGGGCCGATTGACGGGTTCACCGCTGCCGGATGCGGCGACCTCCTGTCCCGTAGGCGCTTGCCCCACTTCGTCACCCGATGTTGCCAACGCGGCCCCCTCTCCGCCTAGACGGTCACGACACGACACCGAGCGTGCAGCACGTCAGCGTCGCGGTATCGGTCGGCTCGTGTTGTTCGCGACAACCGTGCTGCGCTGTGCAATAGTACCGGTGTCCGTGACGGGACGAATCCGGCGGTAATTCGACTGATTGGTCAAGGGACCGCCGCGCGAACAATTCGTCACCATGACGCTTCCCTGCTCGTCCGTCGGCGTTAAACATGCCGTCCACCAATAGACTTACGGCGGACTCCACGAATAATCG
>NZ_JAVRPS010000067.1:0-9310 GCF_032162105.1 Mycobacterium sp. | reverse complement strand
GCGCAGAGAGTAGACGTCGATACCGCCGCCCGCGCCCTCGGTGTACTCGCCCTTGAGCAGGTGCGGGATGCCGATGGCGAACTCGATGACCTCGATGCCGCGCTGGATGTCGCCGCGGGAATCGGCGACGGTCTTGCCGTGCTCGAGGGAGAGCAATTCGGCGAGTTCGTCGATGTTCTGGTTGACCAGGTCGACGAACCGCATCATCACCCTGGCGCGGCGCTGGGGGTTGAACGCCGCCCAGTCCTTCTGCGCCTCGACCGAGGAGGCGACGGCGGCATCGACGTCAGCCGCCGAGGCCATCGCGACCTGCGCTTGGACCTTGCCGGTGCTGGGATTGAGGACGTCGGCGGTGCGGGTGGACGTCCCGGCCGTGCGCGCACCGCCGATGAAGTGGGGAATCTGTGTGGTCATGACCTGCCCTTTGAGAACGACCTGCAACGAATACTAGGATATCCTAGTATTCTTGTGAGACGCTGGCAAGTGGCAGAGCTCACCGCCCGAAACTGCTGACGGATCGCGATTCCTCGGGATCTGTGCGCAGTCTCGGCGGCGTGGGGTTTGAGGGCTGGGATGCGGCTGAAGTCAGTCCGCGGGGTGCGGCAGGCGTAGCCCGTCCACGAACGCCCGGGCGTCATCCCACGTCGGCAGCACGCCGGCCGCCTGAACCTCGGCCAGCGTCGGCGCGGCGGCGTCGCGTTCGGACAGCGTCGGGTCGGCGACGGGCCAGTCGATCCCGATGGCCGGATCGGTCGGGCAGATGGTGTGCTCGCGGTCGGGGGCATAGCCCGCCGAGCACAGGTAGGACACGGTCGAATCGTCCTGCAGCGCAACGAAGCCGTGGCCGAGACCCTCTGAGATGTAGATCGACCTGTGGTCCCGGTCGTCGAGCAGCACCGAGTCCCAGTGCCCGAACGTCGGCGAGCCGACCCGGATGTCGACGACGACGTCCAACACCGCACCGCGCAGACACGTCACGTACTTGGCCTGACTCGGCGGCAGCTGGGCGAAGTGCAGGCCGCGCAGCACGCCCGCGGCCGACACCGACGTGTTGGCCTGGCGAAGGTCAAGGCGATGCCCGGTCATGGCGGTGAACTCGCGATCGGAGAACCATTCGAAGAACACGCCACGCTCGTCCCCGTGCACCGTCGGGGTGATCTCCCACGCACCCGGCACGGAGAGCTCGCGGAACGTCACTGTCCCCGCTCCTGGTAGACCGCCTCGGCCCCGTCCTTCAACGGTCGCCACCAGGATTCGTTGGCCCGGTACCAGTCGATGGTGTCCCGCAGTCCCGCCTCGAAGTCGGTACGCTCTGGGGCCCAACCCAATTCGTCGCGCAACGCCGACGGGTCGATCGCGTAGCGGACGTCGTGGCCCGCGCGGTCGGGGACGAAGTCGAAGTCGTCGGGGTCGTGGTCCATCGATCGCAGCACCGCACGCATCACCGAAAGGTTGTCGCGTTCACCGTCGGCCCCGATCAGATACGTCCGGCCGATCGCGCCGTCGGCGACGATCCGCCACACCGCGCGGTTGTGGTCGTCGACGTGGATCCAGTCGCGCACGTTGGCGCCGGTGCCATATAGCTTGGGCCGCCGGCCGGTGAGCACGTTCGTGATCTGGCGTGGGATGAACTTCTCCACGTGCTGATACGGCCCGTAGTTGTTGGAGCAGTTCGAGATGGTCGCCCGCACGCCGTACGACCGCACCCAGGAACGCACCAGCATGTCGGCGGCGGCCTTGGTCGACGAGTACGGACTCGACGGGTTGTAGGGCGTGCCCTCGGTGAAGCGGCGTGGATCGTGCAGCTCCAGATCGCCGTACACCTCGTCGGTCGACACGTGGTGCAGCCGAATCCCGTGCTGGCGCACGGCTTCCAGAATCGTGAACGTGCCGATCACATTGGTGCGGACGAACGGCTCCGGATCGGCCAGTGCGTTGTCGACGTGTGTCTCGGCGGCGAAGTGCACGACGGCGTCCGACTCGGCGACGAGCTTGCCGATCAGTTCGGTGTCGGTGACGTCGCCGCGGACCAGTTCCACGTCGTTCTGCAACGGTGCCAGCGACTCCTGGCTGCCCGCGTAGGTCATGGCATCGACCACCGTCACCGCGACCTCCGGGTGCTCGCGCACAGTCGCGTGGACGAAGTTGGCACCGATGAAACCGGCGCCGCCGGTGACCAGCATTCGCATGATCAAACCCTAGCGGGCGGCGGCACTAACCTCCGGCCGACAGTCCCAGCGGGCCGGCCAGCTCGGCGAGGGTCGGCAGCAGATTCGCCGGGTCGGGCGAGAGAACCGCCACGTGATCGGCCCCGGCGCCCAGGTGTTCGTTCACCCGTTTGGCGACGGCTTCCGCGGTGCCGTGGGCCAGCAGGGCGTCGATCAACCGATCGCTGCCTGGCGGTGCCAGATCGTCGTCGGTGAAGCCGAGTCGCCGCCAACTGCTGGCGTAGTTGATCGTGCCGAGGTAGTTGCCGATGATCTGCCGTCCGACGGTGCGGGATGCGTCCGGGTCGGGGTTGATCGACGCCAGCAGCGACGGCGCCAGCAGGCTTTCGCTGCCGAGCGTCTTACGCGCCAGCGCGGTGTGCTCGGGGGTGGTCATCGCGGGGTGAGCCCCGGCGCTGCGCCGGGCGGCCAATTCGAGCATCCTGGGTCCCAGCGCCGCGAGCACCCGGCGGTGGGCGGGCACCCCGGCGGCATAGAGCTCGTCCAGGTAGTCGACCAGTACGTCGTAGGGCTTGTGGTACTCGCCGGTGTGCTCCGGATGCCCGACGCCGATGCCCAGCAGGAAACGACCGGGGAAGGCCGTCTCGATGCGATGAAACGATTCGGCGACCTCCTTGGCGGGTGCCGACCAGACGTTCACGATGCCGGTCGCGACCTGCAGGGTGGTGGTCTGGCCAAGGAGCGGTTCGACGAACGCGAGCTTCGCGGCCGGTGATCCGTTGACCCACAGCGTGCCGTAGCCAAGCCGTTCGACTTCGCGCGCCTGCTCACCGGTGACGGTGTCGCCGACCGAGACCCCGACCCGCCCGAGCTGTGTCACGACTTCGGTGTCAGGCCCAGTGGACCGGCCAGATCGGCCAGCGTCGGTACCAGGGCGTCCTTGCCGCCGAGCACCTGGATCGTGACGTGATCGGCGCCGGCGTCGAGGTGCTCGGTCAGGCGCGCGGCGATCGCGTCGGGAGTGCCGTGCGCGACCACGGCGTCGATCAGCTTGTCACTGCCCGGCTTGGCGATGTCGGCGTCGGTGAAGCCGAGCCGCTTCCAGCTGTTCAGGTAGTTGCTCAGGTTCAGGTAGAAGCCCACCGTCTCGCGGCCGATCGCGCGGGCCTGCTCTGCGTCCCTGGCCAGTACCACCTTGTGCTCCGGCGCCAGGAACACCGTGTTGCCGATCAGAGCGTGGGCCTGGGCGGTGTGCTCGGGCGTGGTCAGGTACGGGTGTGCGCCCGCGCTGCGCGTGGCGGCGAGCTCGAGCACCTTGGGCCCCAGCGCCGCAACGACCCGTCGGCTGGTCGGCACCTTGGCTGCGTCCAGCGCGTCCAGGTACTCCACCAGTACGTCGTAGGGCTTGCGGTATTCGTCGGTGTTCTCCGGGTGCCCGATGCCGATGCCCAGCAGGAACCGGCCCGGGTAGGCGCCTTCGATGCGGTGATAGGACTCCGCGACCTGATCGGCGGGCGCCGTCCACACGTTGACGATCCCGGTGGCCACCTGCAGCGTCTCGGTCTTCTCGAGGATGGGCTCGACGAATGCCAGGTCACCTTTGGGCGACCCGCCGACCCAGAGGGCGCCGTAGCCCAACTTCTCGATCTCGACCGCCTGCTCCAGTGTGGGAGCGCCGAGCGTCCACACGCCGAATCGGCCGAGGTCGGGCTTGAGGGTTACTGCGTCGGTCATATCGGGTCCCCTGTGGTTTTGGTCGGCGTGGGTTGAGGTCAGCTCAGCGCAGGCCCAGCGGCCCTGCGAGTTCGGCGAGCGCAGGCACCAGCTTGTCAGTAGACGTCAACACCTGAACGGGCACGTGGTCGGCGCCCGCGGCGAGATGTTCGTTGAGTCGCGCGGCGATGGCATCGACGGTGCCGTAGGCGACGACGGCGTCGATGAAGCGGTCGCTGCCGGGCTTGGCCAGGTCCTCGTCGGTGAACCCGAGCCGCTTGAAGTTGTTGAGGTAGTTGGCCAGGCCGAGGTACAGGTCGAGCGCCTTGCGGCCGACGGCCCGCGCCTGGTCGGCATCGGTGGTGAGCACCACCTTGTGCTCGGGGGCGATGAACGCATCCGGTCCGATGAGCTCGCGCGCCTGCGCGGTGTGCTCGGGCGTGGTCAGGTACGGGTGCGCGCCTGCGCTGCGTCGGGCGGACAGCTTGAGCACCTGCGGGCCCAGCGCGGCGACGACCCGGCGGTCCTTGGGCACGCCGTACTCGTCGAGCTTGTCGAGGTACTCGGTGAGCGCGTCGTAGGGCTTCTTGTATTCGGTGAGCGCCTCGGGATGGCCGACGCCGATGCCGAGCAGGAACCGGTTGGGATACGCCTTGTCGATGCGGTGGAAGGACACCGCGACGGGTCCGGCCGCCGCGGTCCAGATGTTGACGATGCCGGTGGCCACCTGCAGCGTGTCGGTGGCCTCGAGAATGGGCTCCACCCAGTCGAGTTCGGCGGGTGGCGATCCGCCGACCCAGATGGCGCCGTAGCCCAGCGCTTCGATTTCCTTGGCTTGCTCGGGGGTCGCGCCGCGACCGAACACGCCAAACTTGCCGAGATTGGGTTTCGTCATGGTTGGGTCAACCCGCCGCGTCGTCGCGCGTATTCCGTTTCGATCGGGCTGATCTCAAACCACGTCGCGAAACTACTCGGTGACGATGGCTTCCTCAGGGGGCCCGGGAGCGACCAACGGCAACACGATGATGAAACGGGTGTCACCGGGTTTGGATTCCACCCGAAGGGTGCCGTGATGCTTTTCCACGATGATCCGCCAGGCCAGGTCCAGGCCCAGTCCGGTGCCCTCGCCGAACGGCTTGGTGGTGAAGAACGGGGTGAAGATGCGCTCGATCAGCTCTTCGGGCACACCTGGACCGTCGTCGCAGATCTGGACCTCGATCGAGTCGTCCCCGGCGTGGGAGGTGCGCAGGGTCAGGTTGCCGTGGCCCTTCATGGCCTGTAGCGCATTGTCGATGATGTTCGTGAATACCTGGTTGAGATCGCCTGGGTAGCAGAGTAATTCGGGGAGCGACGTGTCCAGTTCCTTGCAGAGGGTGACCGGTTTGTCCTTGCCGACCTTGTCGCCGAACATCATCACGGTGCTGCGCAGGAGGTCGTGGACGTTGGCGCTCTGATAGGGCGCGCGGTCCATCTGCGAGTACTGCTTGGCGCCCGCCAGCAGCGCCGAGATCCGGTCGCTGGCCTCCGCGATCTGATTCATCAACAGCTCGGTCTCGATGGTGTACTTCAGCCAGCCGATGGCACCCTGCAGCGACGCCGACGCGTCCACCACGTCGACGGACGCCGAGACCCGCTCCAGCCAGTCGATGTCGAGGCCGGCCTCGACGAACGTCGACGGGTAGTCCCACGCCCCTGAAATGCCGTGGTCCTCGAGCCAGTCGCCGAGCTGATCCTCGCGGTCGGAGGCCTCGAGCGCGCTGATTTCCTGCGACTTGGACTTGGCCACCTGCTCAGCCACCTCGTCCTGGACGCTGACCAGAACTCGCAGCGCCTCGGGGCTGAACTTGCCGTCGGCCAGCATGGCCAGCTTGTGGCGCATCTTGCCGACGCGGTCGCGGAGGTCTGCGACGGCGCGGGCGTTAGCGCCCGCCGGGTTGTTCAGCTGGTGTGTCAGGCCCGCGGTGATGGTGCCAAGGGCGAGCAGCTTCTCCCGCTGGTCGATGATCTTGCGGGTGCGCATGCCGCCGACCTTGTGCCCCTCGAGCAGGTGCACGGCCATCGGGAACTCGGTCTGGACGAATCGGCCGAAGGCGTCGGCATCGAGCACGAAGAACTTCGACGGCTTGGTCACCCGAACCGAGGCCTCGTACTGATGCTCTTCGTTGGGGTCGAAGGCCGACCATGCGCCGCAGTACACCCCCCTCTGGGAGGTCCGGTTGGTTTCGATGTCGTCGCCGCCCGAGCGCTTCGACATCACCAGTTCGCCCTCGATCAACACGTAGAAGCACGTCGCGGGCTCACCCTCGATGCAGATGGGGCCCGGCTCGTACGTGGCGATGTGGCCGTTCTCGCACAGCGTCGCGAGTTGTTCGTCGGACAGCGACTCGAACAGGAACAGGGTTCGCAGTTCGTCCGGCAGACACTTCTCACCCATGACGGGGTTTCCTCCTAAGCCTCGGCCAGGTAGCGATGCACCAGCATCACGGCCATCGAACCTTCGCCGACGGCCGCCGCAACACGCTTCGCGGACTCGGCGCGCACATCCCCTGCAACAAACACACCGGGCACACTTGTTTCCAAATGGTGCGGCGGTCTGTCCAGAGTCCAGCCGCAGACGTCCTTCAGGTCGGGTCCGGTGAGGATGAAGCCGTGGTCGTCGCGGGCGACGACGCCGTCGAGCCATTCGGTGCGCGGTGTCGCCCCGATGAAGCAGCACAGCCGCCCGCAGTCGACTCTCTCGCGCACCCCGGTCTGCCTGTTCTGCAGCCAGAGACCCGACAGGTGACCGTCTTCACCACACGTGTCGACCACTTCGGTGCAGGTCCGGACCTGAATCTTGGGGTTGTTCTCGATCTGCTGGATCAGGTAGTAGGACATCGAGGCCTCCAGTGACGGTCCGCGTACCAGCAGCGTCACCGACTTCGCCTCCTTCGACATGAACATCGCCGCCTGGCCCGCCGAGTTGGCGCCGCCCACGATGTAGACGTCTTCGTCCCTGCACTCCGAGGCCTGCGACACCGATGCGCCGTAGTAGACGCCGGCACCGACGTAATTGCACCCGTCGGGGTCGTCGGGGTTGTTCCAACAACCGGTGACCCGCAGCTGCTGGTACTCGACCCCGGTGGCCAGGATCACGGCCTGCGCGCCGATCGTGCTGCCGTCCTCGAATTGAATCTTGCGTGCCGATCCGCCGACCTCGAGACCGATGGCCTGCCTGGTGGTGATCACTTCCGCGCCGAACCGCTCGGCCTGCCTGCGCGCCGACGTGGTCAGCTCGGCGCCCGAGACGCCGGTGGGGAAGCCGAGGTAGTTCTCGATCCGCGAGCTGCGCCCGGCCTGCCCGCCCGTCGTGGTGCGTTCGATGAGCACGGTCCCGAGTCCCTCGGAGGCTCCGTAGACCGCGGCGGCAAGGCCCGCGGGCCCACCGCCGATGACCACGAGGTCGTACATCGGCAGCGACGGCTCGGTGGACAGACCGAGCATGGCGGCGAGTTCACCGTTGGTCGGATCGACGAGCGTCTCGCCGCCCTCGGTGATGACGACGGGCAGCTGGTGTCCGTCCAGGTTCGCGGCGTCGAGCAGTTGCCTGCCCTTTGGCTCGTCGGAGTTGAAGGGCCGGAACGTGTGCTGGTTGCGGGCCAGGAACTGGCGCACCTCCCACGACCGTGGGTTCCAGCGGTGGCCGATCACCTTGGTGTGCGGGATCGCACGGTCGCCGACGGCCCGCCATGCCTCGAGCAGTCCGTCGATGACGGGGTAGAGCTTCTCCTCCGGCGGATCCCACGGCTTGAGCAAGTAGTGATCCAGGTCGACGACGTTGATCGCGTCGATCGCGGCATGAGTGTCGGCGTATGCGGTCAGCAGCACCCGGCGGGCCAGCGGGTACAGGTCCATCGCCGCTTCGAGGAACTCGATGCCGCTCATCTGCGGCATCCGGTAGTCGGCGACGAACACCGCTACGGTGTCGCCGCGCAGCTTCAGCTCGTTGAGCGCTTCCAGCGCGTCCTGCCCGGACTCGGCGCGAACGATTCGGTAGTTCTCGCCGTAGTGTCGACGAAGGTCACGTGCGACCGCGCGAGAGACGGCGGGGTCGTCGTCGACGGTGAGGATCACGGGCTTGCGGGGCTGGGGATCAGGTCCAGTCATCACTACTAAGTATGCGCTGGTTGTCCACCGCATATCGGGTCACCCGTAGCGCTCTGAGCGAACGGCCTAGATCTCCGTCGCCGACGCGACGTGGAGGAACTCGCCGTCGACACCGATGATGTAGAGACGGGTGGAGGCGGGGCAACTGCGCGAGGGCGTCGCTCATGGCGGGCAGGCGCACGCGGCTGCCGTCGCGATCCTTGAACAACACCTCACCGACATAGTCAGCGGAGATACGGGCGTCACGCCGCTGACAGGCCGATGATGGTGGTCGCGACGAAGAGCGCCGTCACGGGTCCTCCGGTTCGATTACGCTGTGACACGAGAATGCCAGTCGCTGAGCTGGGCGTTCGGCGATTTTGGGCATCGCCGCCGAGCGGGTAGTATTGACCAACGGTGCGGTTTCCGTGCCGGCTTCTCGCGTGCCCTGTCCTGGAAATACTGGAATTTGTAAATCCGGCCTCACGTTTTCAAGTCGGATCGAAGGCTGCGCTGAATGGGCGTAGTCGATACGAAACGTCGATACGAAACGAAAAGCTAAGGATCGCCAGACAGTATGGCCAAGAAAGACGGTGCCATCGAGGTCGAGGGTCGCGTGGTCGAGCCCCTGCCCAATGCGATGTTCCGCATTGAGTTGGAGAACGGCCACAAGGTTCTCGCCCACATCAGCGGGAAGATGCGGCAGCACTACATCCGCATCCTGCCCGAGGACCGTGTCGTCGTGGAGCTCTCCCCGTACGACCTGTCCCGGGGCCGCATCGTGTACCGGTACAAGTAACCACGCGTCCGAACACAACCACACCAACGAGACCAGAGACGAGCGCTTGCGCGAGTCTCCGAGAAACCTAGAAGGATCGAACAGCCGTGAAGGTGAACCCGAGCGTCAAGCCGATCTGCGACAAGTGCAGGGTGATCCGTCGGCATCGGCGGGTCATGGTGATCTGCTCCGATCCGCGGCACAAGCAGCGTCAGGGCTAGACGAGCACGTCCACAACTGAATGCAGACCTCCCAGTACCACTGAGTGGATAGGCCGCTCAACACGTCCGGCACGGAGGCCGGACCCCGCTAGCAGGCGGGAACGGACTGGGAACAGACCTCCGCAAACTAGAAGGAAACACTGCCTGATGGCACGTCTCATGGGCGTCGACCTCCCGCGCGATAAGCGCATGGAGATCGCGCTGACCTATATCTACGGCATCGGCCGTACCCGCTCCCAGGAAATCCTGGCGGCGACGAGCATCGACCGCGACCTGCGCACCAAGGATCTCAGCGACGATCAGGT
>NZ_JAVRPS010000066.1:0-4020 GCF_032162105.1 Mycobacterium sp. | reverse complement strand
GTGGGTTTGGCAGCAACGGTGCGAACGATGTCACCGGCTACTAAGAGCTCGAGCCCCAGCAAGATGGTCCGGCCAAGCCGTTCGCGAAGTCGGCGGTAGACGTCGGCTTCGCGTCGCGTGAGACCGATGACTGCGCCCGCGAAAGCGATCAATGCGCCGACGATGACGACGATGACTCCCGCGCTGTCGATCGTCTCCCCGACCTTTTCCACGATGTCGTAGAAATTCATGCCGCAATACCGCCAGCCCCGCTGGGTCACATGGCTGAACCCGCGGCTTAGTCGCCTGCGAAGAAGTCGAGGTAGGCCTGGGCCAGGGCGGCCGGGTTCTCCAGCGCGATGTTGTGACCGGCCGCGGGGATGACGACGCCGCGGACGTCGCCGGCCACTTGCGCGAGCTGCTTGGACACTGCGTCCCCGAGATAAGCCTCCGCGCCGACGGCCAGAACCGGACAGCTGATCGGGTCGGCATAATGCGCGCGGTTCTGTTCGGCGTCGGTCTGGCGGGCGCGGTACATCTCCGAGATGGCCCTGGTGCCCCCCGGCTGCTCGGCCGAGTGCACCATTTCGTCGACGTCCTCCTCGGCCAGCGCGCTGGGGTCCCACATTGCGCGCCTGGCGTACCACGTCCAGAACGGCCGTTCCCGTCCGGCCAACAGCAACTCGGGCAGGTCCGGCAGGCCGAAGAAGGTGAAGTGCCAGCCGGTGCGAATGTCGTCGGGGGCGAGCGAGGAGTCGTGTTCGCCGCCCGGCAATCCCGCGGCGACCGGCAATCCTGGGAGGAGCGTTTCCTGGAACACCAGTTGCTGCACCCGGGGCCGGTGGAAGGCGGCGACCGCGTAGGCGATGGCCGCGCCCCAGTCCTCGCCGGCGACGCGGAACTGGTCGAAGCCCAAGTGGGTGGCGAGCTCGGCGACGTCACCGGCCATCGTCGCGGTGTCGTAGCCGGTCAGCGGACGCTGCGAGGCGCCGGAACCTCGGTTGTCGACCGCGATGACGGTGTAGTGCGGGGTCAGCAGCGGCACGACGTGGCGCCAGTACGACATGGTCTTCGGCACGCCGTGCAGCAAGAACACCGGCTCGCCCGCGCCGCCCATCGCATAGTGGATCTCCACGCCGTTGACCTTGGGCTTGCCGTGACTGAGCCGGACTCCTGCGTGGTCAGTGAGATTCATCTCGGCGAACTCCCTTCTCTCCGGCCGTGTAGGCGCCGACCGGGTGGTGGATCTTCTGGAGCGGCAGGGGTATCCCTCCGACTCGGAGATGGCGTATTGAGCGAAAGCGCTTATGCCGCGGAAACACCGCTGTGCAGCTCCGCCGACCGAACCGTAATTGGGTCTGGTGGAGTGACACCGCCGGACCGAGGCTCATCCGACGGCTTGTTCTTCTTCGAGCTCACGACAATGGCGGTCAGAGCGACGACAGCCCACCCCACCAAGATCGCCGTCGGGGCCAGCAGCCCGGCACCGTCGAAATAGGCCACGCTCCTCGTGACCTTCACGCCCTGCGCCAGCGGCAGGACATTCGAAAGAAAGCGCAGTCCGGTTGGAAGCAAATCGGGTGGGACCGTTCCACCGGACGATGGGACGCCAAGTATCAGGGCGAAGGTCATGGCGACCGGCAGGAAGTACTGCTTCAGAAGCGGGGCCGCGCCGAGTAGCAACTGACCCAAGACCTGGCTGAGGAAGAAGGCGTAGAACAACAGCACAGGCTTGTCCGGCAACACCCGCAACCTCTCCACCGTGACATACGCGGTCGTCGCTCCCACCGCACCGATTACGGCCACCGCGAGCATGCGGCGAGCAATTGACCAAGCCGACGCTCTTTGCAATAGGACGAGCGAGGTGACGATGGCGACCAACAACATCGGAAAGACGAAAAAGAATGTCCCGTTCCCGCTGTCGCCGGGAAGCAATGGTACGACATCGACCAGCAAAGGTGGTGGTGCGCGCGTTTCGACAGCGAGTTGCGCGAACACTCCTTGAAGGTACGAGGCTCTGATCGCCGAGGCAGCTCTGGCCACGTAGAGGGCGGGACTTGGCTGCAAGGTCGCGACGTACGCAGCCGCCACGTGTCGATCGCGAACGGCGGCAACTGCCTCAGCCTGCGACCGGGCCTGGCCGACTTCGAATCCTCCCGATCTGATGTCATCGAGTTCCCGAACGACGGACTCGACCTGCCGAGTACTTCCGACTACGGCGATCGGAACCTGGTGCGGTTGCGGCGCGTGAAATGCGACCTCGAAGATCAAAGGAAGGGCGATCGCGAAGAGGAACGGGAACCACATGATCGATCCAATACGGCGTCCGATCGCGAGTGGAGACGAAGCAGTCATACGGCGGGCCTTGCTATCGTCACCGGTGAGCCAATTCGCTCTGGCTTGCCGGGTCGAAACGCCGAGCCTCCTGCGGGCGCCCGGGGCGCCCCGCCGTCGCCAAGCTCGCGGAACGCGTAGTCCACGCCATTCGCGGCGCTCACCCTCTGGTTCGAGCACTCCGCGTAGGAGCGCACCAACGGTTGCGGCGTTGCGTTCGTCGTTACCGCCATATGGCACCTCTCCTGCGTGTGCGGATGCCGGCTGCCCTCGAGGTACGCCGAAGGTCTGTTGATTGAACCGTACGCCTCCATCGGTTCAGTGACAAGACCGATGCGCTACAATTCTCGTATGGCACTAGGCAAGGACTACGAACTCCAGGACTGCCCGGTCGCTCGGGCACTCGAGCTGGTCGGCGAGCGCTGGACGATCCTCGTCATCCGCGACTGCTTCCTCGGCGTGCGCCGCTTCAGCGACTTTCTGGTCCACCTCGACATCCCCCGCGCGGTGCTGACCAACCGACTCGACCGGCTCGTCAGCGAAGGGATGCTCGAACGACGCGAGTACAGCCCCGGCCGAAGCGAGTATCTCTTGACCGATCGAGGACGGAGCCTCTGGCCGATTCTGCATTCGCTGGCCGAATGGGGTGATCAGCAAACCGCCCCTCGTGCCGGTCGCCGCCGCCTCTTCGCGCATGCCGAGTGCGGCACTGATCTCGACGCGGCCGGCGCATGTCCCCGATGCGGAATCGTTCCCGACGCCGGCGACATCGAGATCCGACCCGGACCCGGAGCCGAGTTGGCGCTACGCGACGATCGGGTGACCCGTGCGCTGTTCCGTCCCCACCGCATCCTCCAACCACTCGACCTCACGACCGCGCGGGCGACGACGTCGTCCGAGGTCTCGTAGAGGTTTGGCTCACGATGCTGACCGAGGAGCGAGCGGATGTCTGAACGCCTACGGGGCAAGGCTGCCCTGATCACGGGGTCCACCAGCAACATCGGGAAAGCAATCGCAATCCGGTTCGCCGCCGAGGGTGCGCGCGTTGTTGTGACAGGGCGCGACGCCGCGCGCGGCCGCGCGGTCGTCGGAGCGATCCAGGCAGCCGGCGACGAGGCGAGTTTCCTCCGTCACGAGCTCGACGGATCGGTCGAAGGCTCACGTGAGTTGGCGGAGCAGGCGACGAAGGTCTACGGATCGATCGACATCCTCGTCAACAATGCGGGCATCTACCCGCCGGGTGGCACACTGGCGATCGACGGGGAGACTTTCGACCGCATCATGGCGGTGAACGTAAAGGCGCCGTACTTCCTCACAGCCGCACTCGTCCCTGCAATGGCTGAGGTCGGTCGGGGTGTAGTACTCAATCTGGGTTCTTGGGGGGCACGGCTAGGCATTCCCGCCGGAACCGCGTACGCCTCGTCGAAGGGAGCGATTGAAACGCTGACCCGCGCTTGGGCTGCAGAGTTCGGTCCGCAAGGGGTGCGCGTCAACGCGATCTCTCCCGGCGTGACTTTCGACAGCGCGAGCCCGGTGGCCGAGATAGCCCGGCCGATGATGGCGACCACACCGCTCGGGCGTCTCGTGACGCCGGACGCGATCGCGCGAGCCGCTGTGTTCCTAGCCAGCGACGACGCTGCCGATATCCACGGCACCGTCATCGACGTCGACGGAGGCCGGTCCTCGGTGCTGTTCGCGGCCCGATGA